>NZ_CP029831.1:497500-686098 GCF_003233655.1 Azospirillum ramasamyi
GGGTAGCGACTGTTTACTAAAAACACAGGGCTCTGCGAAGCCACACAAGGCGACGTATAGGGTCTGACGCCTGCCCGGTGCCGGAAGGTTAAGAGGAGAGGTGCAAGCCTTGAATTGAAGCCCCGGTAAACGGCGGCCGTAACTATAACGGTCCTAAGGTAGCGAAATTCCTTGTCGGGTAAGTTCCGACCTGCACGAATGGCGTAACGACTTCCCCGCTGTCTCCAACACCAACTCAGCGAAATTGAACTCTCCGTGAAGATGCGGAGTTCCCGCGGTCAGACGGAAAGACCCCGTGCACCTTTACTACAGCTTTGCAGTGGTGCTAGGGACTTCATGTGTAGGATAGGTGGGAGGCTTGGAAGCCCGGGCGCCAGCCCGGGTGGAGCCAACCTTGAAATACCACCCTTGAAGTCTCTGGCATCTAACCGTGGCCCGTGATCCGGGTCCGGGACCCTGCATGGCGGGTAGTTTGACTGGGGCGGTCGCCTCCCAAAGTGTAACGGAGGCGCGCGATGGTGGGCTCAGAGCGGTCGGAAATCGCTCGTCGAGTGCAATGGCATAAGCCCGCCTGACTGCAAGACTGACAAGTCGAGCAGAGACGAAAGTCGGCCATAGTGATCCGGTGGCTCCACGTGGACGGGCCATCGCTCAACGGATAAAAGGTACGCCGGGGATAACAGGCTGATGACTCCCAAGAGTCCATATCGACGGAGTCGTTTGGCACCTCGATGTCGGCTCATCACATCCTGGGGCTGGAGCAGGTCCCAAGGGTTCGGCTGTTCGCCGATTAAAGTGGTACGTGAGCTGGGTTTAGAACGTCGTGAGACAGTTCGGTCCCTATCTGCCGTGGGTGTCGGAGTTTTGCGAGGATCTGTCCCTAGTACGAGAGGACCGGGATGGACATACCTCTGGTGCACCGGTTGTCACGCCAGTGGCATGGCCGGGTAGCTAAGTATGGACGGGATAACCGCTGAAAGCATCTAAGCGGGAAACCCACCTCTAAACCAGAGCTCCCTTGAGAGCCGTGACAGACCATCACGTCGATAGGAGGCATGTGGACGGGCGGCAACGCCTGAAGCTAAGCCTTACTAATCGCTCGATCGGCTTGATCTCACCCCACAAACCGCGCCATGCGCAGCAGCAAGCCTGCTTGACGCACGCACCGCAGTTCGATACATCCTCGACCTCACTTGCACTGAACCCGCGATACGCTTTGGGAAAAGCGTCGGTCTTGAGCCTTGGTGACCTGGTGGTCATGGCGAGGTGTCAAACACCCGATCCCATCCCGAACTCGGCCGTGAAAAGCCTCCGCGCCAATGGTACTGCGTCTTAAGACGTGGGAGAGTAGGTCGCCGCCAGGTCACTCAGGCTCAAGAGACGCCATAACCAAAGCAAATCCGCAGGCATCGGCACGACATCCATCACCCCATATCGAGACATCCGCGGGGTGGAGCAGCCCGGTAGCTCGTCAGGCTCATAACCTGAAGGCCGCAGGTTCAAATCCTGCCCCCGCAACCAACGACAGTTGACAGCCCGCCTCCAACGAGGCGGGCTGTCGGCGTTTCGGGTCCGCCTCTGCGCACGCCTCCAGGATCACCAGCAGGTCGCCATGAAGCTGCGCCTCCAGCCCAGCACCGGACGGGCAGGGGGACAGCACGACACGGTCGACCATGGACCGGATGATCTTGCCCCGGTTGGTTGGACACCACAGCTAGAGTTTCGAGCGTTTAATCTGACGCATATCCTGCATGTTTGAGGTAGTTCCAGCATTCGTCTGGTGTGTAGAGGTCGCAGATAGAGCCGACAGCCCTCCACAACTCCTCGATGGTACGGGCGCCGATGCGGCGGAGATGAGCTTTGAGCTTGGCGAACGCCATTTCGATAGGGTTGAGGTCGGGACTGTAGGGCGGCAGGAAGAGGAACCAAGCGCCACGTTCCTTGAGGATGGCCTTGGCCTTTTCACTCTTATGGCTGGATAGGTTGTCGAGGATGACGACATCGCCCGGCCGCAGGGTCGGGGCGAGTTGTGTCTCGACATAGGTCTCGAAGAGCGTCCGGTTCATCGCGCCCTTGATGATCCACGGGGCGGTCAGCCCGTCGCAGCGCAGGGCAGCGATGAAGGTCTGGGTGCCCCAATGGCCAAACGGCGCCGTGGCCTTGAACCGCTGGCCGCGCTTGGCCCGTCCGCGCAGTCGGGTCATCTTCGTGGTGGTTGCGGTCTCGTCGAGAAACACCAGCCGATCCGGCTCCTCGCGCATCCGGGGCTGACGGTGGCTGCGCCAACTCCGGCGGTCCTCAGCAACGTCAGCGCGACCGGCCTCGCTCGCCAGCACCGTTTTTTTTGACAGTGAAGCCGCGGGCGAGCAGGAAGCGCGACAGCGAGGCGGGGTGGACCGTGACCCCGCGCTCGGCCTTCAGCTTGGCCGCCAGTTCGGGCATGGTGATGTCGCCTTGCTTCTCCACCCAGCCGATCAGAAGTTCGGCATGCGGGGCCAGCTTGCCACCGCCCGGTGGGCGCCCCTGCCGGGCCGGGTCCAGCGAGCCCGTTGCCGCCATGCGCTGAGCAAGCCGCACGCCCGTGCTCGCGCTCACATCGAACCGGCGCGCCGCCGCCCGACGCGAACCGCCTTTCTCGACCTCTCCGTAAATCCGAACCCGAAGGTCCGACGAATAGCTGCGCCCCATGATCCACCTCCAACAACGGTGAATCACGTCAACGGCCCAAGCGCAACTGTCGATTCAGATTTCAGGCGCGATGCTCTAGGCTCCGAGTGGAGCGGGAAGGTGTCCGATGACGCAGACGAGGCGATGCTTCACGGACGAGTTCAAGCGTGAGGCCGTTGGCCTGTTGGAAGCGAGCGGCCGGCCGCTGTAGCATGTGGCGCGGGAGTTGGGCCTCCAGGCCTCGGTGTTGCGGAACTGGCGGCGGGTAGCCCA
This sequence comes from Azospirillum ramasamyi, assembly GCF_003233655.1. Classification (NCBI taxonomy): domain Bacteria; kingdom Pseudomonadati; phylum Pseudomonadota; class Alphaproteobacteria; order Rhodospirillales; family Azospirillaceae; genus Azospirillum; species Azospirillum ramasamyi. The sequence goes on from NZ_CP029831.1 coordinate 500,441, forward strand.
AGGCCACCCGCCGCGCTCACGGTCTGGCGCCCCTGCCGTACCCGGCACGGCCATGCCGGCCAAGCCGAACGAGCAGACGGCGGAGATCGCGCGGCTGCGACGCGAGCTGGAGCGCGCCCGACAGGAACGCGACATTTTAAAAAAGGCCATCAGCATCTTCTCGGAAGCACCGAGATGAGGTTCCGCTTCATCGAGGACCACCGGGACAAGTTTCCGACCCGGCTCATGTGCTCGGTGCTACTCGGCCATCGGAGACATCACCCCCGAACAGGCCGGGCTAAGATCTGCGTGAACCCGTGTCCACCCAACCGGGGCAAGATCAAGGAGACGCGTACCGGCAGGCCGGTCGTCGTCATGGGGCCGCACTCTTGGCGATGACCGGGCTTCGTTGCGCCGTACGCATCCGGTGAGTGCCGCAGTCAGATTGCCTTCCAGTTCCAGGGCAGCAGTTCGGGCAGGCGGTTCTGCGGCAGGTCGGCGATGCGGGCCAGCACGTCGGCCAGCCACGCCTGCGGGTCAACTTCGTTGAGCTTGGCGGTGGTGATCAGGCCGTACATGATCGCCGCCCGCTGCCCGCCGCGATCGGAGCCGCAGAACAGCCACGCCTTTCTGCCCAGGGCGATCCCGCGCAGGCCGCGTTCGGCGGCGTTGTTCGTGAGACACAGCCGGCCGTCGCCGAGGAAGCGCGTGAAGCCGTCCCAGCGCGTCAGCATGTAGTCCATCGCCTTGGCCACGGGGGCATGGCGGGAGAGCCGGGCGCGCTCCGTCCGCATCCAGTTCTCCAGCGTGGCCACCAGGGCGACGCCGTGCTCCTGGCGGGCCGCCAGCCGCTCGGCCGCGGGCTTGCCGTTCAGGGCGCGCTCGAGATCGAAGAGGGCGTCGATGTGGGTCACGGCCTCCAGCGCCAGCGGTGAGATCGGCGGGGCATCCTTGCCGCGTCTGGTGTTCGCGGCGATGTCGGCCAGCTTGAAGAAGCCGCGCCTTGCATGCGCCCAGCACAGTGCGGCGCTGATCGGCCCCGGTCGGCGCTCAGGTTCGTACAGCCGGTTATAGCCGGCGAACGCATCGGCCTGCAGCCAGCCCGTGAAGCCGGCCAGGTGCCGTTCGGGATGCTCGCCCTTGCGGTCTCGCGAATAGTGGAACAGCGCTGCCGGTGGGGCTTGGCCGGCAAACGGCCGGTCATCACGCACATACACCCACAGCCGCCCGGTGTCGGTCTTGCCTTTGGCCAGCACGGGCACGGGCGTGTCGTCTCCATGCAGCCGCTCGGCTGCCAGTACATGCGAAGCGATCAGGTCGTGCAGCGGCTTCAGCACCGCGGCGGCGGCGCCCACCTGGTCGGCCAGGGTGGACAGGCTGAGCGGCACGCCCTCGCGCGCAAAGCGTTCGGCCTGCCGGTTCAGCGGCTGATGCTGGCCGAACTTCTCGAACAGGAGGGTGGCCAGCAGGTTGGGGCCGGCCCAGCCCCGTGGGGTGGCGTGGAACGGCGCCGGCGGCTGGCTGATCGTCTCGCAGGCCCGGCAGGAGAACCGTTCCCGCACCGTCTGGATCACCTTCCACTGGCGCGGGATCACCTCCAGCGTCTCGGTGATCGTCTCGCCCAGCTTGCACAGCTTGTCCGAGCCGCAGCACGGGCAGCTCGCCGGTGCCGGCACAACGACGCGCTCGCGCGGCAGGTGGTCGGGGAAGGGTTGGCGTGATGGCCGTTTGCGGGTAAAGGCCGCCACCGCGGTGGTTTTGGCAGCGGCCTGCTCGGCCGCCAGTTCGTCCTCGCTGGCCGTCGCTTCCAACTCTTCGAGCTGGAACTCCAACTGGTCCAGCAGACGCGCCTTGCGCTCGGAGCGCGTCCCGTAGAGTTCGCGCCGGAGTTTCTCGATTTCCAGCTTCAGGCCGGCGATCAGCGCCTCGGTGTTCGACGCCATCGCCTTGGCCCGCGCCGCTTCGGCTTCCGCCGCATCCGCCCGCGCCTCGGCCTGCGCCAAGGCAGCGCGCAAGTTGGCGACGTCGTCGGCCGAGGTGGAGGGGAGCGGGGCGGCGGTCATGGCGCCAGTTTACCTGGGAACGCGCCGTCGAGCCGCCGCAATCGCCCCTGAACCGGTGCGTCGATTCACCGTGTCGCAGTCACCCCGCGGCCTCGGGACGCCAGGTCTTCTGCGGGTTGCGCCAGTCGATGCCTTCGAGCAGATAACCCATCTGCCCAACCGAGATCGACACCGCGCCGTCCGCCGGCGTGGGCCAGATGAAGCGGCCCCGCTCCAGCCTCTTCATGAACAGGCAACTGCCCTGGCCGTCATACCAGATGATCTTCACCAGATCGCCGCGGCGCCCGCGGAAGATGAAGAGATGGCCGCTGTGCGGGTCTTGGGCGAAGCGTTCCTGCACCAGAAGCGCCAAGCTTGCCCAGCCCTTGCGCATGTCGGTGTGTCCGCTGGCCAGCCACACCCGCACGCCACTCGGCACCGGGATCATGCCAGAGCACCGATGACGGCCGCCGCCAGAGCCGGATCGACCGGCCCTTCCAGACGCAGGCGTGCCCCGCCGGGCAGGATGACCTCGAGGATCGCTGGGCTCGTGGCCAGCGTCGCTGGAGGCGGCAATGGTTCAGGGGGCTCCAAGACCGGCGGTTCTGTTACGGTCGGCTCCGGCGTGATGGTCACTGCGACGAAGCTGGACGGTTCGGCCACCGCGCTCCCGCTCGCCTGCATCAGCCCTCGCCAGCGGTATAGCAGACTTTCGTGCACGCCCAGCCGGCGGGCCGCTTCCGTCACCACCACGCCGGGGCGGAACGCCTCCTCGACCATTCGGACCTTCTCCGCCGGCGTGTAATTCCGCCGCCGCTCCGTTCCCGTCAGAACCTCGACCCGCTGGTAAGCCATGACGTTTGCAACTCGTTTGCGTCCGCGCAATGACGCGCCACGCAAATCTCAGACGTCGCCCCCTGCTTTGCCAAGGCGGCGCTCACCGGAGGCGTACGTTGCGCCCGGAAAGCGGCAGCGTTGTCCGCGAGGATTTTGGCGGCTATTAAACCATACTGCCGCATGCAAGTTGTCTTGCATCCTTCTGAAGCCGTTTTTGGTGGACGCAGCATGGTCGGTCGTCTTGGCGTTTGGGCAAGCACGGAGCGGATTTCGCGCCGCTGTGGAAGCTGGGCGCAGAGGCTGGCGCGAGCGCTGGTGAGCGTGCCCCTGCTGCTGCCGGGCGCGGCTGCTGCCGGACAGGAACTGCCGGGCGCGGCGGAAGCGATCACCGTCCTGACCTCCTTTCCCGCCAGCTTCTACGAGCCGGTGCGCGAAGCGTTCGAGCAGGCCCATCCCGACCGGCGCCTGCGCGTGATCAATAGCAAAACGACCGCCGCGATCACTCAGCTGCAGGATCGCGTGGAAAAGGACGTGGACATCTTTTGGGCATCCGCACCCGATGCCTTCGAGGTGTTGAAGGCCGCCAAACTGCTGCTGCCGGTCGCTCCCCGTCCGACCGGCGCCCCGGCGACCGTCGGCAACCAGCCCATCGACGACCCGGACGGTGGGTATCTTGGCTTCGCATTGTCGGGATACGGGCTGATTTGGGACCAATCCTACCTCGACCGCCACGGGATCGCCGCCCCGCGCAGGTGGGAGGATCTGCGCCGGCCCGTCTATGCCCGCCACCTTGGGATCACGGCACCCTCGCGCTCCGGCACCATGCATCTGATGGTGGAAACGGTTCTGCAACTCCACGGCTGGGAGCGCGGCTGGGCGACATGGCTGGAGATCGCCGGCAATCTGGCGACCGTGACGGCGCGCAGCTATGGCGTGGTGGAAGGTGTCGGCAAGGGGCGTTTCGGCATCGGACTGGCCATCGATTTCCTGGGACAGGGCACAAGACAGGAGGCCGGGCAACGCCAGGACGAAGCGCCGCAGGGCGGAACGACGGACAGCGGCGGCCTGCGTTTCGCCTATCCGGCCGACGGCGTGTTTCTGCCGGCCAGCGTGGCGATCCTGCGCACCGCCCCAAATCCGGCCGGGGCGGGCCTGTTCATCGATTTTCTGCTTTCGCCGGCCGGGCAGCGCCTGATGCTGCGTCCCGACATCGGACGCCTGCCGGTGAGCCCCGACGCCTACGCCGCAGCTCCCGTCGGTTATCCCAATCCTTATGCCCGCGAAACCGGCGACGACCTCTTCCTCTTCGACCGGGCCTTGTCCAGCCGGCGCTACGAACTGGTCAATCTCCTGTTCGACGAGCTGATCACCTTCCGGGTGAAGACGCTCAACCGCGTCTGGCAACTGATCCACGACGGCGAGAACCGCCTGACGGCCCACCCCGACCCGGTGGCCCGCGACCTGTTGCGCACCGCCCGCGCGGCGGCCACCGCGGTTCCCGTCGGCTCCGCCGAGGCCGTCGATCCAGCCTTTTCCGCGGCGTTGCGGCGGCCGGCCCGGGGCATGCGGGTCTCTGCCCGCCAGGAGGAACTGGCGGAGGAATGGCGGAGCTTCTCCAAGACCCAGCTGGACGCGGCGCTGTCGGCGGCGGAACGGGCGCTGGTGATCCTGCGGGTGGCGGCCGGCGAAGGGGGCTGGCCATGAGCACCCTGGTGCAGCCGTCCCTGCCCGACGGTGGGCAGGAGGGCAATGGGCAGGAGGGCAGTGCGCGGGGCAGGCGGGGTCCGCGGCGCTTCGGCATCCGCGCCCGTCTGTTCCTGGCCTTCGTCGCGGTGGCCGTTCTGTCGGTGGCGGCCTGCGCGCTCGGCTGGCTGTCCTACGACCGGCTGGGCGGCACGCTGGACGAGTTCGCGGAAAGCCACCTGCCGGCCCTGGGGCTCGCCGCCAAGCTGGCCGAGGAGGGGGGCGCCATCATCGCCACCGCTCCCATCCTGGCCGGCAGCCGCACCGAGGACGAGATGGACGCCATCCGCGACACGCTGGGCCGCCGGCTGTCCGCGCTGCGGACGCTGACCGACGCCATCGAAGGCGGCGTTCCCGGTCTGCGCCCGGTGGTCGACGCGCTCGGCCGCAATCTGGCGGAACTGGACGGCACGGTGCGCCAGCGGCTGACGCTCGCGCGCCGCAACCAGGAGGCCATCGAGCGGCTGCGCTGGCTCCACGCCGATTTCCTTGACGAGATCGAGCCGCTGGTGGCCGACGCCCGCTTCAACATCCAAAGCGCGCTGTATTCGGTGGAGAGTGGGAAAGCCTCCGCCGAGCAGGTCCGCATCCTGCGGGAGGAGAACCGGCGGAGCGAGGCGGTGCTGCAGATCGGCGCCAACGGCAACCTCGCGGTCGGGCTGATCGCGAGGGCGGCGATGCTCGCCACGCCCGAGATGCTGGACGACAACGCCGGCTTCCTCGACGAGACCGCCGATCGGTTGCAGCGCGATCTCCTGGCGCTGTCCAACTGGCCGGACGGGGTGTCGCTCGGGCAGGTGGTGGCCCAGCTACTCGGGCTCGCGCGCGGGGCCGAGGGCGGCGTGCCGGCGCTGCGCCGGGAGGAGCTGGAGACCGCCGCGCGCGGACAGGTCCTGCTGGCCGAGAACCGCGACATCGTGGCCCGGCTGAACGGGCTGATCGCCCGGCAAGTCCAGGCGGTCGAGCATGATTCCCGCGCCGCCGCCGCGCGCTCCGCCCAGGCGGTGGCGTTCGGCCGCACCGCCCTGCTGGCGAGCGCCGTGGTCAGCCTGCTGGTGGCGGTGCTGGTGGCGTGGCTCTACGTCAACCGCAACCTGATCTCCCGCCTGACCCGATTGGGCGACGCGGCCCGCGCCATCGCCGCCGGAGACCTGAAGGCCGACATCCCGCTTGGCGGTCGTGACGAATTGTCGGACATGGCGGCGGCGCTGCTGGTCTTCCGCGACACCGCCATCGCGGTCGAGGAGGCGAACGCCCAGGCGATCATCGACAACGCCCAAGCCGGGCTGGCGATTACCGACGCCCAGGGCATGATAGAGTTCGTCAACCCGCTGGCCGCCGCGCTGATCGCACCGCTCGACGGGGGCGGCGATGGGAAGGGCGCCGCGGCACGCCTCGCCGACCGTCTGGACGCCGACGGCGCCCGCCGCGTCGAGGCGTTCTTCGCCCAGGTTTCCGCCGGAGCCGAGGGCATCGCGCCCACCCTGTCCATCCTGGCCACCGGGCGGCGGCCCGATGGCGGGACGGTGCCGGTGCAGGTCGGCGTCCGCCCCTTCCGGCGGCGCCGGCAGCAGCGCTTCATCGTCACCCTGACCGACATGACCGAACGGCTGGAGGCGCAGCATCTGCTGGAGCGCACGGTGCGGGAGCGCACCACCGACCTGCAGGCCACCAACGACCGGCTGGAGCGGGCCATCGCCGAACACCAGCGCACCGAGCGCGAACTGCGCGAGGCGCAGGCGGAACTGGTGCAGGCCGGAAAGCTGGCGGCGCTCGGCCAGCTCGCCGCCGGTGTCGGGCACGAGCTGAACCAGCCGCTCGCCGCCATCCGCTCCTATGCCCATAACGGCCGCAAGCTGATCGGGCTGGGCCGGGTGGAGGAGGCGGGGGCCAATCTTGGCAAGATCGCCGACCTGACGGCCCGCATGGCAAACATCACAAACCACCTGAAGCGTTTCGCCCGGCGCCCGGACGCCCGCCTGGGCGCAGTGGAGCTGGAGCCGGTGATCCAGGGCGCCCTGTCCCTGTTCGGCAACCGCCTGCGCGAGGAGGAGGTCGCGGTCGATCTGCAACTGGCGGAAGCCGGTGCTCCGCTGCGGGTGCGCGCCGAGGAGGTGCGGCTGGAGCAGGTGCTGGTCAACCTGCTGAGCAACGCGCTGGACGCCGTGGCCGGCGCTCCGGTCCGCCGCATCCTCATCCGCGCCGAGGCTGTGGAGAAGGGGGAGGGAGGGGAGGGCGAGGCCGTCCGCATCGAGGTGCGCGACAGCGGCCCCGGCATCGCCGCCGATCCGGTCGAGCAGATCTTCGATCCCTTCTTCACCACCAAGCCGGTGGGGCTGGGGCTGGGGCTCGGCCTGTCGATCTCGTACAACATCGTCCGCGACTTCGGCGGCGTGCTGTCGGTGGCCGAGAGCGGCCCCGGCGGGACCGCCTTCGCCCTCACCCTGACCCGCCTCCCCTGATCGCCCCCGATCACCCTCCTGATCCGCGAGTGAAAGCCCATCCATGACCGTCCTGCTTATCGACGACGATCCCGAAGTGCTCGACTCCAGCCGCCAGACGCTGGAACTGGAGGGTTTCGCGGTCCAGGCCGTGACGGATCCCGCGGCGGCTCTTGCCCGGCTCGGCTCCTCCTGGCCCGGCGTGGTGGTGACCGACGTCCGCATGCCGGGAATGGATGGCTTCGCCCTGCTGGAGTTGGTGCGCGCCGCCGACGCGGAGGTGCCGGTGGTGCTGGTAACCGGGCATGGCGACATCGCCATGGCCATGCGCGCGGTTCGTGAAGGCGCCTACGACTTCATCGAGAAGCCGGCCGAACCCGACCATCTGGTCGAGGTGGTGCGGCGGGCGCTGGACCACCGCGGACTGATCCTGGAGAATCGACGCCTGCGGGCGCAGCTGGCCGAAGGGGGGGCGGAGGGACGGATCATCGGCCGTTCACCGGCCGTCGAGCGGCTGCGCGCCACCGTCGCGAACCTCGCCGATGCCGAGGTGGACGTGCTTCTGTTTGGCGAGACCGGCACCGGCAAGGAACTTGTCGCCCGCAGCCTGCACGAGGGCGGCCGGCGCCGTGACGGCAACTTCGTGGCGCTGAACTGCGGCGCCATGCCCGACAGCATCATCGAGAGCGAGCTGTTCGGCCACGAGCCGGGCGCCTTCACCGGCGCGCAAGGGCGGCGCATCGGCAAGCTTGAGCATGCGGCCGGCGGCACGCTGTTCCTCGACGAGATCGAGAGCATGCCGATGCATCTCCAGGTCAAGCTGCTGCGCGTGCTGCAGGAGCGGGTGATCGAGCGCATCGGCGCCAACCGGACGATCCCGCTCGACCTGCGGGTGGTGGCGGCGACCAAGGTGGACCTGCTGCGGCTGGCGGCGGAGGGCAAATTCCGCGAGGATCTCTATTACCGGCTCAACGTCGTCACCGTGCCGCTGCCCCCCTTGCGGGAACGGCGCGAGGACGTGCCCCTGCTGTTCCGACATTTCCTCGACGCCGCCGTAGCCCGGTCGCGCCGGACGGTGCCGCCCCTTGACCCGGCGATGCTGGCCCGGCTGGGCGCCCATGGCTGGCCCGGCAATGTCCGCGAGTTGCGCAACGTCGCCGAGCGCGTGGCGCTGGGATTGGGCGACGGCCTCGCCCAGGTTGGGCTCCCCGTCGCCATGACCGGTATGGCGGAGATCGAGCCGCTGGCCGACCAGCTCGACCGTGTCGAAAAGCAGCTTATCGAGGACGCGCTGGCCCGTTGCGGCGGCAGGGTCGGCGAGACTGCGGAGCGGCTGGGGATCACCCGCAAGACGCTGTATCTGAAGATGCGCCACCACGGCCTGAATCGGGACGATTTCGCCGAGGAGTGAGACGACCGGGCCAGGGCATGTTCCCCACGTTACCCGCATGGACCGGGCGATGTTCCCGTCCTGACCCATCGATGCCGTGCGAAGCCAGATGGTTCGAGGCCCCGCCTTCTGGCACGCAGATTGCTGAAGCGTCCAGCATAAGACATCGAAAGGGAGGGACTCCACCCATGCTTCGCACCACGCGCAGCCTGCGCAACGCCGCCGCCGCCCTGGCCGTCCTGCTTCTGTCCGGCACCGCCGCCTTCGCGCAGGATGCCAGCGGCAAGCTGGTCATCGTCACATCCTTTCCCAAGGACATGACGACCGCCTTCCAGCAGGCCTTCCAGAAGGCCAACCCCAAGGTCACGGTCGAGATCCTCAACCGCAACACCAATGCGGGCGTGAAGTATCTCCAGGAAACCGCGTCCAACAACGGCGTCGACCTGTTCTGGGCCTCGGCCCCCGACGCCTTCGAGGTGCTGAAGGGCGCCGGGCTGCTGCAGCCCTACAAGCCCAAGGTGGACGGCATCCCGGCCAAGGTCGGCGCCTATCCGGTCAACGATCCCGAGGGGATGTATGCCGGCTTCGCCGCGTCCGGCTACGGCATCATGTGGAACACCCGCTACATGAAGGCCAACGACCTGCCGATTCCCAAGGAATGGTCCGACCTGGCCAAGCCGGTCTATTACGACCACGTCGCGATTTCCGCCCCGTCGCGCTCGGGCACGACGCACCTGACCATCGAGACGATCCTCCAGGGCGAGGGCTGGGAGAAGGGCTGGCGCACCAACAAGGAAATGGCCGGCAATTACCGCACCATCACCGAGCGCAGCTTCGGCGTGCCGGACGGGGTGAATTCGGGCGCCTTCGGCATCGGCATCGTCATCGATTTCTTCGCGCTGTCGTCGCAGGCGTCGGGCTTCCCGGTGGAATTCGCCTACCCCACCATCACCACCATCGTCCCGGCCAATGTCGGCGTCGTGAAGAACGCGCCCAACAAGGCCGCCGCCGAGGGGTTCGTCGATTTCCTGCTGTCGCCCAAGGGGCAGGAGGTCCTGCTTGAACCGGCGATCCGCCGCCTGCCGGTCAATCCGGTCACCTACGAGAAGGCGCCGGCCGGCTATCCCAACCCGTTCAAGGACACCTCGCTGGGCTCCCAGGTGAACTTCGACGTGGAGGTCTCGCAGGCCCGCTACAACGTGGTGGACGCGCTGTTCGACCAGCTCATCACCTTCCAGCTCGACGACCTCAAGGCGGCGACCCAGGCCATCCACAAGGCCGAGGCGGCCATCGCCAAGAAGCCGAACGACAAGGCCAAGGCCCTGCTGGCCGAGGCGCGCGATCTCGTCGCCGCCATGCCGGTGACGGCGGAACAGGCCGCCGACCCGCAGCTGGCCGGCGCCTTCACGGTTGAGCGCAAGTCGGCCAAGGACGCGGTGCCGGAACGGCAGGCGCAGATCGAGCAGAAGTGGGCCGCCTTCGCCAAGGAGAACTACGCCGCCGCCCGCAAGAAGGCCGACGAGGCGCTGGCCCTGGCGCGCTGACGCGCCGGCGCGCCGTGCATGGGGGACGCGCCGGTCGCGTCCCCTCCTTCCTCCCCAGTTCACGGGCCTTTCCATGACGTCACTTGCGCTCACGCGCGACCGCATCGCGCGCGTGCGGCCGGGGCCGGCGCTGGCCGCGCTGCTGATCGCCGCCTTCCTGCTGCTGTTCCTGGTCGTCCCCGTGGTGCAGGTCATCTTCGTCGCCTTCCAGGACAAGACGACGGGTGCCTTCACCCTGGTGAATTTCGCCGATTTCTTCCAGAACGACCTGTTCATGCGCTCGTTCTGGAACTCCTTCTACGTTTCGGCGATGTCGGTGGTGGTGGCGAGCCTGCTGGCCCTGCCGCTCGCCTACCTGACCACGCGCTTCGAATTCCGCGGCTCGGTGCTGATCCAGAGCCTCGGCATCATCCCGCTGATCATGCCGCCCTTCATCGGCGCAGTGGCGATGCAGCTGCTGTTCGGGCGCAACGGGTCGGTGAACCTGCTGTTGCGCGAGCATTTCGGTTTCTCGATTCCCTTCATGGAGGGGCTGAACGGCGTCATCTTCGTCCAGAGCATCCATTATTTCCCCTTCATCCTGATCAACCTGTCGGCCAGCCTGAAGAACATCGACCGGGCGATGGAGGAGTCGGCGCAGAATCTCGGCTGCCACGGCTTCCGCCTGTTCCGCCGCATCGTCTTCCCGCTGGCGATGCCGGGCTACGTCGCCGGCGCCTCGCTGGTCTTCATCAAGGTGTTCGACGACCTCGGCACGCCGCTGCTGCTGAACGTCAACGACATGCTGGCGCCGCAGGCCTATCTGCGCATCTCCTCGATCGGCATTTCCGACCCGATGGGCTACGTCATCTCCGTCGTGCTGATCGCCTGCTCGCTGCTGGCGCTGTGGGTGTCGGCGCTGGCGATGCGCGGCAAGGATTACGCCACGGTGCAGCGCGGCGGCGGCGGTCTGGCCAAGCGGCGCCTGAAGCCGCTGGAGATGGTGGCGGCCTACGGGGTGGTGCTGCTGATCCTGGTGCTGGTGCTGGCGCCGCATATCGGGCTGGGCCTGCTGTCCTTCGCCACCATCTGGTCCTTCAGCCCGGTCCCCGACGCCTTCACCCTGAAGCATTATGAGACCGTCTTCACCGAGAGCGGGCAGTACATCACCAACACGCTGCTCTACGCCTCGCTGGCGGCGCTGCTGGACGTGGTGATCGGCACCGCCATCGCCTATCTGGTCCTGCGCACCAAGCTGCCTGGCCGCCAGTGGCTGGACTACATCGCGATGGCGGCGCTGGCGGTGCCGGGCGTCGTGCTGGGCATCGGCTATCTGCGCAGCTTCTACGACGTGCCGATGCCCTTTACCGGCCAGCCCCTGTCCAGCTTCTGGCTGATCCTGGTCTTCGCGCTGGCGATCCGCCGGCTGCCCTACGCCCTGCGCGCCTGCACCGCCGCCCTGCAGCAGGTCAGCTCCTCGCTGGAGGAGGCGGCCGAGAATCTCGGCGCCACCAAGCTGCGAACGGTCAGTCGCATCGTCGTGCCGCTGATGTCCGGCGGCATCCTGGCCGGCTTCGTCACCAGCTTCGCCACCGCGGCGGTCGAGCTGTCGGCGACCATCATGCTGGTCCATTCGCAGAGCGACGCCCCGCTGGCCTACGGCCTCTACGTCTACATGCAGTCGGCGGCCGGTCGCGGACCGGGGGCGGCGCTGGGCATCTTCGCCGTCATCATCGTGGGCCTGGGCACTTACCTGTCGCACGTCGTCATCGAGCGCGGCCGCCGCGACCGGGGCCAGGACCACTAGAGTGCGATCGGTTCAAGCGGAATCGCTTGAGGCGTGAATCGCACGGAGAACCAAAAGCCTGGAGTCTGTCCGGGGCGTATCGAGGCACCGGACAGACTCCAAGAGAGTCCTTGAGGGGATCCCCATCATGAACCACCAGTTTTCCCCGGCCGCGCTCGCCGCCCAGATCGAGAGCGTCGGCGTCGACATCGAGGGCGTGAACCTGTCCTACGGCACCAACCATGTGCTGAAGGACGTGAACCTCGCCATCAAGCCGGGCGAGTTCTTCGCCTTCCTCGGCCCGTCCGGCTGCGGCAAGACCACGCTTCTGCGGCTGATCGCCGGCTTCAACACCGCCCAGCGCGGCGCGGTGCGTATCGGCGGGCGCGACATCTCCACCCTGCCGCCGCACCGTCGCGACGTCGGCATGGTGTTCCAGAGCTACGCCCTGTGGCCGCACATGACCGTGCGCCGCAACGTCGCCTTCGGGCTGGAGGAGCGGCGCGTGCCCCGGGCGGAGATAGAACGGCGGGTGGACGCCGCCCTTGATCTGGTCGGGCTGAAGCATCTGGCGGACCGCCGGCCGTCGCAACTGTCGGGCGGCCAGCAGCAGCGTGTGGCGCTGGCCCGTACCGTCGTGATCGAACCGAAGGTCCTGCTGCTCGACGAGCCGCTGTCGAACCTCGACGCCAAGCTGCGCGTGCAGATGCGCCAGGAACTGCTGAGCCTGCAGCGCAAGCTCGGCCTGACCACCATCTTCGTCACCCACGACCAGGAAGAGGCCAACACCATCTGCGACCGCATCGCGGTGATGGAGGACGGCAAGGTGCAGCAGGTCGGCACGCCGCAGGACCTCTACGACCATCCCGCCAACCTGTTCGTGGCCGGCTTCCTCGGGACGGCCAACGTCCTGGACGGCGAGGTGCGCGGCGACGGCGGCGCGGGGAGCGTCTTCGTCGGCAACGGCGTCACGCCGGTGGCGCTGCCGCCGTCGGTGGCGGCGGGTGCGGCCGGCAAGCTGATGTTCCGTCCGCAGAACCTGGTCATCCGGGCCGATGGCGGACCGCCGGCTCCCGGCCACGCCCGGCTGACCGGCATCATCCGGCACCGGGAGTTCCTCGGCGCCTCCATCCGCTATGCGGTGGACGTCGGCGGGCAGCTGGTACAGGTGGACGCGCCGCATCAGGCGGGCGATGCTCTGCTCGCCCCGGACGCCCCGATCATCCTCGACCTTGCGGCCGACAAGGCCCGCTTCCTCCGCCAGTAAGGTGCCGCGACCGTGACCAACCCAGCCGACACCCTCGACCGCCGCCCCATCCGCGCTGCCATCCGGGCGGTCGCCTTCGACCTCGACGGCACGCTGGTGGACAGCGTGGCCGACCTGATGCATGCCTCCAACGCCTTGCTCGCCGAACTGGGGCGCCCGCCGGTCGATCTGCCGTCAGTGCGCTCCTTCGTCGGCGACGGAGCGGCCAAGCTGGTGGAGCGCGTGCTGGCCGCCACCGGCGGGGTTCCGGCCCCGGACGAGGCCGCCCGCTGCGTCGAACGCTTCCTGGAGATCTACGAGGCCGACCCGAGCGCCAACAGCGTGCTCTATCCCGGCGTCGCCGAAACGCTGGAGGCGCTGGCGGCGGCCGGCCTGCGGCTGGGCGTCTGCACCAACAAGCCGATGGCGGCGACGCTGCGGCTGCTCGACGATCTGGGCATCGCCGGCCGTTTCGCCGCGGTGGTCGGCGGCGACAGCTACCCGACCCGCAAGCCCTCGCCGGAGCCGGTGCTGGGGCTGCTGGACCGGCTGGGCGTCCGCCCGGAGGAAACCGTCTTCGTCGGCGACAACGAGCATGACGTGGCCGCCGCCCGCGCGGCGGGTGTCGCGCGGGTGCTGGTGGTGCCCTACGGCTACACCCGCGTGCCGCTGGAGAGCCTGCCGCACGACGGCGTTCTCGACCGGTTCGCCGATCTGACGGGGCGGCTGTCATGCTGAACGCCGTGATCTTCTGCCGCCATGGCGAGACGGAGAGCAACCTTGGCGGCTGGCTCGCCGGCTCGCGCGATGTGTCGCTGACCGACCGGGGCCGGGCACAGGCTCGGGAGGCCGCGACGGCACTGGCCGCTGGAAAGCAGCCGGTTACCATCATCTACAGCAGCCCGCAACGCCGGGCGCTGGAGACGGCGGCCATCCTGGCGGAGTCCCTGAACCTTCCGGTGGTCCCGGTGGCCGGGCTGGAGGAGCGCCGCTGGGGCGATCTCGAAGGCAACGCCATCCCGGCCGACCTGTTGCGGGAGGAAGTGCCGAATGGGGAAAGCCTCACCGGCTTCCACAGCCGGGTCACGGTGGCGCTCGACGGGCTGCCGGTGCCCCAGGACGGCCGTCCGCCGCTGATCGTCGCCCATGCCGGCACCTGGCCGGTGCTGTGTCGCTGGCTGGGGATCGACTCCTCATTGCTGTGGCCGCCCAACGCGTCGCCCATCCTTCTGACGCGGGAGGGGGTGGGCGCCATGTGAGCGAAGCCCCGGCGATTGCCGACCGTCTTCAAGGTTCTGTTGCAGTGCTTGCGCCGGGGTTGGGACCGGGTAGAACCTCGGCCGGTTCGGCAGCCGGGGTGGCAGAGTGATGGACGTTGGTGCGGAACTCGTCGCGTTGACGGACCCCGCCCTGGAAAGTTGTCATTCTGAACCGGTTCAGTTGTTGGACTGCTGTGGCCGGATGTGGCTGCGTGCCACGCCGAGATCAGCCAGCGGCTCAATCACCGCCTTGGCCTTCATCGCGACATTGGTGCAAAAGGCAGGGGTGGTGGCGGTCGGCAGGGCGAGCGGGTAAAGCGGCGCCCCCACCCGGCGCGATCGCCACGTCCGGATGATCAAGGAGCGCGGGCGGCTTGGCTGGCAGCGCGCGGTCCAGTACGGCCGCAGATCGCTGGTTGAGGTGGCGATCCTGAGGTACAAGGTTCTCATCGGACGCAGCCTCCGCGCTCGGACTCTGCCCGCGCAGAAAATCGAAGCGGCCATCGGCTGCAAGGTCATGAACATCATGACCGGCTTGGACATGCTCGTCCCTCGCAAGAGCGCCTGACCACCGCTGCCCAACGGTGGACTGCGCCCTCATGCCGATTTGTGCGCCAAACTCGCCGGTCATGGCATGAGGCGGTCGCTCCAGAACCGGTCCAGCGACGCGCCGATCCGCACCGCGCATTCGCGGTCACCGTCGTCCCGTGGGTCCCGCGCCCGGCGGGCCGATTCCGCCGCCGCTTTCCGGGCCATCGCCGGATCGAGGTGCGGGAAGGCGCCGTCGCGGTAGAGGATTCGGCCCTCCACCATAGTCAGCACCACGTCGCGCCCCAAGGCCCGCGCCGCCACGGCGTCGCGCAGGGGCATGTCGGGGTCGAGCCACCCGCCGCGGACGCGCTCCAGCGACAGCGCTACGAGGTCGGCGCGCCAGCCCGGCTCCAGCCGGCCGATGCCGTTCCACCCCGCGACCGCCGCGCCGTTGACCGTCGCCATGGACAGCAGGTCCGCCGGACCCGGCCCGGTCGGGCAGCCCCATTGCGGGTCACGGGCCAGCAGCCCGGCCAGCCGCAGCTCGCCCAGCAGATCCTCGCCGTCCTGGGAGGCGCAGTTGTCCGTGCCGACCGCGAGCCGCACGCCGTGCGCCCGCAGCCGCGCCAGCGGCGGAGCCCCGTTGGCGAGGCGCAGGTTGGAGCCGGGGTTTGTCACCACCGACACGCCACGCGCCGCCGCCCGATCCATGTCCGCGTCGGTCAGGTAGACACCATGCGCCAGCGAGGTCCGCGGCCCGAGCACCCCCAGCGCGTCGAGCCGGGCCAGCACCCCCTCCGGGTAGAGGCGCCGGCAAGCCGCCGCCTGGACCGGCGATTCCAGCGCGTGCAAGTGGACGGGAAGGCCGAGCCGGTCCGCATCCTCCGCCAGCGCTTTGAACAGGCCGTCGGACACCCATTGCGGCCCGGCGGGGCCGTAGGCGAAGCGGACGCGCGGGTGCCCGGCGAAGTCCGCGCGGAGATCCGCCATCAGTGCCTTGGTCCCGGCGGCGCTCCCGGCGTAGGCGGGCGGGCGCGGCCCGGTGATCCAGGCGCGCAGCTCGTCCGGCAGCGTGGCGAGGAACGCCTCCTCCAGATCATAGGCGATGCCGCCGCGGTCCGCCGCGCCCACGCAGTAGGTGACGCGCAACTCCGCCTCGTCGTAACCGCGCAGCGCCGCGCGGACCTCGCCGGCATAGTCGCCGCTGCCGTAGCTCATGTTGGCGTGCAGCGCCGTGGTCACCCCGTTGCGCAGCATCTCCAGGGCGCACAGCAGGGCCAGCGGGTAAGGGTCCGGCGCGTCGCGCCCGCGCCGCCGGTTGATCCACAGCTCCAGCCGGTCGTCGGGGTAGCCGAGCTGCACCTGGCTGAGGCCCCGGCCGTGCTGGTGCGCGTTGACCAGCCCCGGCATGAGCAGCGCATCGGGCAGGTCGATGCGCTCCGCCCCGCGGTCTTCCAGTTGAGAAGGCGGAGCGACGGCGGCGATCCGGCCACCCTCCACCAGCACCGCCAGACCGGGCAGCGCCTTGGCCTCGGCTGAGGTCAGCACGGCGGCGGGGACGAGGAGGAGCGCGCTCATCCGAAGGTGATCCGGGGCAGCCACAGCGCCACGTCCTGCCAGTAGATCAGGACGACGGTCAGCAGCACCATCATCGCCAGGAACGGCATCGTTCCCTGGATGACCTGCACGACCGACCCCTCGCGCCGCACGCCCTGCACGACGTAGAGGTTCATGCCGACCGGCGGGGTGATCAGCGCCAGCTCGCACATCACCACCAGGAAGATGCCGAACCACACCGGATCGATGCCCAGCGTCAGCACCAGCGGGAAGACCACGGGGATGGTGCCGATCATCATGGACAGCGTCTCCAGGAAGCAGCCCAGGATCAGATAGAAGACGAACAGAACCAGCATGGTCTCGATCGGCCCCGCGCCGATCTCCGCCACGAAGCGGGCCAGCGCCTGCGGGATGCCCAGGATGCCGATGACGAAGCTCAGGTAGAACGCCGCCACGACGATCAGCGTGATCATCGCCGTCACCTGCACCGTCGCGACGAAGCAGTCGTGCAGCATGGATATGGACAGCCTGCGCTCCGCCGCCGTCATCAGCAGCGCGACGACCACGGCCACCGCGGCGGATTCCGTGGGCGTCGCCCAGCCAGCGTAGATGGTGCCCATCACCACCGCGAAGATGCCCAGCGGCGGGACGAGGCCCCACAACGCGCGCAGCCGAACGCGCAGCGGCGCCATCGGCTCGCGCGCTCCGGCCATGGACGGGCGCCACCAGCTCACCGTCACGATCACCAGCATGAACAGCGCGGTCAGCAGCAGTCCCGGCACAATCCCCGCCGAATAGAGCCGCCCGACCGAGGTGTTGGTCATGGCGCCGTAGATGATCATGTTGATCGACGGCGGGATCAGGATTCCCAGCGTCGCCCCCGCCGCCACCGAGCCGAGCACGAGGCGCGGGTCGTAGCCCCGGTTGCGGAAGGCCGGCAGAGCCACCGTCCCGATGGTCGCCGCCGTCGCCACGGACGAGCCGGACACCGCCGCGAACAGCGCCGACGCGCCGATGTTGGTGTGCAGCAGCCCTCCCGGCAGCGGGGAGAGCCAGTGCGCCAGCGCCCGGTACATGCGGTCGGTCGAGCCGCCGCGCACCAGGATCTCGCCCAGGAGCACGAACAGCGGCACCGCCAGCAGCACAAAGTTGTCCGACGCGCTCCACAGCTGCGTTCCGGCCGCAAGCACGATGGGCGAACCGATGGTCAGCGCCGCCCCCAGCAGCCCGACAGCGAACATCACCACCGCCACATGGAAGCCCAGGAACATCATCCCGAGCATGAAGGCGAAGCCAAGGGCGGCTTCCCACAGTCCGATCATTGCGCGGCCCTCCGGCTCAGGTCGGGCAGCTCCGTGCCCAGCTCCTCCTTGATTTCCTCCAGCACCGTGGGCGGGCCGTAGAGGGCGTTCATGCTTCGCATCTCGCCGCGCAGCAGACGCCGCACCGCGTCCACCGCCAGCGCCGCGGCCACCGCGGCGAACAGCACCAGCCCCGCCAGCCACAGCCCCTGCGGCAGCCACATCGGCACCTGGAGGGGCGAGTTGGAGACGCTGCGGAACTCCACGCTCTCGCTCAGCACCGCGTAGCCGCGCTCCGCCATGAACAGCGCGAAGGCGGCGAGCACGAGGGCTGCCAGCGCGTTCAGCACCGCCTGCGCCCTGGCCGGCAGGCTGACCAGCAGCAGGTCGACGCGCGTGTGGGCGCGGCGCACCAGGGCCAGGGCGAAGCCAAAGGCGGTGCTGATCGCCAGCGCGTAGCCGCCGATCTCGTCGATGCCGTTCAGCGAAAAGCCGAAGAACTTGCGCCCGACGATCTCGACGCAGGTCAGTACGCTCAGTCCCAGAAGCCCCCAGCCGCAGAGGATCGCGGCGAAGCGGCACACCGGGTTCAGGAGGGTATGAAGGGGGCTGGAGTCCATGGGTAGCTTCCTATGTGGCGGACATTTGCCCCCCTCCCCTGCGAAGCGCGAGAGGGCCGGGGTGGGGGCAAAGCGCGTCAGTCGATCTTGTACCCGGCGGCCTTGCCGACCGTTTCGTTCCAGGTCTGCGCGCAGGCCGAGTCGATGCGGTTGCAGCTTTCCTTCCAGATCGGCAGGACGACGGCGGTCACCGCTGCCTTCACCTTGGCGGCGTCGGCGGGCGTCACCTCGACCGCGGTCATGCTGAACTTCGTGCCCTCGGTGCAGGGGGCCATGCCGACATTGCAGTTGGCGGCGTCGGCGTTGGCCGTCTCCGCCAGCGCCCACATCTGGTCCTCCATGCCCTTGAAGGCGGCGAGGATCTTCGCCTGGCTCTCCGGAGAGAACTTCTTCCAGAAATCCAGGTTCACGAAGTGCCCCTGGACCGAGCCGGACACCGACAGCGGCAGGAAGTGGCTGGTCACCTCCGGCCAATTGCCGCTGTTGCCCGAGGTGGGCGAGGTCACGCCGCAGTTGGCCACACCGCGCTGCAGTGCCGGGTACACCTCGCTGAACTGCAGGGTCACCGGCGTGGCGCCGAGGTGCTGGATCAGCGCCGCCATGGACGGCGTGAAGCTGCGCACCTTCAGGCCCTTCAGATCGTCCAGGCTCTTGATCGGCGTGTTGCAGTAGAAGACCTGCGGGCCGAAGGGCCAGAGCGTCAGGACCTTGGCGTTGAACTTCTTCTGGAGGCGCTGGTCGAACGCCTCGCGGTAGGCGTCCACCGCCTTGCGAAGCTGGGCCATGTCGGTGGAGACGCCGATCAGGTCCAGCCCCTCGAAGAAGGGGTCATCGCGCGACGCCTGCCCGATCTGCACGCTCATCACGTCGAATGCGCCGGAGCGGATCAGGCGCAGCGCCTCGTCGGCCTTCACGCCGACCACGTCCATCGGGTTGTAGTTGACCTGGAGCTTGACGCCGCTCTTGTCCGAGAGCGCGTCGAAGAAGGGCCGCTCGATCCCCTCCACATGCTTTCGGTTGGAGGAAAAGTTGCCGACGGCGCGCATGGCCGTCGGGTCGGCGGCCTGCACCGCGGGGGCCGCCGCAAAAAGGGCGCCGGTCGCGAGCAGGAAGGCGGCGAGGGTGCGGGACTTGGTCATGTCTGTGAGCCTCCGTGTTCTTTTTTTGGTGTCAGACGGCGCCGGCGCGGATCAGCGCCGGAAGCTCCTGCCCGATCACCTGCTCGGTCGGGTCGGTAACGATCAGGTGGAAGGCGTAGTCGATCACCGCCTTGCCGTCAGCGCGCCGGTGGTAGTCCTCGACCGCGGCGCGCAAGGATTGGCCCTTCATCTGGCAGGCGAAGGGGATCACCGTCGTGGTCCCGCCACAGGCGGCAGAACGGGTGCCGGAGGTGAAGTCGTCCGCCATCACCGACCCGTCGCCGGTCGGCTGGTCGAAGTGGCAATGCGCGTCCACGCCGCCCGGCAGGACGAGCAGCCCCTTGGCGTCGATCTCCTCCTTGCCCTTGGCAAGCCCCTCGCCGAGCGCCACGACGCGCCCGCCGCGGATGCCCACGTCACAGCGCTGGACGTCGCCGGCGGTGGCGACGGTGCCGTTCCGGATGACCAGATCGAACGGGTCCATGCCGCCCTCCCTCACGCCAGTTCCTGGAACAGGCTGCCCCAGCCCTGGACCCGGCGGGTGTCGACGCCGGTCATGCGCAGCGCCTTCCACACCACGGTGGAGACCGTGTCGTAGACGGGGATGCCCAGGGCCTTCTCCACGCGCTCGGCCACGGGGGCCCCGCGCATGTTGGTGCAGATGATGGCGATGGCCTGGGGTTTGGCCTCCGCCACCTCGGCGCACAGGCGCTCGATCCGCTCCTCGGTGATCTCGGAGAAGGAGAAGTTGCCGCGATCGTTCAGGTGCCGCTCCGCGACCACCTCGAAGCCGGCGGCGGTGTAGTTGGCGATCATCTTCTGCTGGATCTCGTCCAGGTAGGGGCTGACGATGGCGAAGCGCTTGCGCCCCGTCGTCTCCAGGATCTCGTTCAGCGCCAGCATGGAGGTGCAGGCGGGGATGCCCGTTTCCGCCTTGATGGAATCGCACAGCCGCGCGTCGGCGTCGAAGCCCATCCAGCCGGCCGAGGTGCCGTTCCAGCCGATCACATCAAGCTGGGCATCGGCCAGAAGCCGCGCGGCGTCCAGGAAGGGGGCGTCGCCGAACTGGCCCAGCGCCTGCGGCTTCAGCGAGATCTCGGTCACCCGGAAGCGCCCGAAATGGGCGCTAACCTCGGGCAGCCCCGCCAGCATGACGCCCGTCACCGGCTCCAGCACCGTGTTCGACGAGGGGGTGAGCATTCCGATCAACGTACGCTTCTGCAAAGGGGGTCTCCCTAGTAGCCCATCGCGTGCGGCAGGGCGGTGATGAGGGGCGGGAAGAGCATTCCGGTGGCCAGCAGCGCGAAGCCCAGGGCGACGAAGGGCCAGAGATGGCGCATCATCTCGCCCATGGAGATGCGGGCGATGCCGCAGACGACGAACAGCACCACGCCCACCGGCGGCGTGAGCATGCCGAGCACCAGGTTGAAGACGAACAGGAAGCCGAAATGTAGCGGGTCCAGGCCGTAGGACACGGCGATGGGGTGGAACAGCGGCACCAGCATGATGTAGGCGGCGTTGGATTCCAGGAACATGCCGACCACGAACAGCATGGCCGCGACCAGCAGGTTGAAGACCAGCGGGTCGGTCGTCAGGCCCTTGATCGCGGCGGTCAGCCGCATCGGCAGCAGGTCCACCGTGATGAGGAAGGTGACGGCCGACGCGAAGGCGATCAGCGCGCCGACCATGGCGGTGGTGATCGCCGCCTTCAGCAGACAGTCCGGCAGGTCGGCCAGCCGCAGCCGCCGCGTCACGAGCAGCCCGACCAGCAGCGCGTAGACCACCGCGATGGCGGCACCCTCCGTCGCCGTGAAGGCGCCGCCGACGATGCCGCCGATCACCACGATGGGCATCAGCAGGATCACCAGCGACCGCCGCATCTGGTACGCGATGTTGGCGAGGCTGACCGGCTCGCCCGTGGGCGGGTAGCCGCGGCGCTTTGCCATCCACCAGCACAGCGCCATCATGCCGGCGCAGTAGATCAGCCCCGGCACCACGCCGGCCAGGAACATGCCGGCCACCGACACGCCGCTGCCGGCCATGAAGGCGTAGACGATCATGGCGCCCGACGGTGGGATGACCGGGCCAAGGTTCGCCGCCGCCGCCACGATGGCCGCGGAGAAGCCGGTGCCGTACACCTTCTCCAACTGGCGGACCAGCACGGTGGCGAGCGCGCTGGCGTCGGCCACGGCGGCGCCCGACACCGCGGCCATGCCCGCGCCGGAGACCAGCGTGACCTGGGCGAGGCCGCCCTGCACGCATCCGACGAAGGCGTTCGCCAAATCGATCAGCCGCTCCGCCAGCCCGCCGCGGATCATCAGCTCGCCGGCCAGCATGAACAGCGGGATCGCCATCAGCGGGAAGGCGTTGACCGCGTGCATCATGCGCTGCGGCAACATGTTGAAGTCGATGCCGCCCAGCGATAGCCCGGCTAGCGCGCTGAACCCCAGCGCGAAGGCCAGCGGCATGCCCAGCAGGCCCAGCACCATGAAGAGGAGGATGATCGGCAGGCTCATGTCGGCCCACTCCCTGCCCGGCGGAATGCCGGCCCCAGCGCCTGGGACAGCAGGTGCAGCGCCCCGTGCAGCGCGCCGATGCAGACCGGCAGCATGAACAGCCCGACCGAGACGTCCAGCGTGGACATCGGCTCGTCCCACTGGTCGAGCGTCAGGATCGCTGCCTGCCAGCCGACCAGCGCCATCAAGCCCATGCCCAGCAGCGCCATCAGCCGGGCCAGCCCGGCGCGCAACCCCTTGGGAATGACGTCCGTCAGCAGCGTCATGCCCACATGGGCGCCGCGCCGGATGCCCAGCGGGATCGCCAGGAACACCGTCCAGACGAAGAGAAGACGCGAGATTTCCTCCGCCCAGTCGATGGACAGATTCAACGCATAGCGCATGAAGACCTGGGCCGGGATGATGACGACCATGCCGATCATGGCGCCGGTCACCACCTTGGCGACGATCCAGTCGATGCCGTCGAGCACCCGGCCGAGGGCCGCGGCGGCGGTCCCCGGCGGCGCGGCCACGCCGTTCAGCGTGCTCATCCCTTCTTGCCCACGGCGGCGAGCACCTGGTCGACCAGGCCGGCCCCTGCGCGCTTCTTCACCTCGTCCACCACGCCGGAGGTCGCCTTGCGCAGCTCGGCAAGGGTTTCCGGCGTCAGCGAGTCGAACTGCATGCCCTTGGACTGGAGGTCCTTCAGCGCCTCGGCATCGGCCTCGGCGGCCAGCTTGCGCTGCTCGGCCACGGCCTTGGCCGAGGCGGCGGTGATCGCCTGCTTGTACTCCGGCTTCAGCGCATCGAACTGCTTCCTGTTGGCGACGAGGGGGATGAAGTCGAAGAAGTGGCCGGTGTTGGACAAGTACTTCTGCACCTCGAAGTACCGGCTGGCGCGGATGATGGGGTAGGGATTCTCCTGCCCGTCCACAACTCCCTGCTGGAGTGCCGAATACAGCTCCTTCACGTCCATCGCCACCGGGTTGGCGCCGAGCGCCCGGAAGGTGGCGAGGTGCGTCTCGTTGGGCTGCATGCGCAGCTTCAGGCCCTTGAAGTCCTCAAGGGTCTTCAGCGGGCGGGTGTTGTTGGTGGCGTGGCGCTGGCCCAGCTCCATCCAGCCGAGCGGCGCGAAGCCCTTGGCCGCCAGTTTCTCCTCGATGGCCTTGCCGACCGGGCCGTCGATGACCTGGAAGGCGGTCTCGCGGGTCTCGAACAGGAAGGGCAGGCTGACCGCCTCCACCTCGGGCACGAGGCGCGAGACGAAGGCCGCCCCCACCCAGGTGCCGAAGATCGTGCCGGAGCGCACGGCGTCCACGTTCTCCTTGGCGCCGCCAGGCTGCATGCCTGGGAACAGGTCGATGGTCAGCGCGCCGTTGGTGCCGCGCTCGACCTCGGCCTTGAAAAGCTCCATGGCTTTGGAGGAGGAATGTTCCGGCGCGAAGTTGCCGGCGATGCGGAGCGTCTCGGCGTTGGCGCTGCCCGCCGTGACGCCCAGAGCCACGGCCAGGACGGCCAGAAATCCCGAGTGGGTTCCCATGGATGCACCTCTCCTGTTCCAGTCGAGCGGCGCGCGCTCCGATACCTGCACCGGACGCGGTCGAGTATTAGGGAGTTACGGCGAAATCGGCGGGTCGATTGTCTCCTTTCGACCGGATTGACTTCCCTCATTCTTGGAACCCCGATCCTCTTCGCACTATTGCAAGTCAATTGCCAAAACTGGATATTGAATTACAATGATGCGTAACATATTGAATACTCGTGGGAAAATGTGGGCGGGATGGGTTTGTCCGCTTTCTGCGCCTCCGGAGGAGGTGCGGTGGTCCGCTCAAATCCTGGGCAGCGGGGGGAGGCATGGTGATGCGGAATTCGGCAAACGAGCGTCCGGCGCGCCGGGCTGCCATCGGTCGGGTCACCCTGCACGACGAGGTGGCGGCGCGCCTGCGCTCCATGATCGTGGAGGGGGAGCTGTCCCCCGGCGCCCGCATCCCGGAAAGCCAGCTCTGCGAGGCGTTCGGTGTCTCGCGCACGCCGCTGCGCGAGGCCTTGAAGGTGCTGGCATCGGAAGGTCTGGTGGAGCTGCTGCACAGCCGCGGCGCCATCGTGAAGCGCATGTGCGTGCAGGAGGTGGCTGACATCTTCGAGCTGATGGCCGGCGTGGAGTACATGACCGGGCAGCTCGTCTGCCAGCGCGCGACCGCGGAGGAGGTGGAGGAGTTGCAGGATCTGCACGCGCGGCTGCTTGACTTCCACCGCCGGGGCCGGCGGTCGGACTATTTCCGCACCAATCAGAAGATCCACCGGCGGATCGCCGAGGTGTCTGGCAACCGCGTTCTGGCGGAAATGCAGGCCGATTTCTCCGGCAAGATCCGCCGCGCCCGCTACATGGCGAACCTCCAGCAGGCCCGCTGGGACGAGTCTGTGCAAGAACACGAAGCCTTCATGGAGGCGCTGGCCCAGCGCGATGGCGACCTGATGGGCCAGCGCCTGCGCGACCACATGCGCCACACCGGTGACGTGGTGATTCGCGCCCTGCGGGAGGAGGGAGGCGCGTAGCGAGATGGGCCCCGGATCTGAGGCAGGTGACGAAGCGGAAGTCTCGCCCCTATAAGTAGCATAAACACAGGAGAGGTACGTAGGGTTGACGCCTGACGCTGGCTTGCCGGCATGCCAAGCCCGAGGTTGGCGCTGAGGAGTCAGATGGTGACCGGCGGAAGTGTCACCTCTCGGCGGCCTCCTGCCCCCGCAACCAACGACACCAGACGCCCCGGTTCGAAAGAGCCGGGGCGTTCGTGCGTCATGGCCTCGCCCATCCGGACGGCGCCCTCGCAGACCGCCAGCACGCCGGCCAGTTCGCCATGCAGGCCGGCATTCAGCCCCGCACCGGCAGGGGAGGGTGTCAGGACGACGCGGTCGATCATGATCCGCACCATCACCATCGCCTCGGCGCTGTCCTCACCGCCGGCGAGGGCCGCCTCCAGCGCTTCCACCTTGCGGCGGTAGAGGTCCGACAGCTGGGGGGCAGCAGGACCGACGGCAGATCCGCATCGGACTCTTCGGTCTTGGCAAGCTTTGTAGGCACGGGCCTGCGGGGCCGCAATGGCCTTTGCCGCTGAGCGTAAGCCAGAACTTACCCTCAGCGGCATTGCTCATTCAGGCCGCTTGCTTTCCAGCCTGAATGAGCAAGGTCGGGTCAAGGATGTAGCCGCTGAGCTTGTGAAGGCTCAGCACACATGAGCCAGCCGCAGCGCATCAAGCACCGCAGCATGAACGTTCCGGCTTCCTGCGGCATCCCCGATACGATGCAGTTCGAACCCTTCGTCACGCATGGGCTGTGGCTTGCTCGCCAGCAGCGCGGGGATGTCGGTGACTCCGCGGTTGCCGGCGTGGGGGCGCAACCCTTCGAACAGGTCGTCCATAGGCACGGTTCCCATCTCGACGATGACCTGGTCGACCTCGATCTCATGCAGGTTGTGCGTCAGCTCATCCAGCACCGTCGCGGTGAGGCGATGACCGGCGCGCGCCACCTTCACCAGACGATGCTCCAGATGGGGCGTGACCCCCATGCGGATGAACTCCTGCTTCCAGCGGGTCCGCTCGGCATAGGTGAGCTCCTGCGCCAGGAACCCGTCGATGGTGAAGTAATGGATCTTCGAGCCGGCCGCATGCGCTCGTTCGGCGGCCAGCGGAGCCGGATGGCGGCCGGTGCCGTCGAAAATCAGGACTTCCGCCGCCGGCGGAATCTGGCGCCCGATGATGTCCCAGGAGGGGACCACCAAATCGGCCCCGTCACCGAACTCCGTCTGCGGCAGTCCGCCCGTCGCCACGATGACGAGATCCGGCTCAAGCGCCAGCACATCGGCGGCTTCCATGTAGGCGTTGTAGGACACGGTCACGCCCAGGCGCTCCAGTTCCGCCACCCGCCAGTCGACCAGCCCGATGATGTCGCGGCGCCACTTCCCTTCGGCGGCGATGCGCACCTGTCCGCCCGCCTCGGCGCCCGCCTCGTACACCGACACGTCATGGCCACGCTCCGCCAGCACGCGCGCCGCTTCCAGCCCCGCAGGGCCGGCGCCGACGATGACCGCGCGCCGGCGTGGCCCGGTGGTGGGGCGGATGACGTGCGGCAGGGTAAGCTCGCGTCCGGTCGCGGCGTTGTGCAGGCATTTGGGGCGGTAGGGCGATTGGCAATGCGTCGCGCCGACGCAGGGTCGGATCAGATGTTCCTCACCGCGCGCCAGCTTCGCCACCAGATGGGGGTCGGCGATCTGTGCCCGTGTCATTCCGGCCATGTCCACCATGCCCGCGCTGACGGCATAGCGGGCGGTGGCAATGTCGGAAATGCGGGCGGCATGGAACACCGGAAGCCCGATCTCCCGCCGGAAGGCGCCGACGGCGGTCACCCATGGGGCGATGCGCGTGCCCATGCCGGGCATGTTCTCTTCCGCCAGGGCGCGCGCCGTGTCCATCGAGCCATAGATGGCGTTGAAGAAATCCACCGCTCCTTCCCGCTTGAGGATCTCGGCGGCGGCGATGCAGTCCTCCGCCTTCAGAGCGCCGTCGATTCCTTCGTCGACGACGAAGCGCATGCCGACCAGGAAGTCGTCGCCGACGGCCTTGCGGATCGCTTCATGGACCATGAGGCCGAAACGGATGCGATTTTCCAGGCTGCCGCCGAAGCGGTCGGTGCGCTGGTTGGTCTTGGGCGAAAGGAACTGGCCGATCAGGTGCCCGGCCGCGAGCGTTTCGATTCCGTCGAGGCCACCCTCCCAACAGCGGCGGGCGGCGGCGGCGTAGGCATTCACCACGCGCTCGATGTCGTGGTCGTCCATTTCGCGCGGGATGGCGCGGTGCAGGGTCTCGCGTAGGGCGGACGGCCCGATGGCGGGCAGCCAGTCCTGGGCGTAGGGGTCGGCGCGCCGCCCGAGGTGGGTGATCTGACACATGAGCGCGGCCCCCTCGGCATGCATGGCCTCGGAGAAGCGTTGCAGGTGAGGGATGATCTCGTCGGAACCGACATTGAGTTGGCGGAAGATGTTGGGGCTGTCGCTGTCGACGTTGGACGACCCGCCGAACATGGACAATGCGATGCCGCCGCGGGCCTTTTCCACATGGTAGGCGCGGTAGGCCTCCTTCGGCATCCCTCCGTCCTCCAGGCCACAGGCGTGGCTGGTGCTCATGATCCGGTTGCGGAAGACCGTCTTCTTGATGGTCAGCGTTTCGAGCAGAGGGTCTTGCGTCGTCGTGATGGCCTGGTCGAGCATGTCTCGTGACACTCAGTGTGGGCGCTGAGGGCCTCGGTTCCGAAGCTTTGTGCCCCCGGACGCCGCTGCCCTGCGCGGGAAAGTTGATCGGTGAGAAACGGTGCTAGGTTCCGTGGGACGCCGAAGGACGGCTCAGTCTTTCAACCTTCCGGCCTATTGCCGGTCTGGTGAGGCCGTCGGCGTCGGCGTCGGCGGTGCGAAGCGCCGCGCCTGGAGCGCGAGGAAAGCATCCACCTCCCGCACCTTGTCTTCGTCCGTCCAACCGAGCGGACCGGCGATCACATCGGCCACCGCAGCCGCATCCTCGCGGCTGAGCAGCCCCTGCCAGACCAAGCCGGTGCGTTGCACGAGCACGCCGTAGAGGTCGCGGGCATGTTCGCGGGTCACGGCATCCAGAAGCGCCTGCCTCGGCACGCCGCCGCGGTTCGGCAGGATGAGGTCCGCGCCGGACGCCGAAGCCCTGGCCGGGGACTGCGCGTTCACGGGCTCGCGGCTGCCGAGCCGTCCTTGAACCTTGTCCAAAATCTCGCGTCCGGCGCTGCGGTGGCTCATGACGGGGCCGGCGGTCATGGCGAAGACGTTCGGCATGCCGCGGCTTTCCAGGTCGTGCAGGATGCGCTCGCGGGCACCCATCGGGCGCTGCGGATCCCAGGTCAGCGGCCGTACGCCCGCCCAGGTCTGATGCACGTCGGCGCGGGTCAATTTCAGGCCCGGCAGCAGATGGTTGGCTTCGCCCAGCAGGAAGTCGATGTCCTCCTGATCGGCCGCCACGTCGGTCGCATCGCCCTCGAAGGGGGTTTCGGTCGGCCCGAAATAGAAAAACTCGTCGCCAAGCGGCAGGCAGTAGAAGGGATGGCCGCCGCGATGCATGGTCGCGATGCCGTGGTCACGGTAGCGCTCCGGCAGACGGACGACGATGTGGGCGCCCTTGGTGCCGCGCACCAGGCGGCCGGGAATGTTGCCCGCCGACTCCATCCAGGTGCCCGCCATGTTGATCACGGTCCGCGCCCGGACATGGCGCTGACCATGAGGCGCCTCCAGTGCGATGCGCCAAGTGCCATCCGGCTGCCGGTCGCCGATGCGCGCCGTCGTGAACAACTCCATCGCCGCGCCATGGGCTTCCGCATCCAGGGCCGCGTCGAGACACAGGCGCTCCGGGTGGGCGAACAGGTATTCGCGGAACGCCGCCATGGCTTGCAAGCGGTCGAGGTCACGCAGATCCTGCGTTATGGGATGCCGGCGCGCCTCGGCCGCGCCAAGGATGCGGGCGTCGAGTGACGGACCTTTTGTGTGCAGCGCCTGCAACAGCCGCAGACCCGCCGAGAGGTGCCAGCGCCGGACGGGGCTGTCCGGCCAAACGGGAAAGCAGAGAGTGATCGGCCGCGTCGCCACCCGGTCGTCCTGCGCAAGGTCCGCCCGGGCCTCCATGGCCGCCCGCGCCATGGACAACGCCGAGACGAAGCGCCGTGGATGCAGGGCGAAATCCCGCACCGGGCTGGGGGTTTCGAAGTAGCGCAGGCCGCAGTGCAGCATCCGGGAGGACCGGCCGCTCGCACCGCCGGCAAAGTCGCCCTTCTCACACAACAGCACGGAATATCCCGCCCGGCTCAGTTCCTGGGCGGCCGCCGTGCCATTGATGCCGCCGCCGATGATCACGGCGTCGTACAGCGGCTCATCGCGTGTCAGTTCCTGCTGCCTGACCTGTGTGCCGGCCACTGCGGTTTGTACCATCGCCTCTGACCTATGTCGGTAATATGGAGCGTCGGAGGCCATTAGGTGGCAGCGCGAGGTTTGCGCAAAATGAGAAGAACTCCCAACGTTATGCGCAAACCGCATATTCACGTTTTATCGAAAAGCCCCCGCAGCAGAAGATCGCGCTCCTCCTTTGCATACTCGATGAGCGCACTGGCGAGCGGGGTCGGCGGGCGCGTATCGGGCAGCAGCAGAGCGACGCGGCAAGGGATATCCGGCACGAAGGGAAGCACCCGCAGGCCGTTGCCTTTCTGCGCCGCCGCGGTGAAGGGGTCCACGATCCCGACGCCGAGCCCGCGCCTGACCATGGCGCAGATGGAAGAGGAGAAGGTGGTGGTGCAGATGGGCCGCGGCCGCACCCCCGCGCTCTGCATCACTTCCTCCAGCATCCGGTTCACGGCGGTGAAGGGGGACCATGACAGCAGGGGAAACTCCCCCAGGTCGCGGGCGCGGACCTCGGCGCGGTCCGCCAGCGGATGATCGGCGGGAACGGCGGCAACGTAGGGGGCTTCGCTGAACAGCTCCGTGCGGAAGCCGGACCGTTTGAAGGGCGTCTCCGCCAGGCCGAAATCCACCTGCTGCGTCGCCGCCCAATCCTCGACATTGGCCGACATGCGGACGTTCAGGGTGACGCGCGTGCGCGGATGGCTGCTGTGGAAACGGCTTATGACCTGCGGCATGAAGTCGATGCCAAGCGCCGGCATGACGGAGCAGGCCAACTCGCCCTCGTCGCCATCCTGCAGGCGGCGGGCGAAGTCCTGCAGGGAGGAAAGCGAGACGAAGGCGCGTTCGACCTCGTCCAGAAGGTGATGCGCCGCGGCGGTCGGCGACACCCGACCTTTGCGGCGGACGAACAAGGTCAGGCCAATCTCGTACTCCAGCCGGTCCATCATACGGCTTACCGCCGGCTGGCTGCGCCCGAGAATTTCCGCGGCGCCGCTCACGGTTCCGGTCTGCATAATCGCACGGAAGGCTTCGAAGAGACTGAGATTCATGGCTTTTCCTAGTAATCCGCCGGAGTGATCCGCCGGGGCGGTCCGCCGAGCTTGCCGCAACGGTGCGGCGCGGACGCCGGCGACCGCGAACGCGGTGGATGGAGCGGCCCGCTCCGAAAGGGCAGGCTTGATCGGCGCGGAGGCGCCAAATTCCGCGCGATGCGCCGGTCCGCTACGACACCGAAGGCTTTGATCTGGACCGAAGGCTTGGCCCGGCCGTTCAACCGACCCGAGGAGCATCCGGGGAAGGCCGCCTCACCTGATCCCCCATTCCTTCCGGATCGTTTGAAGCATTCCGAGGAATTCGCGACCGACCCGGGAGAGCGGACGGTGCGCGGGGTGGAGGACGCCCACACGGAAGGGAATGTTCGGTTCGAATGGCCGTATGTCGACCCCGCGGCCCTGGAAATCCCGCGCCGTAAAGGGATCGATCAGTCCGACTCCAAGCCCTTGGGCGATCATGCCCGCGATGACCCCGGAGTTCTGAGCTTCGTAATATTGCTCTCGCGGCACATTGGCCATCAGGAATTGCTGGTCTATGGCGTGCCGGGCCGCCGTGTTGCTGCTGAGCGAGATGAAAGGCACTCCCGCCAGATCCGTCACCGCCACCTGCGGCAAGGCCGCCAATGGGTGTCCGGCCGGCATGGCGAGGACGTAGGGCGTGCAGCAGAACTCCGCGGCGTTGATGCCGCTGCGGACAAAGGGGAACTCGCCCAGGCCGAAATCGACGTGGTGGGCCGAGACCAGCTCCTCGATCTTCGTGGACGGGAAAACCAGCACCGAAATGCGGGCCTGGGGGTGCTGCGTGGCGAAGCGCGCGATGACCGTCGGCAGAAACGCGTGTGCCAGAGCCGGCATCGTCGCGACGGTGAGGCTGCCCATGCGGGCCGCCTGGATATCGCGCGCGATCTCCGAAATCTTGTCGACGGAAACGAATGTCCGTTCGACCTCCTCGAAGAAGATGTCCGCCTCCGGCGTCGGGACGAGGCGTCCGTTCTTACGGTCGAACAGCTCGAAGCGCAGCGAGCGTTCGAGCTGTTCGATCAGGCGCGAGATCGCCGGCTGGGAAATGCCGAGGATCGCGGCCGCCCCATTCGTGGTGCGGGCGAGCATGAAGGCCCGGAACGCCTCGAGCTGGCGAACGCTCAGCCGCACCTGGCCATAGCCGATGTCGCGAGCGCTGCCCTTCGGTGTCTTCTCCGCATCCGTCACCAACTTGGCCCCCCGCCAGCGCGGCCGTTCATTCGTTTCGGCGCCAGGCGTCGGCCAGTGAGAATTTGGTCGTCGCCCCGCCATCCACGATCAAGGTCTGCCCGTTAAAGCCGCTGGACCGGTCGCTGGCAAGAAAACTTATCGTCTCGGCGACTTCTTCCGGCTGGACCATCCGTCCCATGGGATGAGCCTTGAGCACATTCGCCAGAACCTCGGGCATTTGCTCGCTGCCGTGAACCATTTCGATGGAGCGCCGGAGAAACTCCGTGTCGACATAGCCCGGTGCGACGGCGTTGGCGCGAATTCCCTGGCCCCCGTGATCGACCGCCAGCCCGCGGACGAGGGCCGTCAATCCGGACTTCGCCGTCAGATAGGCCAAACGGTCGCACGGCGTCGTGAAGGCCCAGATCGTCGAGACGAAGACCAGGGAGCCGCCGCCGCCGGCGATCATCACCGGCAAAGCCCTTTTCGCCGCGAGGAACGGTGCGCGCAGGTTGAGCCGGAAACAGGAATCCCAGTCCTCGCTCGTGAGTTCGAGCGCGTTGCCGGGGTAGGCCCGGCCCGCGGCGAAGACGAGCGCGTCGATGCGTCCGTAGCTTTGGGCGGCCGTATCGATGAAGCCGTTCAGGGCCGCTTCGTCCGCGACGTCGCAGACGGCCCCGTCAATCCGCAGATCCCCTTGGCGCCCCTCCTCGCACAGGGCATCGACGTCCTTCTGGTCCCGGCTGCAGGCAAAGACCTCGAAGCCGTCCTGAGCCAAGGCCAGCGATGCGGCCCGTCCCATTCCCTTCGTGCCGCCGATCACCACGGCAACGGATGGGTTCGCACGATCGTTGGTTCTCACCGGATTTCCTCTTTCGCCGCTGAAAGCAGGTCTGCACTGCCCGACTTGCCGCCGCACCGGGCCGCCAGATCGGGCAGTCCTGGGCCGCTAGACTGGATTGAAGCACCAGAACTCGTGGTCTTCGCCGCACGCGGTCACCTCGGGCCGGGCGTCGTGACATTTGCCAAGCGCGCGCGGGCAGCGGTTTGCGAAGTTGCAGCCCTTCGCACTCCGCTTGGCCTCTTCCGCCACCGGGGCCTCTCCCTTGCGCGCGTTCATCAGCATCGTCGTGTACGGATGGCGCGGGCTGTCCATGACCTGATCGACCGGTCCAAGCTCGACGATCCGGCCGAAATACATCACCGCAACGCGGTCGGCGAGAAACTGCGCGACCCCGAGATCATGCGTGATGAAGACGAACGCGATCTTCTCCGAACGGTTCAGCGACTTGATCAGATTGAGGATCTGGGCGCGTACGGAGACGTCGAGCTTCGACACCGCCTCGTCGGCGACGATCAGGCGCGGCGACAAGGCCAGCGCCCGCGCGATGGCGGCGCGCTGCAACTGACCGCCGGACATCTCATGCGGGTGGCGATGTGCAAAGCTTGCGTTGAGACCCACCCGGCTCAGCAGATCGGCGACCCGTTCGGAAATTTGCTCCTCGGACATCTTCAACTGCAGGCGCAGCGGCAACGCGATCGAGGAACCGACGGTGAAGCGCGGGTTGAACGAGGACAGAGGGTCCTGGAACACCATCTGCAGATCGTACGCGCCATGACGGCGCGACGATGCGGCCTTCGGGGGCTCGACCGCGATGCTCCCGGAGGTGAGCGGGTGGAGACCGAGCATCGCCTTGCCGAGCGTGGTCTTGCCCGAGCCGGACTCCCCGAGAAGTGCGATGATCTCCCCTTCGTTCACGTCGAGCGAAATGTCGTCCAGGACGCGGAGGTCGCGCTTGGCGCCCCAGGACTTGCCGATCTTGAATTCGAGAACGGCATCCCGAATGCGGATGAGCGGAGAGGTGCTCACCGGCAACACATCGATCACGTCATGCGGCATGATTGAAACACCTTACGCTGTGACCGGCTTCCACCATGTGCTCGGTCGGCTCCATGGCGGTGCAACGGTCGGTCACCTGGGGGCAGCGCGCCGAGAAGGCGCAACGCTTCGCCCAGCTCGTGGCGCCCGGCTCGCCTTTGATCTCATAGAGCGTCGCATCGCGCTTCTCCAGGGAGCGTGCCGTCGCCAGCAGGCCGGCCGTGTAGGGGTGCGCCGGCCGCTCGAGGATCCGCTCCGTCGGACCGATTTCGACGATGCGGCCGCTGTACATGACCGCAACCCGGTCGCACAGATGCCGTGCAACGGTCAGGTCATGCGTGACGAACAGGACGCCCGTGTCATGCTGCCGCTGCTGGCTCCGGATGAGCTCCAGGATCTGGCGTTCCACGAGATTGTCGAGATTGGTCGTTGGCTCGTCGGCGATCACCAGCCTTGGATTCAGCCCGAACACCATCGCGATCAGCACGCGCTGCAGCATTCCGCCGGACAGCTGGTGCGGATAGGACGCCATGGTGCGTTCCGGCTCCCGAATGTTGACCTGCTTCAGAAGTTCGGCGGCTTCCTCCTTCAGATCCCCGGGCGAACCGTTGGAATGCCGGCCCAGCGCCTGCACGATATGCCAGCCGATGGTCTTCGCGGGATTGAACGAGCCCACGGGGTCCTGGAAGATCATGGCCAGGTCGGCGCCGCGCAGGCGTTGCATGTCCCTGGCGCCGATCTCGGCCAGCGACCGGCCGTTATAGGTCAACTCCGCCGCCTCGACGTGAGCATTGTCGGGCAGGAGTTGAAGAACGCTGAGACCCGTTACCGTTTTCCCCGATCCCGACTCGCCGATGAGGCCCAGCACCTCGCCTTTGTTCAGATCGAAGGAGACGCCCTTGACCACCTCGGTTTTCCGATCGCCCGAGCCGAAGGAGGTTCTCAGATCACGCACGCGCAGAAGAGGAGACGGCGTCACGACAGGCGCTCCTTCAGTTTCGGGTCAGTCAGATCCCTCAGGCCATCGCCCAGGAGATTCAGGCCGAGAAGGGCGATCGAAATGGCGAGGCCCGTCATGGTGAGCACCCAGGGGGCGGTGTTGAAGTATTCGCGCCCGTCCGACATCACGAGTCCGAGGGACGGGGCGGGCGGCTGGACGCCCAGGCCGAGGAAGCTGACGCCCGCTTCGATGACGATGCCGAAGGCGACGCCGATCGTCGCCTGCACCAGGAGCGGGGAAAGGGCGTTGGGCAACAGCTCCCGCAGCAGGATCGAATGGGTGGGCTGGCCGAACAGCTTCGCCGCCTGTACCCACGGCTCCATCACGATGAGCTGCGCCAGATTGCGTGCGAGCCTGACGAAGATCGGCAGGTAGATCAGCGCGATCGCAAGCGCGACGTTGAAGACGCCATAGCCCAGGACCACCATCAGGAAGAGCGCCAGGACGAAGCTGGGAAACGAGAACAGCAGGTCGGACGCCTTCATCAGCACGTTGCTGAGAAACCCCGGCCGGTACGCGATGAACAGGCCGATCATCGATCCCAGAACGGCGGCGATGCCCACGCCCGAGATGGAAATGAGAAGAGACAGCCTGGCGCCATAGAGGACCCGCGTCAGAACGTCTCTTCCCATCGTGTCGGTACCGAACGGATGGGCCAGGCTCGGCGGCGCCAGCATGGCCATGACGTCCATGGCGTCCCCGTCATAGGGGGAGATCATCGGCCCGAAGACGACGGCGAACGCGACCAGAACCGAGATGACCGCTCCCGTCAACGCAGTCTTGTTTGCGGCAAGCCGCTTCAGCACAGGGATCATCGCATCCTCGGGTTCAGCATGGTGCAGATCAGGTCGACGACGATGTTCACGAACAGGACGATCAGCAAAAACGTGAGGGCACAGGCCTGAATGATGGGATAGTCCCGCCCGAAGGCGGCATCGATCATCAGAGATCCCACGCCGTTGATGCCGAAGATGCGCTCGATGACCACGGTGCCGCCGAGCAGGTAGCGGACCTGAAGACCGATGACGGTGACGAAGGGAATCAGCGCGTTGCGCAGGACATGGTGCAGGAATATGAAGGTTCCGCCGTGCCCAAGCGACCGGGCGACACGCACGTGGTCGCGGTGTGCGTTGTCGATCAGCGCCGAGCGCAGGATCCGCGTGAAGGAAGCGGCCATCGGCGCCGCGATGGCAAGCGCCGGCAGGAAGCCGCTGAGAAGCGCACCCCCCAGGGATTCCATCGGCGAGATGAAGCCATAGGCCGGAAACCAGCCCAGGCCGAGGGCGAAGGCATAGATGAGCACATAGCCGATCCAGAAATCCGGCATGGAGATGCCGGCCGCCGCGATCGACGTTGCGACGGTGTCGATGATTCCTCCCCGGTTCAGCGCCGCCGCGGTGCCGGCGACGAGGGAGATCAGCACCGCCAGGATGATGGCGTAGAGCCCGACGAAGAGCGTGTTGGGCAGGCGGTCGGCAAACAGCGTGTAGACGTCCGTTCCAGACGCGATCGACAGCGACTGTCCGAAATCTCCACGCAGGGCGTTCAGGATCCACAACCCGAACTGAACGATCAGAGGCTCATCGAGATTCCACCGCGCGCGGAAGGCCGCGATGGTTTCCGTGGTGGCGCCTTCGCCAAGGGCGGTCAAAGCCGGATCCCCGGGGGCGGCGCGCATGGCGAAGAACACCACGGCCGCCCCCATCAGGGCCAGAATCAACACCCCGGCGCTTCGCGTCACCACGTGGCGTAGGACTGCGAATGCCATGTCAACCTCAGCCGAACTTCAACTTGGCGAACTGATCGCCGTAGTTCGAATAGGGCAGTTGGGTGAAGCCCGTCAGATTCGGAACCGACAGGTTGTGGACGTTCGAGTTGAAGCACGGGATCAGCGGCATGTCCTCCAACATCAGGAGTTCCGCTTCGCGATACACATCGCGCCGGACCGCCGGGTCCACCTCGCTGCGGCCCTTCTCGAGCAGAGCCTCGAACGCCGGGTTGTCATAGCCGTGGAAGTTGCGCGACCCATCCTTCCCAAGGAGATCGCCCAGATATTCGTCGGCATCGATGAAGCCGAGCCAGCCCCACACCGCCGCCTGATAGTCGCCCGACCGCAGCCGGCTGAAGACGGCGTTGCTCTCTCCCGCCTCGATCTGGATCTTGGTGCCGAGAACCTGGTTGACCTGGATGACGAAGAACTCGCCGATCTTCCGCCACCAGGTCGGACCCCAGATCAGGAGCTTGATCTCGGTGTCGGCCGGGTATTTCGACTTGGCAAGCTCGGCCTTCGCCGCGGCCGGGTTGAAGGTCAGCAGCGGCGACAAGGGCTGATCGGGCTTGGCGATGGCCGGCGGCAGCAGGCCGGTGGCCGGGCTGCCCTCGCCGAAGACGACGGAGCGGACCATCGCCTGGCGATCGAACGCCATGGCGAGGGCACGGCGGAAATGCGGGTCGTCGAACGGCGCCTTGCGGCCGTTCAAGCCGATGTAGCGGACGTTCAGGCCGGTCTGCTTGTAGACCTTGACCTTCGGATCCTTGACGAGATTTGGAATGGAAGCGAAGGGCGCCGTCGAGGTCAGATCGATCTGGCCCCCCTGCAGGGCCGTCAGACCGCTGGATTCCTCGCCGATCAAGGGCATCGACACGGTCTGGATCGCCGGCGCGCCGTCGAAGTAGTCCGGGAACG
This sequence comes from Azospirillum ramasamyi, assembly GCF_003233655.1. Classification (NCBI taxonomy): domain Bacteria; kingdom Pseudomonadati; phylum Pseudomonadota; class Alphaproteobacteria; order Rhodospirillales; family Azospirillaceae; genus Azospirillum; species Azospirillum ramasamyi. The sequence goes on from NZ_CP029831.1 coordinate 537,100, forward strand.
CTTCCAGCTTGACGCCGCTTCCGGTCTTCCACTCCTTGAGCATATAGGCGCCGGTGCCGACCGGATTGAAATCGAACTTGTCGCCCAGCGTCTCGACAGCCTTCCGCGGCACGATCTGCGTTCCCGTGCGCGTGTTCGCCAGATAGGTCAGCAGCGGCGCGAAAGGCTTGTGCGTGATGATCCGAACCGTGTGGGCGTCCGGCGTTTCGATCGTCTTGATCGACGAAAGCTTGGCACGGTTCGGCGAAGCCGTCTTTTCATCCAAGACGCGTTCGAGCGAGAACTTCACGTCGTCGGACGTCAGCTCGCTTCCATCGTGGAATTTAACGCCTTTGCGCAGTTTGAATTCGAGCGTGGTGGGATCGATAAAGGAATAGCTTTCGGCGAGATCGGGAACGATCTCCATCTTGTCGTTAAACTTGACAAGCGAGTTGAACACGGCCCAGACGACGTAGCTTTCGGGCAGCTGCGTGACCTTGGCGGGATCGAACGTGTTGACAACCGTGTATCCGGTGATCGCCGCTCGCAGCAGAGACGCAGACGACTGTGATGTCGTTGATTGCGCCAGGGCGCGGAAGCTAATTGGCAGAATAGCGGCAGAAGCAGCCAAAGACAGGGCTTGGCGACGGTTGAATTTTATCGATTTCATTCTACCCTCCTCTGTTCCCGATGTGTTTGATTATTGAAAGGCTGGATCAGCCCAGTCAATAAGGAATTACTCCTTTTGATTAACATGTTCTGAATGCCACTCATATCCCGCAGATACAGTTTGTCATTCGAGCATGTCTTTCGGTGACCAGGCTCGTTCTGCTGGAAACTCGGATGCGGCGCATTCGCTTTGCTTATCGCCGGAGCGACGCCGCTATCCGGTATTCTTGCGCAGCGACAGGCTATGCTGCCGCCGCTGCGCCTCCGATGACCGCAGCATCGAGCAAGTGGCCGTTCAGCGCGTCAAACGGCGCCCTCCAGGCATTCGTTCAACCTCTGCATCAGCGCGTGGACCGAGGGTTCGCGCTCCATGCTGAAGATTCGGCCAACGAGATCGCCCGCACCGCTCCCCGACATGCCGAGAAACTTCTCGGTCAAATCGGCATCGCTCAACCGGGACTGTTCCGACCACGGGTCGCCAAGGGCGAAATCGTCCTCGTCGTGGAAATCACCCCTCGTCGTCCGCACAAGCACGCCGCCGGGCATGGTGCGGATCTGGTTGGCTTCCATCGTCCGGGCGAAGTCGTTGCCTCGTTCATGCGCGACGACGCGGACCTTTTCCGCGATGCTCAGCGTGTCGGGGTCCGTGACGCTTTCGGCGTCCAGCCATTTCGGCCCCGGCGCGACGCCGCGAATGAGCATGGCGGCCATATGGGGATAGCTGAAGCTGCGGCTGGCAAAGGTGCGCGGCAGAGGCTTGGTGAACCGGGCTGAAGCCGCCATCGGGCCGGTCTCGATCACGACTTCCTCGATCTCGCCCGGTGCGATGTTCTCGCGCCGGAGTATGCGATCGAGCGACGTCAGGGGATAGTGAGTGAAGCGACACGTCGGCCAAGGCTTGTACGTGACGTTTGCAATCAGCCAGGTCTTCCCAAGTCCCTCTGTCAGGCTCCGCTCATCGAAGGTCTGCACCCCGCACATCCGGGCGAGGCCGTAAGGTCCGTCCAGCGCATCGGTAAAGCCCGTCGAACCGGCCTCGACCGAAAGCACCGCGAAGACGCCTGCGACGGCGCACCATCCGGCGTCACAATATTTGCAGTTGGGCAGATCGACCGCATTGGACCACAGCGCCCCCGCGGGCAGGGGGCTGTTCGAGACGGCCAGTCCGACCGCCTGGGCAAATTGGCGTTCGTCCAGCCGCGCGATGGCCGCGGCTGCCCCCATGGCGGCAAGCACAACGGGCGCCGCCACGCCCCAAACCTTTGAGAAGCCTTTGACTTGACCGTCGACCACTTCGGTCATCGGACCGATGTAAGTCGCGATCCGCGCCCCCAGTTCATAGCCCACGATGACGGCGCGCAGAACATCGGCGCCCGAGGCGCCGCGTTCCTCGGCCATCGCCAGAGCGACCGCCACCGCGGCCACGCCGAAGTGAACGCCGACCGGGAAGGTTTCGTCGAAATCCAGCGCGTTGGCGATGCGGGCGTTGCCGTAAACGGCGGAGATCAACGTGGTGTTGCCCTGCCCGATGAGCGTGCTGCCCCCGGACGCCAGACGCTGACCAAGCAGGAGCGCCAACTTGTCGGACGTCGGCGCGATCTCACAGGACCGCCCACCGGCAAGACAACCCAACGTATCGAGAAGGATGCGCTTGGCCTCATGACGCACTTCGCTCGGTGCGTCCTTGAGCTGGAACTCCGAGAAGTAGCGTGAGACCGCTGCGGTTGTGGTCGGCATCGTTCGTTCCATGGGAAATGGATGCAAACGATATTCAGCGGTCGACATAAAATCAAATGTGCTGCTGTCGGCTTCGTATGCGTTTATGTTATAGAGTTTGCTGAGCGGTTGCTCGATGGAACTGTGAATCGACCGCGACTGCATGGTTGTGCATCGGCATCGAATAGGGTTCCCGTTCTGGGGCGCTATCGTGTCGCTGAGCGACTTGAGTAGTATGGTGATTTGGCCGGGCACCGGGTCATTGGCAGTCCGCCCGACGATTGAAGTTGTTTGGCGATCCTGCTCCGGAATGGTCCGGGGGGCATGTCATGGAAGTTGCCCCGCTTGCCGTCAGCCAAGCTGACGAGACGGTCAACTCCGCCGGATCGCTCCGCCTTGTGACGCCTGCGGGGTCAGCGAACGCATCCAGCGATGAAGGACGCGTTCTATCGCCGCGGCGTCCTTCCGGGCGGTCCTTCGCATGTTCTGGGCCGTTTCCCGAGCTTCCCCGGGCGACATGCCGTAGTTGGACCGGAAGGCCCGACCGAACGAGGCTTCGGAGCCGAAGCCCCAATGATAGGCGATGTCGACGATCCGCGGGCGGTCCCGCCGGGGGATTACCAGATCATCCAGTGCCCGCGCCAGCCGTCGGTCCCGCACATGCTTCGCCACCCCGCCCAGCGGTTCGAACAGTCGATAGAGAGCCGAGCGCGAAAGGCCGAAGCTGTCGCAGATGAGGGCGGTCCCTAGCTCGGGAGCTTCGAGCCTCATCTCGATGAACTCCTTGATGCGGTCGAGCAGTGCCCCCCGCGGTTCATCGGCCGGACTGCGGGCGTCGATCGCCGATCCGACGCACGCGGCGATCAGTCCGGCGATTCCATCGGCGACCGCCCTCGCCGCGGCGGCGTCCAGTTCGGGAAGCTGCGCATCGAGGGCGCGCAGATGGTCGTTCAGGAGCATTCCGACCGCCGAGTCCGCCGACAGCACCAGCCCATGCAGGGCTTCCGGCGCCTTGACCAGGGGGGCCAGCCCGTCCCAGGGGATCACCAGGGCCAGCAGTTGGAACGCGGAGGTTTCGACGGCGACGGGGCAGCCCAGATTCAGGAACCCGATGTCGCCGGTGCGCATGGTGCCCGTGTTCCCACCCTTCGAGAGGGTGCAGTCGCCCTCGAGATAGAGCTTGACCAAGCAATGGTCCAAGGCTCCTCGGGCGATGGTGGCGTTGGTGCGGCGTAGGGCCATCGCCGGCCCGCCGATCCGCAGCATGAGAAGGCTCCCGAGATGGAAGGCCGTCGCCGACCCGGCGAGGCCTGTCTCGTCCGCCGCCCCGGCCGGTTCCGCTTCGAAGAGGATCGACAGGAGGTCACGCCACCGGGTGAAGCCGGCCCGGCCCGAGAACTCCTCCGGATCGAACGACAGCGTCGGGATCGACGGACGTTCCGCTGCCGCCTCACGGGGGCCCATCGTGATGCCTTGCCTCATTGTTCCGAAGCCTCGCCGCGCGTCCGACACCGGGGTCGATAGCAGGCGTCCGTGATCGCCTGCAAGATCGCGGCACAGCCCGGCCCCCCGCCGTCGGTCCAAATTCTCGTATTGAGACGCAATGTCAAATCTTTGGGACGGATCGACGCGTATAACCATGGGCGATTAGGTAAATTTCGGCCTCGACTGAAAAAACTACCGTGGGCCGATGGGTCGCCGGGACGTGGCTGCCTCGACGCCGCGTGCATCGGACGCGCCCCCTTCGCCGCCCACCTGACAGAGGCTGGCGTCAGAGGCATGCGACATTCGACCGACAGGCGGCTGCGTTCCACCGGACGGCTCATAGGCCGGAGCGGCCTGCTGATCGCCTTGATGAGTTGCACGGCGCTCACGCCCCTGCACTCCGCGACGGCCGAGGAGGCGCTGCCGACCAACGGGCGCTTCACCGCCGGGGCCGGGCGCATCGTCGAGCAGCCCGGCGGCCTGCGGATCGAACAGGGGTCGCGCACCGGCATCGTCGAATGGCAGGGCTTTTCCATCGGCAGCGGCAAGTCGGTTCATGTCGAGAACGGCGCCGGCGCCACCCTCAACCGCGTCACCGGCAGCCTGCCGTCCCGAATCGACGGTTCGCTGACCGCCACAGGATCGGTCTATCTGGTCAACCGCGCCGGCATCGTGGTCGGCAAGGAGGGGCGTGTCGATACCGGCGGCGGCTTCTACGCCTCGACCCACGACGTTTCCGACGCCGCCTTCGCCGCCCAGCGCGACCTGACCTTCGCCGGGGACTCGAAGGCCGCCGTGGTCAATATGGGGACCATCAAGTCCCGTGGCGGTGACGTGGCACTGATCGCCCGCTCCGTGCGCAACGAGGGCAAGATCTCGGCACCGAAGGGAACGGCGGCGCTGCTGGCCGGCTACGAGGTGCTGGCGAAGGAGACGGCCGACGCCGAGGGGCGCTTTGCGGTCAAGGTCGGCGGGTCCGACACCGAGGCGGTCAATGCCGGCACGCTGGCGGCGGCCAACGCCGAGATGCGGGCCAATGGCGGCTCCGTCTACGCCCTGGCCGGCAACACCGGCGGCGTCGTCAAGGCGACGGGCGTTGCCAAGCGGGACGGACGTGTCTTCCTGACGGCCGGCGACGGCGGTAGCGTGACCGTCGAGAGCCCGGTGGTGGCACAGCGCCGGATCGCGGAGGAGGTTCCGAAACAGGGGGTTGCCCGCAAGGAAGCCGGGCACAAGGAATCGGCGGCCAAGCATCCACCGCGCCGGTCGCGGCAGCCGGAGCGGGCAGGCGGCGACATCCGCGTATCCGGCGGATCGGTGACGGTTTCCGGCAGGCTCGACGCCTCGGGAACGACCGGAAATGGCGGGACGCTCGTAGCGACCGGCGGGACGGTGGTGCTGTCCGGGACGGCGGCGTTGGACGTGTCCGGCGCGTCGGGCGGCACGCTGCTGGTCGGCGGCGACTTCCAGGGCGGACGGAACACGGCGACGCGCTACCTCGCCGAACCGGTGGCGACGGCGCGGACGCTGACGGTGGAGGCGGGCGCGCGGATCGACGCCGACGGCACGCGGGGGGATGGCGGCCGGGTCGTGCTGTGGTCCGACGGCGACACCGCCTTCGCCGGGGCGGTTTCGGCGCGGGGGGCCGGAAAGGGCGGCGACGCGGAGGTGTCGGGCAAGGCGCGTCTGGCCTTCACCGGCACGGCGGACCTGCGCGGGACGGCGGGATTCGGCACGCTGCTGCTCGACCCCTACAACCTGACCATCTCCAATGCCGCCGACAGCGGGATGTCCGGCTTCAGCGCCAGCGGCAACGACAGCATTCTGAACGTGGACACGCTGAAGTCGGCACTGAATTGGGCCAATGTCGCCGTGACGACGGGGGATGATGGCACCCAGGCCGGCGACATCACGGTGGCGGCACCGCTCACCTGGAACGCGTCGACGATGCTCACCCTGTCGGCGTACCGGGACGTCAACGTGAACGCTGCCCTTACCGTCCAGGGCACCCAGGGCATGATCACGCTGATGGCCGGCCGCGACATCGCGGTGAACGCGGCCATCACTGGCGAAAACTGGTCCGATGTTTCGCTGCTGGCGAGGCGCGACGTTGCGGTGAACGCCGCCGTGAGCGGGGCGAAGGTGACGCTGTGGTCGGATTACGGCGGCATCGGGACGGGAAGCGTGCGGTTCGGCGCGGGAGCCACCGTCACGGCCTCCGGCGGAGCGTCCATCCTCTACAACCCTACCGCCTATACCGCGCCGACCGATTATTCCGGCATCGCCGGGGCAGGCACGGTGGTGACCGGCTACATGCTGGTGAACACGGCGGAGAATCTGCAGGCCATCGGCAGCAATCTGGCCGGCGCCTACGCGCTGGGCCGCGACATCGACGCGCACGCCACCGCCGGCTGGAACAGCGGCGCCGGCTTCGCCCCGCTGGGCAGCGCCGCCACACCCTTCACCGGCCTGTTCGACGGGCGGGACCATGCCGTCAACGGGCTGACCATCAACCGGACCGGCAGCGACGACGTCGGCCTGTTCGGCGTCGTCGGCATGGGCGGCGCAGTGCGGGATGTCCGCATGGTCGGCGGCAGCGTTTTGGGGGCGAACCGGGTCGGGGCATTGGTCGGCAGCAATGCCGGGACGGTGAACTGGGCGTCGGCAACCGGCACGGTGACCGGGCGGGGCAGTGAGGTAGGCGGGCTCGTCGGCAGCAACGCCGGGACCGTGGGCCAGTCCTTCGCCACCGGGGCGGTGACGGCACAGGGCGGTGCGGTCGGCGGGCTGGTCGGCAGCAGCAGCGGGACGATCCTGCAAACCTATGCCAGCGGCTCCGTGACGGCGGGGGGCGATCAGGTGGGTGGCTTGGTCGGCCGCATGACCGCAGGGTCCGTAGACTTAGCCTACGCCCTGGGCAGCGTGACGGGAACGAGGTCGGTCGGCGGCCTGATCGGCGACAACGGCGGCGCGGTGACCGAGAGCTACGCCACCGGCACCGTGACGGGGCAGGATGCCGGGGGCCTTATCGGTGCCAATGGCGGCACGGTCGAATGGTCCTTTTGGGACACGCAGACCACCGGTCTCGGAAATGGAGTCGGCAGCGGTGCGGCCACCGGAATGAGAGGCCTGACCTCCAACCAGATCCGTGATTCCCTCTCAGTAAAAAGCGGACAGTATTTCAACGTCCCCGCTTACAAATGGTACTTGAATATATTCGACCGAGGTCCGGACTTCCGGCCCATCGGGATGTGGGAAGCAGCCAGGAAGGGAGCGGACGGTTACAGGGTCGTCAGCAATCTGCATCAGCTCGTTCTTATAAATGCGAGCGATGGCTTGACCGAGAGTTACAGGGGAGACTATCGGCTGGCCACGGACATCGATGCGTCCGAGACCGCGGGCAGCAACCCTGCAGGAATCTGGGGCGAGCGCGGGTTCCTCCCGATCGGGAGAGTCGTGGACACCAAGTTTCAAGGCAATTTCGACGGCAACGGCCATGTGATCAAAGGCCTTTACATCAATCGCCCAAGCACCATGAACGTGGGCTTCTTTGGGGTCGTGGGCGGATCAGGGACTAGAGTTCCCAGCATTAAAAATATCGGCCTTATCGACGGGAGCATCACCGGAGGTTCCTCTAACTCCGTCGGAGGGCTTGTTGGGTTCCTTAACGGGGGTGCTGTCGAAAATTCATACTTTACCGGATCTGTTTCCGGCGGATGGTTCGTTGGCGGGCTTGTCGGTGAGTCGCAGTCCACCTTGGACCGGATCAAACAATCCTACGCGGTCGCGTCCGTCACGGCGACGGAGGAATCGGGCGGGGGGCTTGTCGGAGACAGTTATGCACAGATCGACCAGTCCTATGCGTCCGGCAGTGTGACGGGAGCCAGCAACGTCGGTGGGTTCATCGGCCGGCATTATCAAGGCATCATCACCAATTCATATTGGGATAAGGACACCAGCGGTCAGCAGAACGGCATCGGCAACGCCACCCTGGCCGGACTGACCGGCCTGACCACCGCCGAGGCGCGACAGGCGTCCTCCTATGTCGGCTGGGATTTCGCCAAGGACTGGTACCAGTCCGGGGACATGCGGCCCATCGGGCGGTGGGAGGCGGCGAAGGCGGAAAGCGACGGCATCGCCGCCATAACCAACCTCCACCAGCTTCAGCTGATCGATGCGAACCCGACGGGGTCCTACCGGCTCGATGCCGACATCGACGCGCGGGCGACGTCAGGCCTCGATGCGGCCGGCATCTGGGGAGCGGGCGGCTTCACCCCGCTGGCGGGTGCCGGGGCCGGCTTCACCGGCAGCTTTGACGGGCGCGGCCATCTGATCCGCGGGCTGACCATCAACCGGCCGGCGAGCGACGATGTCGGCCTGTTCGGCAAGATCGGCACGGGCGGCACGGTGGGCAACGTCGGCCTCGACGCGACCGGTGCCATCACCGGCGGGAACCGGGTCGGCGCCATCGCCGGGAGCAACGGCGGCACCATCCACCAGTCCTTTTCCAGGGCCGGCGTGACCGGACAGGGGGCCGGCACCGGCGGGCTGGCGGGCAGCAACAGCGGCACCATCCGCCGATCCTATGCCGCCGGCACCGTGGCCGGACAGGGCGACAGCGTCGGCGGGCTGGCCGGCGTCAACGACGGCACCATCCTGCAGACCTACGCCACCGGCGCAGTCAACGGACAGGGCGACCGGGTCGGCGGGCTGGCCGGGACCAACGGGACGGACGGCAGCATCGCCCAATCCTACGCCACCGGCGCCGTGGCCGGGCAGGGCGCCGCACTCGGCGGACTGGCCGGACGCAATGACGGCACCGTCACGCTGTCCTATTGGAACACCGAGGCCAGCGGCCGGGCGGGCGGCGCGGGTGCCGGAACCCCCACCGGCATGACCGGGCTGACCGGCACGCAGATGCGCGACGCGAACAGCTTCACCGGCCTCGACGCCCTGGCCTGGGCGCCGGCCGACGGCACCGCCGCGCCGTTGCTGTTCGGCGTGTCCGGCGTGGTCGGCATCGTCCACAACACCGTCTATGGCGACGATCCGGCGAGTGTGCCCATCGCCGTGCTGGGCGGGTCGGCCTGGAACAGGATCAGCGGCGGGGCAACCAGCACCCTGGCGGCCGGCGCCAATGTCGGGACCTATCTGAACCTCGTGGACGCATCGGGGGTGACCGGCAGCTTTGGCCTGGGCGGTGCCGCCCGCGTGGTGAACGTCGGCGCCGTGGTGACGCCCGCCACTCTGACGCTGACGGCAGCGGGCGGCACGATGGTCTATGGCGATACCGTGCCGGCGCTGACGGGGTATGCGGTGACGGGCTGGAAATACGGCCAGACCGACGCGCTGCTGTCGGGCGTGACCGTCTCGACCGACGCCACCTCCGCCTCGAATGTCGGCACCTCCTATCGCACGATGACGGCGGGCGGCACGCTGTCGGGTGCCGCCGCCGGCAATTACAGCTTCAACCGTGTCGACGGTGGCTTCTCGGTGACGCCCGCCACGCTGACGGTGACGGCATCCGGCGGCACGATGGTCTATGGCGACACCGTGCCGGCGCTGACCGGCTACAGCGTGACGGGCTGGAAGAACGGCCAGAGCGATGGGCTTTTGTCGGGCGTCACGGTTTCGACCGACGCCACCTCCGTCTCGAACGTCGGCACCACCTATCGGACGATGACGGCGGGCGGGGCGCTCTCCGGTGCTGCCACCGGCAACTACACGTTTGCCCGAGTGGATGGCGGCTTCTCGGTGACGCCGGCCACCCTGACGGTGACGGCATCGGACAGCACGATGGTCTACGGCGACGCCGTGCCGACGCTGGGTTACAACCTGTCCGGCTGGAAGAACGGCCAGACCGACGCCCTTCTGACGGGCGTGACCGTCTCCACCGATGCCACCTCCGCCTCGAACGTCGGCAGTTCCTACCACACCACGGCGACGGGTGGCACGCTGTCGGGTGCCGCCGCCGGCAACTACACGCTCAGCCATGTGGGCGGCGCCTTCTCGGTGACGCCGGCCACCCTGACGCTTACGGCGTCGGACGGCACGATGATCTATGGCGACGCCGTGCCGGCGCTGACGGGCTATTCGGTGGCGGGCTGGAAGAATGGACAGAGTGACGGGCTGCTGTCGGGCGTCACGGTTTCCACGGACGCAACGTCTCAGTCGAACGTCGGGACCGCCTATCGCACGATGACGGCGGGCGGGACGCTCTCCGGTGCTGCCACCGGCAACTATACGATTGCCCGTGCGGACGGCGCCTTCTCGGTGACGCCGGCCACGCTGACGGTGACGGCGGCCGACGGAACCATGGTCTATGGCGACGCCGTGCCGACGCTGACCGACTACAGCGTGACGGGCTGGAAGAACGGCCAGACCGACGCGCTGCTATCGGGCGTGACCGTCTCGACCGACGCCACCTCCGTCTCGAATGTCGGCACCTCCTACCGGACCATGACGGCGGGTGGCACGCTGTCGGGTGCCGCATCCGGCAACTACAGCTTCAACCGTGTGGACGGTGCCTTTTCGGTGACGCCTGCCACGCTGACGCTGACGGCGTCGGACGGCACGATGATCTATGGCGACGCCGTGCCGACGCTGACCGGCTATAGCGTGACGGGCTGGAAGAACGATCAGACCGACGCGCTGCTGTCGGGCGTGACCGTCTCGACCGACGCCACATCGCAGTCGAACGTCGGCACCTCCTACCGCACGATGACGACGGGCGGAATGCTGTCGGGTGCCGCCTCCGGCAATTACAGCTTCAACCGTATCGACGGTGGCTTCTCGGTGACGCCCGCCACGCTGACGGTGACGGCGGCCAACAGCACGATGGTGTATGGCGATTCCGTGCCGGTGCTGGGCTACAGCCTGTCCGGTTGGAAGAACGGCCAGGGTGACGGGCTGTTGTCCGACGTGACCGCTTCCACCGACGCCACCTCCCTGTCGAATGTCGGGAACTCCTACCGCACCGTGACGGCGGGCGGCACGCTGTCGGGGGCGGCCGTCGGCAACTACACGCTGAACCATGTCGGCGGCAGCTTCTCGGTGACGCCCGCCACCCTGACGGTGACGGCCGGCAGCCGCAAGATGGTCTATGGCGACGCGGTGCCGGGGCTGGATTACAGCGTGGCGGGCTGGAAGAACGGTCAGACCGACAGTCTGCTGTCGGGGATCGGCGTCTCGACCGACGTCACAGTGCAATCGAATGTCGGCGACTACCGGATCGCCACGACGGGCGGCACGTTGTCGGGGGACGCCGTCGGCAACTATACGCTTCGCCATGTGGACGGCAGCTATTCGGTGACGCCGGCCACGCTGACTGTGACCGCGGCCGACGGAACCATGATCTATGGCGACGCCGTGCCGGTGCTGACCGGCTATTCGGTGGCGGGCTGGAAGAACGGCCAGACCGATGGACTTCTGTCCGGCGTCACGGTTTCCACGAACGCGACGTCTCAGTCGAACGTCGGCACCTCCTACCGCACGATGACGGCGGGCGGGACGCTCTCCGGTGCCGCCACCGGCAACTATATGTTTGCCCGTGTGGACGGGGCTTTCTCGGTGACGCCCGCCACGCTGACGGTGACCGCGGCGGACGGCAGCATGGTCTATGGCGATGCCGTGCCGGCGCTCGGCTACAGCGTGTCCGGCTGGAAGAACGGCCAGAGCGACGGGCTGCTGTCGGGCGTCGCGGTTTCCACCGACGCAACCTCACTCTCGAATGTCGGCACCGGCTACCGCACCACCGCGGCGGGCGGCACGCTGTCGGGCGCGGCGACCGGCAACTACAGGCTCAGCCATGCCGGCGGCGCCTTCTCGGTCACACCGGCCCTGCTGATGGTCACGGCCTCCGACGGCTCGATGGTTTATGGCGACGCCGTGCCTGCGCTGGGATATTCGGTGACGGGTTGGAAGAACAGCCAGACCGATGCCCTGCTGTCGGGCGTCACCCTGTCCACCGACGCCCGCTCGCGGTCGCCAGCCGGGGCCGGCTATCGCATCACGGCGGCCGGTGGGACGCTATCGGGGGCGGCCAGCGGCAACTATGTGATCCGCCATGCCGATGGCAGGCTGACGATCGGCCGGAGGCCGCTGACGCTCGTGGCGGACGATGCCGCCCGGCTGTCCGGCGCTCCCAACCCGACCCTGACTTACCGGGTGGTCGGCCCCGGGCCGCTGGACGGCGACCGGATCGACGGCCTGCCGGAAACCCTGGCGACGGCGGCGTCGCCGGCCGGAGCCTATGCCATCACCCGGGGCGGCCTGACCGCCGGGGACAATTACGACCTGCGCTTCACGCCGGGGCTGCTGACGGTATCGCCGCAGCCGTCCGGTCTGGCCGCCATCCTGCCGGCGCGCCTGATCGAACCGGCCACTCTGTCGGGACCGGGCATCGCAACCCTCGGCCGCCCGGCCGAAGCGGGTGGATCGTCGGATTCCGCTTCGCCGGCAGCCGCATCAGAGGTCAGCGGCCCGGAAACCAACGGCAACGGCAAGGACGGGGAGCAGGACGTCTGCGGTGCGGCGGCCGGCGAAGGCTGCGCCTCGCTTCCGCATCCCGCCAACCGCTTTATCGGAACCTTCCTGAGCGTGAAATCCCCCTGATGCCTGCGACCTTCTTCCATTTGTCCTTCGGCGCCCTGGCGCTGGGCACCCTTGCCCTGACGGGTGGGGGAGCGCTGGCGCAGTCCCTGCCGGTCGAACGCAACCCGCCGCCCCGGCAGGCCGAACCGTCCAATACCCTCTCGATCGACCCCGGCAACGGTGCCGCGGCGGACCGGACCCCGCTGGGCGTCCAGTTGAGCGCAATCAGATTGATCGGCCGCGACGCCGCCGTCCCGTCGGCCGGCAGGGCGGCCGTCGGCACCGGTCAGATCGTTACCGGCCGGATCGGTATTGGCGGTGCCGAAACGGACCAGGCGCTGCGGGACGAACTGCGCACCGCGCTCTCCGGTTTCATCGGGCAGCCGCTGTCCATGGCGCTGATTGCCGATGCGCAGGCCGCCATCGCCGGGGTCTACCGCGATGCCGGCTATCCCTTCGTGTCGGTCAGCATTCCGCCGCAGGAGGTCACCGCCGGCACCCTGACCCTGCGGGTGATCGAATTCGCCCTGGGGAAAATCTCGCTTCAGGGAGAGGCGGATGGCCAGCGAAGCGGGCGCGGCGCCACCATCGCCGCCGGCATCCGCGGTGCGGAGGGGGAGCGGATCGAGGTAGCTCGGATCGATGAGGATCTGCGCTGGCTGAACCGCTACCCCTACCGCCGCGTCCAGGGCATCTTTTCCCCCGGCGACGGACTCGGCCGTTCCGACCTGACGCTGGAGCTGGTGCCGCAGAAGCCGTGGCAGGTCTTCGCCGGCTATGCGAACACCGGCACGCGGGAAACCGACCGCAACCGCTTCTTCCTAGGTGCCGGCTTCGCTCTCCCCCAATTGGGCGACGCCTATGGATCGTGGCAGACCACCGGTTCGCGCGACCTGTTCGCTGGTGCCGGGCGCCTGTTCCCAGGCGACGGCGAGCGTGCCCGCTATCTCAGCCATTCGGCGCGCTTCGTCCTGCCCACCGCAGCCCGCCAGGCGATCGAGATCAGCCCGAACTTCGTGGCGACGCGCCAGAGGAACGGCTCCTTCACCTCCGACAACAATTTCTTCGAGCTGCCGGTCTATTACCGCGCCGCGCTGTCAAGCCTGCTGCCCGGTGTCCATTTCGGTGACGTCCTGGCCGGGGTCGAGGCCAAGACGCTCGACCGTCGGACCTTCTTCGACGGCGCCGGTCTTGGCCGGGCGCGCGCGGACGTCGTCCAGATCGGCCTCGGCTGGGACCGGAGTTGGAGCGACCGGCTGGGAGCGACGGGGCTGAGCCTGATCGGCAAGATCAATCCAGGCGGCGTGATGGCCAACAACGACGATGCGGGCTGGACCGCCTTTTCGAACGGCCGGGTCCGGAAGGCGCGATATGCCTATGTGACCGGTGTCGCGAACCGAAGCACCGACCTCGGTGGCGGGATCAGCCTGACCCACGAATTGACGGTGCAGTACGCCGGGCAGGCGCTGCCCGACACCGAACAGATCGCGCTGGGCGGGCTCTATGCCGTGCGTGGCTACGACCTGGGGAACGGGGCGGCCGACCGCGGCGTCATTCTGCGCAACGAGCTGCGCCTGCCCGGCGTTCCGCTGGTCCGGGGCGACATCCTCCAGCCCTTCGCCTTCGTCGACGGCGCGGTCGGAAAGGACATCGGCGCGCGCCGCGACCTGTTCCTGGCGGGGACCGGTCTCGGCGTCGACTACCGCGTTGTGGACCATGTGACGACGAGCCTGACCGCCGCGGTCGCGCTGGCCGACGAAGGCAAGCGGCAGGCCGGGCCTTTCGACCTGACGTTCCGCGTCTTCGCCACCTATTGACCCTCCACCATCCATACCGTCTTGAAAGGACGATCGAGCATCGTGACCATGACCCATCGAAGCATCGTTTTCCGGGGCACTGTTTTCCCGGGCGCCGTCTTGCCGCTCGTGATCCTTCTGTCTGTCGGCGGCGCAGCAGCGCAGCAGCCGGCTTCCGTTCCGGCACCGAACCGGACGACCGCCAATTACGACGACTGGCTGGTGCGTTGCGAGACCGAGCGCGACGGCACCAAGGAAACGAAGCTGTGCGAAACCGTGCAGACGATCGCCGGGCCGGACGGCCGGATCGTCGCGCAGGTCGTGATCGGCCGGCCGACCGGGGCTGCCGGGGACAAGATCCTGGCCGAACTGCCGGTCGGCGTGTTGCTGCCGCCCGGCGTCGCCATCCGCGTCGGCGACAAGCAGGTGGCATCGCTCACCTTCCGGCGTTGCCTGCAATCCTGCCTCGCCGAAGCGGAACTGCCCAAGCAGAACCTCGACGCACTGGCGAACGCCACGCAGCCGATCAGCCTCGGCTTCTCGGACGGATCGGGAAAGGCGGTGACTCTGCCGCTGTCGGCCAAGGGATTGCGCAACGCCTACGCGGCCGGCGGCGCCCCCGGAAAATAACGGCGGTGAGGAGAGGGGAGGTGGCGCTCGTGGATGCTCGCCCCGTTGATGCTTGACAGAGGGCATATGCGGATGCATCCCCTTTCGGAGGGGAATTGTTCGAGTGCGACCAATGTCCGATGCGGCCCATGTGACGGAACCCGTTGTGACGGCTCCTGTTCTTCGCTTCGACAGCTTGGCTATGCCGGCGGAGGAGGGATTCGGGCGGTGGCGGGACCAAATGTCGCCGATCTTCGACATAAGCCTGTCGAAGGACGATCTCGACAGCTTTCGCGGCAGCCTACAGACTTACCATCTGGGCGGTGTGCTGCTCGGCCGCTGCACAACGGTGACACAGACATTCCACCGTACGCCCCAGGTGATCACCCGCAGCGGCATCGACCATTATCTGATCCAGCTGCAGGTGAAGGGTGGGTCCTGCGGGACGATGGGGCGGCGCGAGGTCGACGTGCGATCCGGCGACGTCTGCATCCTGGATCTGGCGCAGACGGTCCACACGGTGGATTACAACGTTGACACCCTGACTCTCTGCTTGCCGCGGGAGATGCTGGCTCCGCTGGTGACTGCGCCGGATGAGCTTCATGGGCTGGTGCTGCGCAGTGGGAGCTCGATCGGCTCCCTGCTGTCCGCTCACATCCAAGCCCTCTATCGGGTGGCAGGCCAGCTGTCTTCGCGCGAGGCCATGACCGTGACCAAGGGTGCGGCCAGCTTCATCGCCGGTTGCCTGGGACCGACCGTCAATGCGCTCGACCTCGTCCGGCCTGAGATGCAGGCGTCCCGCATGGCGGAGATCAAACGCTACATTGACGCACATCTCGGCGACCCGGGGTTCGGAGCGCCCCAGATCGCCGAAGCGTTCGGCCTCTCCCGCCCCACCCTGTACCGCTTGTTCGAACCGCTGGGCGGGGTGGCCGCCCATATCCTGCGGAGGCGTCTGGACCGCAGCCTGGCCGACCTGATGGCGGCGCATCGTTCACAGCGGATCGCCGACATCGCCCATCGCTGGGGGTTCCGCTCAGAAGCTGCCTTCAGCCGTGCATTCAGGTCGGCGTTCGGTATGACGCCCAGCAATGCCAGAGACACCGGGCAACGCCTGCGCCAGCCGGTTCCCGATTCCACCAATGTGTTCAAGCGCTGGTTCCACGAACTCGCCGTTCTTTGACCGGTTCGGTTGCCGACTCTGCTGAAGGCCTGCAACGACTGCCCCGTCTTGCGGAATCGCTTCGTGTGTGCCGGCTCCGGGAGGCCTTGTCGGGGCGTTACTCCAGAGAAGCTCCTGCACTATGCGTCGCAACATGATCTGAACCGCGGTTCAGCGATGAATGGGAGGCCATTGCGTCCCTCTTCTTCAAGAACGAAAGACGAGGGAAGAAGCCGGTCCACGACCTGCGCCGGGTTCTGGACGGCTGCTTTTACGTTCTTCGCGGCGGGATTGCGTGGCGGATGATGCGGCACGACCTGCCGCCATGGCGCGTGGTCTACGATCATTTCGGCGATTGGTGCCGCACCGGCAAGTGGGAGCGGAGCAACGCGGTATTGGGCAAGCGCTACCGCGTGAGCAAGGGTCGCGACCGACAGCCGTCGGCGGCAGTCGTTGACAGTCAATCGGCCAAGACGACGCAAACCGGCCGGCCGCGCGGCTACGTCGGTGGCAAGAAGGTCAAGGGGCGCAAGCGCCAGATCCTGGCCGACACCGAGGGCAGTCTGCTCAAGGTCGCGGTCCATCCCACCGATCAGCACGGCAAGCAGGGCGGTTTGCTCCTGCTGACTTGCCTGCACCTCCTATTTCCAGCGAAGCCCAACCGATGGCGGGGCGCCCAGCGCTTCGCCAGATGCGGGCGAAGCGCTGGGCCACGGATCACTGCGCGGCGTCCTTGGCGTTTTTCAGCAGGAACTCCATGACGATTTTCTGTTGATCGTCGTCCAGGCCGGCGCGCGGGAACATGCTCTGGGTGATGCCCTGCCATTGCTGCTGGGTGAACTGGGCCGGATCGCGCGGGCCGTGGCAGACTGTGCAGCTCTGGTAGAAGAGCTTCTCGCCCGGCTCCATGTTCGCGGTCGCCTTTTCGGCCAGCCCGTACGCACGGTCGAAGCCGTAGAACTCCTCCTTCAGCGCCACCTCGCGCTGAAGGACCGGCGGCGGCTCGTAGGCCTGGTTCGGCGTCTCCGGATCCGTGCACTTGCGCAGGAAGGCCACGCAGGTGTTGGCCGTTGTCGCCTGGTTCAGGCCGCTCGAAGGCCGGGAGCTGGTGATGAAGTTGACCAGTCCGCTGTTGCAGCGCCCCTTCGAATCCAGCTGGGGCCAGACGCCCTCCTGGATGCTCACCACGCCCTTCATGATCTTGTCGGAGACGACGGCGCCGGCCAGAACCGACCCGCGCTCGTTGTGCAGTTCGACCACGTCGCCCGACACGATCCCCTGCTCCTTGGCATCCTCGACCGAGATCAGCAGCGGCTCCCGGCCGGCGACCGCGTAGCCTTTGCGCAAGCTCTCCGCGTTGGCCATCTGCGAGTGCAGCCGCATGAAGGGGTGCGGGCTGACCACATGCACCTGCCCCGGCTTGGCGTTGCCGAGGAACTCCGCGGGCTCCATGTAGGTCGGCATCGGCGGGCAGTCCGGCAGCTTGAACGCGGCCACCGCCTCGCAGTACATCTCGACCTTGCCGGACTTGGTGTGCAGCGGGTTCTTGACGGGATCGTTGCGGAAGTCGCCGTGCCGGACCCACTTGTGCGCCTCCTGCGGCACCGGAACCTCGGCGATGCCCTTCTCCCAGAACTCGTCGAAGGGGATGGGGGCCGCGCTCTTCTCGTAGGCCGCCTGGATGATCTCCAGCGGGGTCTGGCCCTCGGTGAAGGCCTGCTCGACGCCGAAGAGCTCCGCCAGGCGCCGGAAGATCTCGAAATCGTCCAGGCTCTCGCCCAGCGGCTCGATCACCTTCTTCATGGCGAGGATCTTGTCGTTGCTGTAGGTGCCGGCGGAGGAGACGTCGTCGCGCTCGACCGGGGTGGTGGCCGGCAGGACGATGTCCGCCCAGCGCGAGGAGGCGCACCACCACGGATCCTGGACGACGACCGTCTTCACCGTCTGCAGGGCGCGGATCAGCTCGTTGGTGTCCTGCTGGTGCGACATGAAGTTGTTGCCGGCGTTGTAGACCAGGTCGATCTTGGCCGGATAGGTGTAGGTGCTGCCGTTGTAGGTGAATTCCTTGCCGGGATTGAGCAGCATCTCGCTGATGCGAGAGGCCGGACAGATTTTCTTGATCGGGTTGCGGCCCTGGCCCAGACCGGCGGGCATCGCTGCGCCGGACTGCGGCATGCCGCCGCTGCCGTAGTGCCAGCTGAAGCCGACGCCCTGTCCCGGCAGGCCGATCTTGCCCGTCATGCAGGCGAAGTTGATGATCGCCCAGTGGGTCATCTCGCCGTGGTGGGCGCGCTGCAGCGCCCAGGCGCCGGCGATCTCCGTGCGCTTGGCGGCCATGAGTTCGGCCAGTTCGCGGATCTTCTCGGCCGGCATGCCGGTGATCTTGGCGGCCCATTCCGGCGTCTTGGCGACCCCGTCCGGCCCCTTGCCCTCCAGATGCTCGATGAACCGGTCCGCGCCCACCGTGTGGGTCTTCAGGAACTCCTTGTCGTGCTTCCCGGTCTTGTAGACATGGTAGCTCATGGCCAGGAACAGGGCCGTGTCCGTGTTCGGGATGATCTTCACCCACTCGGACCCCAGCGCCTCGTCCGTCGGCGTGACCTGCGGGTTGATGGAGATGAACTTGACGCCGGCCTTCTTGATCTCCATCCAGCGCGGGTACATCTGGTGGTCGGCCACCGTGTACTCGATGCGGTTGTTCTTGAACGGATCACAGCCGACGAAGACGAACACCTCGGTGTTGTCGCGGATCTGCTCCCACGAGGTCTGCGCCGAGTAGACCTCCATGTCGCCGATGACGAAGGGCAGCAGGATCTGCGAGGCGCCGGCCGAATAGTCGCCGGTCGTCATCGAGCAGCCGCCGATGATGTTGAAGAAGCGCCCCTGCAGCGCGTTCGGCCGGAAGATGCCGGAGTGCGACCAGCCGCCGTAGGACGAGCTGAAGATCCCCTCGTTGCCGTACTGGTCGATGGTGTCGAGGATCGCCTTGGAGGTGAGGCCCAGCGCCACGTCCCAGGACACGCGGACGAAGGGCTCCTTGCCCCGCAGCTCCGGCTTGGTGCCGGTGCCGGTCTCGATGCCCTCCAGGTAGGACTTGCGCACCATCGGGTAGAGGACGCGCGTCTTGTCGTAGGTGCGCTCGATGATGCCTTCGGTGAGCATCGGCGTCGGCATCGCGTCGTACTTCTCGGCGAGCGGGCGCACGGCGGTCAGCCGGCCGTTCTGGACGACGGCGTGGAAGGGGCCGTAATGGCTCGCGTGCGGGATCGTCGTCGGAACGCTGCCGGCGACGGCCTTCGCTGCGGAGGCAACGCCCCCGGGGATCAGCGCGCCGGCGGCGACGCCGGACGACAGCGAGAGGAAGAAGCGCCGGGACAGGTTCATGAGGGGCCTCGCGATGAGGGTCGGCGCGCCGGAGCGCGGTCGAACGGATCTGCGTCTGGGACCAAGCGTCTTGCCGAGGCCCCGTTTCCCAATCAGGATACGGCGGCGATGCGAACGAGATTCCGGCCAGGTATGAACAGGGCGAAAGAAATTGTAAGCGGATGTAACAAGCGCCGGGCGTGGGTGCCGCTTGCCGCCGCGCTTGTCCTCGGGCTGTCCAGCGCGCCCAACGCGGTTGCGGAAACCTGGCGCCTGGAGGCGTGGGAGCGCATGCTCGACTACAGTTCGCCGTCCCGCCGGCTGGACCACCAGCCGCTCGACACGGCGGCGCGCCCCTGGCGGCTGTGCGCGCTCTATCCGCACCTCAAGGACTCCTATTGGCTCAGCGTGAACGCTGGGATGATCGAGCAGGCGCGCCGGCTCGGCGTTGCGCTGACCGTGAAGGAGGCCGGCGGCTACGACCACGCCGAGGGCCAGCGTGAGCAGTTGAAGCAGTGCGCCGACGGGCGGGCCGATGCGATCATCCTGGGTTCGGTCAGCGCCGACCTGCATACGCCGGCCATCGTCGAGGTCGGGCGTCGCATTCCGGTTCTGGCGACCGTGAACAGGGTGCGGCCGGAGGGCGTCGACGCGATGGCCGGGGTGGATTGGTACCGCATGGGTTACCTGACCGGCCGCTTCCTGGCCGAGCGTCACCCGAAGGGCTCGCCCATGGTTCGGGCGGCCCTGTTCCCAGGCCCGCCGGTCGACGGCGGTTCCGCCGGCAAGATGCGTGGCTTCACCGATGCGCTCAGCGACGCGGCGGTGGAGATCGCCGCAGTGCGTTACGGCGACACCGGCAAGCTGGTGCAACTGTCGCTGATCGAGGATGTCCTGGAGGAGGATCCCTCGATCGACTACATCGTCGGTGCCGGCGTCGCCGCCGAGGCGGCGGTGGGAGCACTGCGGGCGCGCGGTCTCCAGGGCCGGATCCATGTCGTGGCCGACTATTTCACCCACGGGGTCTATCGGGGCATCAAGCGCGGGCACATCCTCGCGGCGCCGACCGACCAGCCGCTCCTGCAGGGGCGCATCTCCATCGACCAGGCGGTGCGCGTGCTGGAGGGACTCCCGGTGCCCAAACATGTCGGCCCCGAGGTGATCCTGGTCACCCAGGACTCCGTCGACGGCATCGACCTTGGCGCCTCCCTGTCGCCGCCCGAATTCAAGCCGACCTTCGGCGTGCCGGTGCCGGGTGCCGCGGACGGGATGGCCGATGACCGCGCCTCAAACAGGCACCTTCAACCAAACAGACACCTTTGAAGTGTGACGCCGCCATGAAGCCACCGGGTCATCCCGTCCGCCTGCTGGTCGTCGAGGACGAGGCCGTCTCGCGCGAGAAGCTGGCCGCCTATCTGGCGGCCGAAGGGTTCGAGGTCCTCACCGCGGAGGACGGCAACGCCATGGGCAAGCTCATGCGCGACTACGCCGTCGATCTTGTGCTCCTCGACATCAACCTGCCGGGCGAGAGCGGATTGACGCTGGCGCGCGAACTGCGTGCGAGGTCGGACATCGGCATCATCCTGGTGACCGGGCGGGCCGACGAGGTGGACCGCATCGTCGGCCTGGAGATCGGCGCTGACGACTACATCACCAAGCCCTACAGCATGCGCGAGCTGCTGGTGCGAGTGCGCAATCTTCTGCGCCGGACCACCGGCGTGACGCGCCCGGCCGGCGAGGCGTCAGCGATCCGTTTCGAGGGGTGGAGCTTCGCCCCCGAACGGCGGCGCCTGGAAGCGCCCACCGGGGACCTGATCAAGCTGACGCGCGCCGAGTATGAGCTGTTGTCGGCGCTGGTCAGTCGGCCGGGGGTTGTGCTCAGTCGCGACCATCTCATGGACCAGATCAACCACCGGATCTGGGCGCCCAACGACCGGTCGATCGACGTCCTCGTCGGCCGCCTGCGGCGCAAGCTCGAACCCGATCCGCGCAGCCCGACGATCATCGTGACGGCCCACGGCGAGGGCTATGTCTTCACCGCCGAGGTCACGCCGGGCGGCTGAGCCGCCGGCGCTCCCCGTCGAGCAGCGCCCGCCCGGCGTCGAGCGCCTTGCGGAGGTCCGCGAGGTCGGTCTCGGACGGCGGCGTGCCGGACCGGCACAGCGTCTCAATGCGGCGGGCCTGTGCGCTGGCCGCCATCAGCCCAACCTGCGCGCACGCACTTTTGAGCGCGTGCGCCGCGTCGCCGACCGCCGTCCAGTTCCCCACCGCGGCGGCGCGCTCCAGAAGGCCGGCCAGCCGGCCGCTTTCCCGTTCGAAGGTCGCGAGCAACGCCGACACGGTGCCGTCGCCCAGCCGGGCGCGGTCGGTGGCGAGCACATGGGCGTCGAAGGCGGGCAGGTCCAAGGCGAACGCCGCGTCGGACGCATGGAACGCCTTGTGCCCGGCCAACACCGCGCGCATCGCCGCGAGCAGATGGACCGGGTCCACCGGCTTGCCGACCAGCCCGTCCATCCCGGCTTCGGCGTAACGGCCGACATCGCGTTCGATGACGTGCGCCGTCAGCGCGATGATCGGCAGCCGGGCGACGCGGGGGGCCGGATGCGCCCGGATCGCACGGGTGGCGGCGAAACCGTCCATGACCGGCATGCTGATGTCCATCAGCACCAAGTCGGGCAGCACGCGGTCGGGACCGCTCCGGTCGACCGCAGCTAGCGCCTCCCGGCCGTTCACCGCTTCGACGACGGTGTGGCCCATGCGCTCCAGGAGGGTGCGTGCCACCAGACGATTGACTTCGGTGTCCTCGACCAGCAACACGGTCATCGCGGGCAGCGGGTCGCCCTCGCCATCCAGCAGGTCCGGCGCTTGTGGCTCCCGCCCGGCCGGCAGCGGCAGGGTGAAGTGGAAGGCGCTCCCGCGCTGCGGCGCGCTGTCGGCGCCGATCGTCCCATTCATGCCGTGGACGAGGCGTTCGCAGATGGCGAGTCCGAGCCCCGTCCCGCCGTACCGGCGCGAGGTGGAGTTCTCCGCCTGTGTAAAGGCGTCGAACAGGCCCGGAAGCTTGTCTGCGGCGATGCCGATGCCGCTGTCGGCGACCTCGAAGCGCAGGGTCCAGACCGGCTCGCCGTCGGCCGCGCGGACCGGCCCCTCGCCCTCGACGGAAACGTAGATTTCCCCTTCCTCGGTGAACTTGATGGCGTTACCGATGAGGTTGGCCAGGATCTGCTGGATCCGCCCAGGGTCACCGCGGAACCACGGCGGCAGGTCCGGGTCGATCTCGAAGCCGAGCAACAGACCCTTGGCCTCGGCCTCCGGCGAGAACAGGTCCCTCAACCGCTCGATCACCGCTTCGAGGGAGAAATCCACGGACTCGAACTCGAGCCGCCCGGCCTCGATCTTCGAGTAATCCAGCACGTCGTTGAGGATGCGCAGCAACATCTGCCCGGAGTCGACGATGGTAGCGAGGTAGCGGCGCTGCTCCGCGTTCAGCTCCGTGCCGCACAGCAGCGTCGCGATGCCGAGCACGCCGTTCATCGGCGTGCGAATCTCATGGCTCATGGTGGCGAGGAAAACGGACTTGGCCCGGTTGGCCGCTTCCGCCCGTTCCGCTTCGTCGGCGAGGCGGGCGTTGGCGTCGCGGAGCATCGCCGTGCGCTCCGAAACCAGATGCTCTAGGTCGGTCTGGTAGTGGCGAAGTTTCTCGTTGGCCAGAACCTGTTGGATCTCCAACTGCCGGCGGCTGATGGCGGTCTGCCGGAACACCTCCAGCGACCGTGCCATGCTGGCCAACTCGTCGCTGCCCTGGATGCCGATCGCGGCGTTGAGATCGCCCTCGGCGAGGCGATCCATGGCGTGGTGCAGCCCGGTCATCCGCCGCAGCAGGTTGCCTTGCACGTAGAAGACGACAATGGCCGCCGACACGAGCAGGGATACGAGCGCCAGACCCAGCAGCGTCGCACGGGCTCCGGACATCGTCCGTACCATGCTGGCGTTGGCGTCGGCGATGAGCGCGTTGGAGTGGGCGGTCACCTGCCCGACGAGGTCCGACAGCGCGTCGATGTCGCTGCGGCTGTCCGCCGCCAGCCGCTCCATCGTCTCGGCGAGCGCGAGGATGTCGAGGCGGAGCCTGAAGATGTTGCCGGGCGTGCCATCGTCGGCGTGCGGCTGCAGCACCGCCAGATGTGCCGCCGCCGCGGCCCGCCGCTCGGGATCGTCGGCGAAGCGGAGGCGACGCTCGATGATCGTCCACGATCGTCGGTACCCCGCCCGCAGGTCCTCGATCTCCTGCTGGCTGGTGAGTCGCGCCAGCCGTCCGATCTGCTGACCGAGGATGCTGCTGAGCAGGCGCAGCTCCGTCATCCGCTGCAATTGGTCCAGGTCCTCCTCGACCAGCTGGTCGAGCACGTCCATCGCCTGAGCGGAGCCTTCCGGCCGCTCGATCAAGCGGTAGATCTGGGCGATGGCGGCGATGGCGCGGGTGTCGGCGTTCTCCACCAGCGTGCGCGACAGATCGACGATATGGTCGGTGGCTTTCAGCACCTGCCCGGTGGCGTCGGCGAACCGCTGTTCGAGGTCGACCTGCGTCAGCAGCAGGTCCTTCTGCCGATCGACGTTGGATGACAGCCGGTTCACGATGGTTCGCAGTTCGGCCATGGTCGCCGGGGCCGCGCCCTGCGCCTGCAGGTCATCCACGAGAGCCGCCAGGGTCCGGCCTCCCGTGCTCAGCAGCCGGGATCGCTCCTCGACCTCGCGCACGGTGGTCGCGCGCCCGAGGACGATGAGATCGGAGGCCACCCGCGCGCTGACCTCGGACACCTGATGCGCCGTCGCCATAGCCGGGACGGCGCTGCCGATCATCAGGGTTTCGGCATCCTCCACCGCGCCAAAGCCCAGCCACGCGGTCAGCGCGGCAATGAACGCCAAGGCCGCCACCGCCCCGAAGGCGAGCAGCAGCCGTTCGCGAATTCCCATGCCATGCAGCCGAACCATGCGGCGCTCCCACCCGTGCTGGAGGTGACGTGCAATCCACCGATATCGTGCCGCCACGACCGGGCCATGGCGGCTGGGCACAGACGGTTATGGCCTTTGTTTTCGCGCGAGGCAAAGGAAGTGGAGCGGAGGGAGCGTAACACCCTTGGCCGCTGACGAGGCAGCGCGCTGATACGGCGCTCTGATGTTCAGTTCTGCGTCCAGTGAACTGATGGGCTACCGGGACCGGACCTGGGAGACGCGCGCCGGCGCCATCGACCTGCGCATCCCCAAGCTGCGGCGCGGCTCCTACTTCACGGCCTTTCTGGAGCCGCGCCGCACCGCGGAGAAGGCGCATCTCGGGCTGAAGGCCGCCGCCTCCAAAGTGCTGGGGGCGACACTCCAGAGGTATCGAGTTCATTGCATGAGGAATCTCCTCGCCTGGGTCGGCAAGGCGCACCAGACGATGGTCGCCGCCACCATCCGCACCGCCTTCGCCCAGGAGACCGCCGAGGCGGCGCATGAGCCGTGGCGCCGGGTGGCGGACAGCCTGCGGCCGCGGTTCTCCAAACTGGCAGCCCTGATGGACGAGGCGGAGTTCGATGTGCTGGCCTACGAAGTACCCCAAGGACCTGCGCACCAAGTTGCACAGCACGAACCCGCTGGAACGTCCGAATGGCGAGATCAAGAGGCGCACCAATGTCGTCGGCATTTTCCCTGGCGAAGGGGCGGTTGTGCGCCTCGACGGCGCCTTGCTGCTGGAACAGCACGACGAGTGGGCGGTGTGCTGGCGCTACATGACCATGGAAGGCATGATTGACCTGTGCCACCGCTCACAGCGCTGACTCGCTGCCCACCGCCGCGGAGTAGACCGGCGGCCTCAACCCGCCGAAGAGAACTGAGGCCCCCTCATACCGCCGAGCGTAAGTCCTGACTTATGCTCGGAGGTAAAGGCCGCGACTGCGGCCCCGCAGGCCCATGCCTGCGAAGGCAAGCGGCCGGACGGCCGCGCCCGCCGTCTGAGGGCGAGCGTAAAGTCTGATGTGTCAGAATTTACGCTCGATGATATCAGACACCACGCCTCGGGGCACGATCCAACCTGATCGGAAACCGCTCTAGCTTCTGGCGCAAAGCCGACGACATCGCCCTGTGGAAAAGGAGAGGGGTTAACTGTTCAGATTGCCATCGGCGGCAAAGTCAACTCTCGGTGGGTACGCCCCCTCGCAACCAACGACACTCGACAGCCCGCCTCACATGAGGAGGCCTGTCGGCGTTTGGCGTTATGTTTCGCCGATTCAATTCACGAGCAATATCTCATGCCGAGCCGTGGTGTAGATTATTTCAAACACCCTTTGTTCAACGTCATGATCCGCGCGTCGATGGCGTGAAGCAGGGCTGCATCGTGAGAAATGGCGATGATTGCCAATTTGCGGGCCCGGATCACCTCCAGCATTGCGTGCCAGAGCCGGGCTTGGGAGATGGCGTCGTGCATCGCCGTCATCTCGTCGGCGATCAGCACCCGGGTGGCGGGGCCGAGTGCCCGGACGATGGCGACGCGCTGGAGTTCCCCGCCGGACAGTTCGTGCGGGTAGCGGCCGTGCCAGTCCGGTTCGATGCCGAAGCGTTGCAGGGTAGCGTCGTCGGGCCGCCACCCTTCGGCCAGGATGCGGCCGACCTTCCACCGGGGGTTCACGGCGGTTTCCGCATGTTGGAAAAGAACCTGGACGGGTGAAACCCCGGTCGCGGGCAGTGGCGCGCCGTCGAGCCTGACCTCGCCCCGGATCGGCCTGAGAAAGCCGCCGAGGATGCGGGCCAGTGTCGTCTTGCCTGTTCCCGATGGTCCGCGGATGCCGAGCACCTCCCCCGGCGCCGCGGTCAGCGAAACATCATCCAGAACCTTTGGGCCGGAGGCGGACCAGGCGAAATCGATGCTGCGCGCCTCAAGCATGATGGCAGCGCACCTGCCCTCGACCGCGCTCGGTCCATTCCGGAGGGATGGCGCAGGTTCCGCTGGCACGGTCGCACTCCCCGCGATGCCGGCAGCCGTCTCCGGCCACGCCGGAGGCTTGTGTTTGCGCCGGGGCGGAGAACCCGTGTTCCGGCAGGGCGGAGCGCAAGGCCCTGGAATAGGGATGAATGGGCTGGCCGTCGCGGAAGGTCCGGGCGTCGGCGATCTCCACCGTGCGGCCGCCGTGAAGGATGGCGACACGGTCGGCGAAGGGCAGAACGGCGGACAGGTCGTGGGTGATGACGACGACCATGCACCCCTCGTCCGCCAGACGGCGCAGCAGGGTCAGCGCCACCCGGCAGGCGTCCGGATCGAGGCCGGTGGTCGGCTCGTCGGCGATCAGCAGCTCGGCCTGGGATACCGTGGCGATGGCGGTCAGTACCCGCCGCGCCATGCCGCCCGACAACTGATGGGGAAAGAGCCGGGCGGTCGCGGCGGCGAGATCGAAACGGGCGAGTTCCCCGGCTATGGCGGCCGGTCCGTGCGGCCGGCCGGCGGCTCGGGCCCCCCAGCCGACCTGCCGGCCGGCGGTCGCGGTCGGGTCGAGCCAGGTCACCGCCTGCGGCACCAACGCGATGCGCCGCCCACGCAGGCGCCGTTGCCGGGCGAGGTCGAGAGGCTCTCCGGCAAAACTCATCCGCCCCTCGACGCTGGCGTTCGCCGGCAGGATGCCGAGGACGGCATGGGCGAACAGGCTCTTGCCGGCGCCGCTCTGCCCGATCATCGCCACCAGTTCGCCGGGCCGGGCATCGACATCGACCCCGTCCAGCACGGTCATGTCCTGTCGTCGCAGCAGACCGCGGTAGCGGGTGAAGCGGACCCGGAGGTCTTTGACGGCCAGCATCGGCTACTCCTGCGAACGGCGGGGATCGAGGATCAGGCGCACGCCGGCCGCGACGCGCTCGAAGGTGAGCACCATGACGAGCAGCGACAGGCCGGGGAGCAGGCCGAGCCACCACAGCCCGGCGGTCAGATAGCGCATGGATTCGGACAGCAGCACGCCGATGGCCGGCAGGTGGGGCTCCAGTCCGAAGCCGAGGAAGGTCATCGCGGCCTCGTGCAGGATGGCGTGGGGAAACAGCAGGATGGCACCGACCAGGGCCTGCGGCAGCACATGCGGCGCGATATGGCCGACGGCGATGGAGAGGCGCGAGCGCCCGAGCTTGCCGGAGATCGCAACATAGTCGGAGATCAGCACCGATTTCACCTCGGCGCGCACCACGCGGGCGAGACTCGGCCAATGGGACAGCACCACGGCAATGATCACGCCCCGCGTCCCACCGCCGAAGGCGAAGGAAATCAGGATCAGCAGCACCAGATGCGGCAGCGCCATGGTCAGGTCGATCAGCCCGCCCACCAGGAAATCGAGACGCCGGTCGACGGCGGCGACCACCCCCAGGATCACCGCCAGCAGGGCCGCGAAGCCGGCCGACATCAGCCCGATGCGCAGGCTGACGGCCAGACCCTTGACCGTGCGCACCAGCATCTCCCGGCCGAGCGGATCGGTGCCGAAAGGGTGGTCGAGGCTGGGCGCCAGCGACCGTTGCGACAGGTTGCTGCGCAGCCCGTCGTCCGGCAGCAGGGCCGCGGCGACGGCAATCGCCGCCAGGGTCGCCAGTGCCGCCCCGGCGCCGATCAGCGTGCGGCCGCGGCCGGTCGAGGCCAGCGGCACGGAGGCCGCCGGGGCGCTGTCCACGGCGAGGCTCATCGGACGGCATCCGCAAGGCGGCGCTGACGCGGGTCCAGCGCGTGGTGGAGAATGTCGGCGATCAGGTTGCCGGTGAACACGAAGACGGAGGCGAAGAGCGCGATGCCGAGCAGGAGCGGCGCGTCGCTGCGCGTGCCGGCCAGTACGGTGGCCTGTCCCAGGCCGGGATAGGCGAACACCGTCTCAGCCAGGATCGAGCCGCCGAACAGTTCGCCGAGATGGGCGAATTGCAGCGTCAGCGCCGGCAGCGCCGCGTTGCGCAGCCCGTGGCGCATCGCCACCGGCAGGCGCCGCAATCCCTGTGCGAAGGCCAGGGTCGCGTAGTCGCTGGCCATCACCTCCCGCACCTTGTCCCGCGTGTGCAGCGTCACCTGCGCGATGCCGAGCAGCGACAGGGTCAGCGCCGGCAGGGCGAGATGGGCAAGCCGGTCGGCCAAGGTGACGTCCGCGGCGACCACCCCCGGCGGGCCGGCGCAGCAGAAGGGCGCCCAGCCCAGGGCGACCGAGAACAGCATGAGGAAGAGGATCCCCATCCAGAAGGTCGGCGCCGAGGCGAGGGCGAAGCAATAGGTCCGGATGGCCCGGTCGATCCAGGAGCCCTCAAGCGCCCCGGCGACGATGCCGAGCGCGAAGCCGATGGCGCCGGCCAGCAGCCAGGACAGCGTCATCAGGGCGAGCGACGTGCCCGCCCGGTCGATCAGCACCTCGGCCACCGGCTGGGAGAAGATCATCGAGGTGCCGAAATCGCCCTGCAGCAGGTTGCCGGCCCATCGTCCGAACTGGACCAGGGGCGGCTGGTCCAGGCCCCATTTGGCGGCGATCAGGGCCTGCTGCTCCGGTCCGACCCGGTTCATGCGGTCGCCGACATAGGCGCGCACCGGATCGACCGGCGAGACGGACAGCAGCGTGAAGGCGCTGCCTGCGACCAGCGGCAGGAGAATCGCCAGGCGGATCAGCCGGCCGGCGAGAAAGCGCATCCAGAAGCGGCTGGTTCGTGTCACCGCCATCCTCCCGGGTTCGGGGCCGGATCGTGGATCACGGGCAGGTCCAGCGCCAGTCTTCCAGATTGTAGGTGATGGGGAAGCCGTGGCCGTGCGGCTCGATCTGGCGGGGCCCGATGTCGAGGCATTCGGAGACGAAATAGACGTGATCGATGTTGACCATCCAGGCCCAGGCGGCATCGCCCTTCATGCCGTAGCCGGTTTTGCCGTCCCAGGCGGCGGCCTGCCATCCGGGAACCAGATCGGCCATCGACGCCGCCGACAGCGCCTTGTCGAAATGGGCCTTCACCGCCGGATTGTCGTAGAGCCCGGTGTTGAACCACCAGCCGCCCTCCGCGCCGGTTCCGACATAGAGGTTGTAGGCCTCGAACGGATCGTGGCTGCCGGCGCCGAAAACCACGACGTTGGAATGCATCCTCGGCCGGATCTCGTCCCAGCTCCGGCCCAGCACCTCCACCTCGATACCGAGTGGACGGATCATGTCGGCGCTCGCCAGGGCCAGGGACTGCCGGGTGGAATCGGCGGCGGAATAATATATGCTGAACTTCGCCCGGACGCCGTTCTTTTCCAGGATTCCGTCGGCACCCGGCTTCCAGCCGGCGTCGGCCAGGATCTTGCGGGCAGCCGCCGGATCGGCGTCGGCGAGGCGATGCGCGGGGTTGTCCCAGGGCAGGTCGTCGGCGGGACCGTAGGCCGGCCGGCCGAAACCGTTCAGCACGGCCGCCGCCAGGGCGTTGCGGTCCAGCGCCACGTTCACCGCCTTGCGGATGGCGGGATCGGCGGTCACGTTGTTGCCGATGGGATAGCCCTTGCCGGTCTTCCGGCCGGTGTCGGGCTGGATCGGGAAGGCGAGGCCGCGGTTGTCGACCGTCTTGGCAACGACCTGGACCATGCCGGCCGGGACGGTGCCGGCGAGCGCATTGGAGATCGCCGCCACGTCGATCTTGCCGGTCCTGGCGGCGGCATAGGTGGCGTCGTCCTTGGTGAAGAGGAAGGTCACCTTCGAGAAGGCCGGCTTGGTGCCGTAGTAGAGGGGGTTCGGTTCGACGATCGCCTGCTCGCCCCCGGTCCAGGACACCAGCCGGAACGGGCCGGAGCCGATCGGCGCGCGGCCGTAGGTCCTGGCGTCGTACGCGTGCTCGGGAACGATCCCGAGGATGGAGAGCGTATTGAGGAAGGTGATGCGGGGCGCCTTCAGTTCGAAGACCACGGTCTGCTGGTCGACGGCCCGGACGGAGACGAGTTCGGTGAGGTCGAGCACCGACCCGGTCTTCTTCGCCGTCTCATAGGTGAAGGCGACGTCCCTGGCGGTCAGCGGCCGTCCGTCGGAGAATTTCACGTCGCCGCGGATGGTCACGGTCCAGGATTTGCGGTCGTCGGACAGGGTCCAGGCGGTCGCGAGGTCGGGAACGAAGTCCAGCTTGGCGTCGCGCTTCAGCAGCGTCGACTGGAACAGGGGATAGCCGTATTCACCCCAGCCGAGCGTCGGGTCGAAGCCGCTGTCCGGCTCGCCATGCACCGCCAGCATCAGCTCGGTCTTGGGCGCGGCGGCGGCGGGAAAGGTGGCGGAGGAGACGGCCAGCAATGCGGCGGCGAGAACCGGATACAGCAGGGATCGCATTGCGTGTCCTCTCGGTGGTCATGGCCAGGGGGCGCGGCGGCCCGGAAAGGCGTCGCCAACGTGCCCCCTGCTCCCTTCGGGCAGCTTCAATTCACCTGTATGATATATTTCAAAAAACGTCATACCGGAAATGGGGGATTTGACGCAGTTCCGGTACGGGGAGGCACGACTGGGAATTTTCACGGCGACAGTCGATGCACGCGGCCCTTGGCTTGGCCTCTCCTTGATCGGTCGGCCGGCCGGTTGGGCATGGTTCCGGCCCGCCCGTCCTGCATGAATGGACGGGTGAAGCGACCGGGCTTATGGTTGATGAGGGGAACGGTAATCCCAGCCGAATGTGATGTCTATCGAGAATCGTCATACCCTGCTCGACAGGGTAGGGTGATTCGATCCGAGATCGAAGCAATGAGGATGCCATGCAACGGGTGACCATCACGCTGGACGACGATCTGCTCGCCGACATCGACCGTCTGGTGGAAACCCGCGGCTATCAGGGCCGGTCGGAGGCGATCCGCGATCTGGCCCGTGCGGGACTGGCCGAAACCGCCCTGGAGGAAGGCGAGGCGGGGAATTGCGTGGCGGCACTGGTCTATGTCTACGACCATGCGGCGCGGGAACTGTCGAAGCGGCTGACCAACGCCTTCCACG
Source organism: Azospirillum ramasamyi (assembly GCF_003233655.1). Taxonomy (NCBI): domain Bacteria; kingdom Pseudomonadati; phylum Pseudomonadota; class Alphaproteobacteria; order Rhodospirillales; family Azospirillaceae; genus Azospirillum; species Azospirillum ramasamyi. The sequence goes on from NZ_CP029831.1 coordinate 568,425, forward strand.
ACCATCACGAATTGTCCCTGACCACGCTGCATGTCCACCTCGACCACGGCAGCTGCATGGAGGTTTCGGTTCTGAAGGGGGACGGCGATGCGGTGAGGAAGATGGCCGAGCGGGTGATCGCCGAACGCGGCGTCCGCCACGGGCGGGCCGTGATCATCCCGGTGGGCGACGACGATTCAGGCGCCGGGCATGAACATGGGCATCACCATCATCACCACCGGGATAAGCCGTAGACCGGACGGAACCGCGGTGATCCCATGCTTCTAAACGGCCCGGTACAGGCAGGTCCGCTTGCCGCTCAGGGCAAGATCCGGCCATCAACGTGGCGGCCTGTGAAATCCGGCGTGGCTTGGCTCCCTCAAACCTGCAGCAATCGCGCCGAATATCGACGGATATCGACTGTATCCTTCATGACCAGACATGAATTGGTTCATCGCGGGCTTTGCGGTGAAAGGGCGGCTCGTCCGGCACCGGTCAGGATCATGTCGTTCTGCGGAGCATGGACGCGGGCGCAAAGCACGTCGCGATAGTGGCGCTCCAGCGGATTGTCGCGCGAAAGGCCGGGATTGCCGGTGACCTCGATAGCCCGTGCCACCGCGTCGATGGCGTTGTTGGTCACCGTGTATTTCACCAGCAGGGCGTCGCTTTGCGAGGGCGGAGTGCCGCCGTCGAGCGCCGCCGACAGCGAACGCAGAAGGATGCGGTTGGTCAGCAGCAGCGCCTCGATCCCGCCCAGCGCCTCCTGCAGGCGGGGAACGGTCGCCAGCGAAGCCCCGCCGAGCCCGGTCGGCTTGCGGGCGTGCAGGAAGCCGATCAGCCAGTCGCGTGCGGCACGGGCGATACCGTCATAGACGCCACTGAACAGTGTGGACATCCAGGCGGTGGCGATCGCATCGGGGGCGGTCCAGCCGGCGGGCGGGCGCAGTTCGCCGGCATGGTCGTCGGGAACGAAGACGTCGTGGAACACCACCTCGTGGCTGCCGCTGGCCCGCATGCCGATGTGGTTCCAGCTTTCCCGCAACTCGATCCCCTGTTCGGCCAGGCCACCGCCGCGCGGAACCACCCAGGTGCCGACCAGCGGTTCCGGGTCGTCGGTGCGCGCCCAGACGCCGAGCCAGGACAGGGCGGGACTGCCGGTGGAGTAGATCTTGGTGCCCGAGATGCGCCAGCCGCCCGGTACCTTGCGCGCCGTCGTCGCCGGCAGGCCGCCGCGGTGGGGCGTGCCCAGCTCCGGCTCCACCCGCAGGATGTTGATCAGGGCACCGTCCGTCGCGGCGGAGCGGGCGATACGCTCACGCAGAGCCTCCGGCCAGGCGGACCCGCGCCAGAGCTGGCTGTGGATGACATACTGCAGCACCAGAACCAGCGCGGTGGATGGCTCGCCGCGGGCGATGCCGTTCACCACGGCCAGGGCATCGCCCAGCCCGCCGCCCCTGCCGCCTGCGGATTCCGGCGTGACCAGCGCCGGAATTCCCACCTCCGCCAGCCGCTCGAAATTCTCGAACGGGAAGCTGGCGGCGGCGTCATGCTCGTCGGCGCGCTGCGCGAACTCCGCCGACAGGGCCGCGATCAGCAACGGGTCGACTGCCGGAGCAGTGCGGGACTCGCCAAAACTGGCGGCCGGAAAGGGCAGGTCGTCGAAGGGCATGGCAGGCGGTTCCGCTACAGGTGTGGGATCAGGCGAGGTCGACCGTGATGCGCCCGGCGAAGCGCTGGCTGTCGGTGGAGCGCTTTATGACCGACACGCTCTTCAGTTCGTCGGTGTAGAGCGCCAGCTGCTGGCGCAGCTCGTCGCCGATGGGGGTGACGTTGTGGGCGTGGCTGCGCAGCATCGCCTCCAACTCCTCCACCGGGAATTTCGGGGCGTAGGGGGCGTAGGCCGCAGCGGCGGCGCGCAGGTCGGCATAGGCGGCGTGCTGCGCCTCGATCAGCGCCGTGGTCAGCGCCTTTGCCGCCGGGCGGTTCTCGCGCAGCAGGCTGCCGCGCACGCCGACGAGGCAGCAGGTGCGGGTGGCGAACTCGCCGCAGACGTTGTTGGTGATCTCCGCCATCCGCGGATCCTTGGTGTGGCGCCAGACCAGCGGATCGCCGTCGGCGATGGCGTGGATCTCGCCCTTCTCCACTGCCAGCCCCAGCAGGTCGGCGGGGAACTGGCGCCATTCGACGTCCTTGTTCGGGTCGATGCCGAATTTCGTCAGCACGACGGAGAAGAAGTTCTTCGACGGGCTGGCCATGTCGCTGACGCCGATGGTCTTGCCGGGCAGGTCCAGCACGGTCTTCACCCCGGCTTCCTTCGCCCCGAACAGCCGCATGCAGCCGCCATGCAAGCCGGCGGAGATCTTCACGTCGAAGCCCTGCTCCAGCGGCTTCAGCCAGCGCAGGGCCATGCCGACGCCGGCATCGGCCTTGCCGGTGGCGATGGCTTCCAGAAGCTGGTCGGTGGAACCGGTGAAGTTGATCAGCTCCACCTCCAGCCCGTGCTTCTTGAACAGGTCGAGCTGGAAGGCCAGCGGCACGGCGGAGAAGCAGACGGCTCCGGCGTTCCAGGACAGGCGCAACGGCTCGGCCGCCACCGCCCGCCGGCGCAGGACGAAGGGAGCGGCGAGGGTGACGGCGCCAGCGGCGATCAGGTCGCGGCGGGAAAGCGGGCGGGAAAGAGGAATAGCCGAATTCGCGGTCATTGTTTGTGGGCTTTCGCGAAGGGTGGGGAGGCGGGGAGGGGCGGTTTTTGGAACGGCGCGCCGTCACTCCGCCGCGACGGCCCGGGCGCGCCGGCGCTCGGCCAGCAGCTGATGGACGCGCGGCAGAAGATCCCGGCCATAGGCGATGGCATCGGGCAGCGGATCGAAGCCGCGGATCAGGAAGGTGGTGACGCCGAGGTCGTAATAATCCAGCAGCGCGTCGGCGACCTGATCGGGCGTGCCGACCAGAGAGGTGGAGTTGCCCTTGGCCCCGGTCAGGGCGGCGATGGCGGTCCACAGGCGCTTGTCGTGGCGGTGCCCCTTGTCGGCGATGGCCAGCAGGCGGCGGGCGCCCTCGTTGTTCGGCAACCCGCCACGGCTGAATCCGGTCTTCTCCAGCAGCGCCTTGGCCTTCTCGTAGATGGCCTCGGCCTTGGCCCAGGCGGCGTCCTCGGTGTCGGCCAGGATCGGGCGCAGCGACAGGCTGAAGGCCGGCTGCGGACGGCCGGCCTTGGCGACGGCGGCACGCACGCGGGCCAGCAGCTCCCGCACCTGATCCTGGGTTTCGCCCCACACCGCATAGGTGTCGGCATGGCGCCCGGCGACCTCGACGGCCGCCGAGGAGGCGCCGGCGATCCACACCGGGATGCCGGACGGGTTGTAGGGCTTCACTTGCGAGAAGGCGTTTTCGACCTGATAGAAGCGGCCCCGGTAGTCGAAGGGCTTGTCGCTGGTCCATTCGGCGCGGACGATGTCGAGGAATTCCGACGTGCGGGCATAGCGCTCGTCCTTGTCGTCCACCGTGTTGCCGTCGCGGGCAAGCTCGCCGCGCTCGGCGCCGGTGATGACGTTGATGGCGACGCGGCCGCGGCTGAGCTGGTCGAGGGTCGCCAGTTGGCGGGCCAGGATCGTCGGCGCCTGGAATCCGGGCCGGTGGGCGATCAGCACGCCCAGCCGGTCGGTGACGCCGGTGATGTGCTGGCTGACCTGCAGGCTGTCGGGTGCGTCGGCGTGGAAGGCCTGGAGCACCGAATCGAAGCCGCCCAGCTCATGCGCCTTGGCGACCGTCTCGATATAGTCGCGGTCCACCACCGGACCCTGGCGCGGGATGATCTCCGACGAATTGTGGTTGCCGACGAAGCCGACGAAGCGGATCGGGTGGGATGGCGGGGTATGGGCAGCGGTCATGACGATGGTCCCCTTTTCACGGCTGGCGAAGGTGCAGGGCGGTGCCGGCCGACACGCCGATGGCTGTCTTGGAGCTTCCGAGGCCGGTCGATTGTTTGCAGTGGATACGGGAGAAATCTTATCCCTATTGCGTGAATAGGAAAAATAAAAACACCGAGAAAACTGTTGAGAAAAACTTAAGTAACAGTAATTTTTAGTTAAATTTGTGCGCCCAGCTCACGCAGGGCTTCGCCCATTGATTCCGTCAGGGGTCCATGCAGCCGGTCGACCGCCGCCCACAGGGCGGACAGGCTGTGGCTGGTGAAGGTGATGCGCCCTGGGCGTCCGACGCCCGGCCCCGGGCGGCCGACAGCGCCTCGTCGTTCAGGGCGACGATGCGGCGGGCATAGCCGAGCAGCAGGTGGCCGGCTTCGGTCGGCGCCACCGTCCGCCCGGCCTTGCGGAACAGCGGCTGTCCGACCTGCTCCTCCAGTTTCTTCATTCGCAGGCTGATGGCCGACTGGGTCCGTCCCAGCCGTTCGGCGGCGCGGGCGAAGCTGCCATGCTCCATGGCGATCACCAGCGCCCGCAGCACGTCCATGTCGAGGTTGATGGGGAGCATCGCCGCCTCGCCGCCTCCCTGCCGTCAGGCCGGAAGCGCGCTGTTGAAGCCGGGAGCGAAGTTTTCCCCCGTGTCCGGCCGTTTGGGGATATTGCCGAACTCCCGCCGAATATCGGTCTTTGTCCGTCGCCGGTCCGCCGGCACCGCGATCTGGGTACGGTGCATGCGGCGGCGCTGGTCGTCGGGGAAGGGATCGCGGCGGTGCATGGTCCAGCGGTTGTCCCACATCACCAGATCGCCCATCCGCCAACGGTGGTGCCAGGCAAGCTCCGTCCGCACCGCCGCGGCCCAGATCTCGTCGAGCAGGGCCTCGCTTTCCGCGACGGACAGGCCGGGGATATGGGCATGGGGACGGCGACCCAGCAGCAGCGCCTTGGCCCCGGTCACGGGGTGGGTGATGACCAGCGGATGCACCGTGCCGGGCGAGGTGGCGACATCGGCCGGCGCGGCGAAGCCCTGGCGCAGATAGCCGCCGCTGTTGGTCGTGCTGTCATGCTTGATCGACAGCCCCTCCACCCGCCGTTTCAGCGCGTCGGGCAGGGCGTCATAGGCGGCGAACATGCTGAGGAAGCCGGTGTCGCCACCCTCGGCCGGCACCTCCAGCGCATAGAGGCTGCTGGCGTAGGGCGGCGTCTCCAGATAGGTCATGTCGGCGTGCCACACCGACTCTCCCGCCCCCAACGCGCCGATGGGCCGGCCGTTCTCCGTGATGTTGGAGATGACGTAGACCTCCTCGTAACCCGGCGCGTGCAGCCGTCCGTTCTCGGTGATCGGCGCCTTGTCGAGCGGGCCGAAATGAGCGGAGACGCGGACGAGGTCGGCGTCCGACAGGGTCTGGTCGCGGAACACCAGCACCAGATGGCGGTCCAGTGCGTCGGCCAGCGCCGATGCGGTGTCGGGGCCGAGCGGCTGCGACAGGTCGAGGCCGTGGATCTCGGCGCCGAGCGTGGGCGAGACCGGGTGGGCGGTGAAGTCGGTCTGAGAAGTAATTGTCTTGGACATGATGGGGCCTCAGCTGCCGGCGCGGTCGTGGATGCCGGCGAAGAACAGGTCGCGCCAGTCCGCCGGCCGGTTGCGGAGGGAGCCGATGCGCGCCATGAAGTCGGTGAAGGTGCCGATGCCGCGCGGGGCGAGATCGTAGGAGATTTCGGGATGCGCGATCATCGCCGCCACCTCCTCCACGCCCAGCTTGGAGTTCTCGATGCGGATGTAGGCGCGGGCCGCTTCCTGCGGGTCGGCCTTGATCTGCGCCACCGCCTCCTCCAACGCCGCCAGCACCGCCTTGGTCAGTTTCGGGTTGGCATCGTGGAAGGCGGTGGAGGTCCACAGCGCGCTGAAGGAGGCCGGGCCGCCCAGCACGTCGTAGCTGCTCAGCACCTTGTGGATCCTCGGATCGCGCAGCTGCTGGTCCTGGAAGGGCGGGCTGGTGAAGTGCGCCGTGATTTCCGTCCTGCCGGACAGCAGGGCGGCGGTGCCGTCGGGATGGGCCAGCGAAACGGTCTGGGGGTCGAGCTTCGCATGCTGGCCGGGGCCGAAGGCCTGCTCCGCCGCGATCTGCAGCACGATCGCCTGATAGGAGGCGCGGACCGACGGGACGACGATGCGGTCCTTCGCGGTGAAGTCCTTCAGGCTCTTCACGTCGGCGCGGTTCGTGTTGAGGTAGGCCGGCTGGGCGTTCAGCGCCGCCAGGCCGCGCAGGTTGGCGTTCCCCTTCGTCTTGTCCCAGGCGATGATGAAGGCCGGAACCCCCGCCGCGCCGAAATCGGCGTTGCCGGACAGGGTGGCCTCGGTGATCGTCGTCGGATTGCCGAGCGGGGTGTAGCTGGCCTTCACCTCGCCAAGACCGGCGGCGCGCGCCTGCTTTTCCACCAGCCCCTTGTCCTGCATGACATAGAGCGGCAGATAGCCGAGGCCGAGGTTGCGGGCGAAGCGCACCTCCGTCGCCTCCGCTTGCGCCGGTGCCGGCGTCAGGCCGGCGATTCCGGTGGCGAGGAGCAGCGCGGTGCCCAGCAGGCTCCGGCGCAGGATGGATACGGGCTTGGTCATGATGGGTCTCACCGGGTGCATCAGATGACGTGGAAGTTGTGGGCGCCGTCGCGCTTCAGCTGATCGACCAGTTCAAGCTCCCAGTCGATGTAGGCCTGCATGGCGGCGGCGCTGTTGTCGGTGCCCTCGTAGGGGCGCTTGTAGACGTCGTCGGGCTCACCCCCCAGCCGGCCGGGGTCGGTGCTGAGCGGCAGCCCGGCGGCGACCCAGCCCCTGGTGCCGCCCTCCAGCAGCGGCGGGCGCTGGCCAGCGGGGAAGTCCGCGACGGCGTATCGGGTCAGCGTGCCGTCGCCGCAGGTCAGCACCGGCCGGACGCCGGAAGGCAGGCGGGCGATGGTCTCGGCCAGCCGGGCGCGGGTGGAGAAATAGGCGCCGGGAATGTGGCCGGCGCGGTAGCGCGGGCTGCGGGTGATGTCGATCACCGCCGCCTCGCCATTCTCCAGCAGGGCCAGCAGGGCGCGCGGCGCGATCGTCTCCGCCCCCACATCCGGCTCCGGCGGCAGGCGGCGGCGGTCCGCGCCCGCCTCGCTGCCGAGCGCGGAGACGTCACCCTCCAGCACATGCACCTCCCAGCCGAGCTGGGCGAGCCAGGAGGCGGTCATGTCGGCGCGCGGACCGCCGCCCCCGGCCGGATCGTCGGTCAGGACGATGCGGGCGCCGCGCACCGCCACATGCTCGTCGGTCGCCTGGACCAGCTGGCCGCCGGCGGCATGGCGGAAGCCCGGCAAATGTCCCGCCTCATATTCCTCCGGCGTGCGCACGTCGAAGAGGTGGAGCGTGCGGCGCTCGTCGCCGCGGAAGCGGTCGAGCGTCTTCGCATCGATCCGGCCGACACCGGCCCGGTCGGCCACCGCGCGGGCCGCCCGGCGGCCGGCGGAGTCACCCTCGGCCGACACCTCAGGGAAACGGTCCTCCCGTCCGCTGTCCAGCGTCAGCCCGGCCAGGGTCCAGCCGATGGTGCCGTTGCGCAGGGCGGCGACCCGGTTGGGGATCCCGGCATTCACCAGGGATTGGGTTCCGATGATCGACCGCGTGCGGCCGGCGCAGTTGACCACCACCAGCGTGCTCGGGTCGGGGGCGATGTCGTGGACCCGCTTTACCAGCTCCGCCCCCGGCACGCTGATGCCGCCGGGGATCGACATGGTGCGGTATTCCTCGAAACGGCGGGCGTCGAGGATGACCAGATCGGCCTTGGCGTCGATCAGCGCCTTGACCCCCGCCGCCGGCAGCGAGGGGGTGCGGCGATGGTGTTCGACCCATTCGCCGAAGGCTTTGCTCGGCACGTTCACGTCCCGGTAAACCTCGAACCCGGCGGCGATCCAGCCGGCCAGCCCGCCTTCCAGCAGCGTCACGTCGCCGTATCCCAGCGCCCGGAGCCGGCGGGCGGCGGGTTCGGCATAGCCCTCGCCATCGTCGTAGACGGTGATCGGCACGCCGTGCCGCGGCAGCAGGTCGTAGGCCAGCAGTTCCATCCGGCTGAACGGGACGGAGACGGCGAACAGCGGATGGGCCAGCGAGTAGGGGCCTTCCTCCCGCACGTCGAGCAGGGCGACCTCGTCGCGCCCGATCCAGGCGCGGCGGATGTCGGCGGGTTTGCGGATGGCGAAGGGGGCGGCTGCGGTCATGGTGTCTGGTGATCCTCAGGCGGCGTGGTGGACGGGCTGCGAACGGTCCCACAGGTTGGGCAGGGCAGCGTTGGCATAGCCGGAGATGAAGGGCTTGCGCCGGCCGGTCAGCGGGTCGAACATCGAGCGCCGGATGGCGCCGATGTTGCCGCCATAGACGTGGATGCTGATGGATGGCCGGTCGGCCAGCGCATTGGCGATGGCGTGGACATCGCCGATGCGGGGCGACACGGCCTCGACCGAACCCGTGTTCAGGATTTCGGGCGGATGGGCCAGGAGCGGGCCCTCCTGCGGCTGGAGGTCGTATCGTTGCGAGCGCTCCGCCCCGCGCAGAACGCCGACGAGGCCCCAGACGGTGTGGTCGTGGATCGGCGTCCGCTGCCCCGGCCCCCAGACGAAGCTGACGACGGAGAAGCGCTCATACGGGTCGCAATGCAGCAGATACTGGCGGTAATGCACCGGATCGGGCCGGGCATAGGCATCGGGCAGCCAGTCGTCGACGGCGATCAGGCCGGCCAGCAGGCCGCGGCCGGCATCGAGCACCGCCGCCTCGTCGTCGCCGTGCCGTTCCACCAGCCGGGTGAGATCGGCGATGAATCCGCGCAGGCGGGGCAGGTTGGGGGCGGCTGTTTCGGTTGAGAGGCTGTCGGGCATGATCGGGAATCCTCACCAGGTCTCGGCAAGGCCGAGCAGTTCGAGAATGCGGTGGCGCAGGTCGGTCAGAACGGGATCACCGCGGTGGCGGGGATAGGGGCGGTCCACGGCCAAATCGGCCTTGATGCGGGCGGGACGGCCGCTGAACACGATGACGCGGGTCGCCATGAACAGCGCCTCCTCGACGTCGTGGGTGACCAGAAGCCCGGTGAAGCGATTGCTGCGCCACAGATCGACCAGCTCGCTCTGCATGGCCAGCCGCGTCAGGCTGTCGAGCTTGCCCAGCGGTTCGTCGAGGATCAGCAGGCGCGGATCGTTGACCAGGGCGCGGGCCAGCGCCGCACGCTGCGCCATGCCGCCCGAAAGCTGGTGCGGATAGGCCTTCTCGAAGCCGGTGAGGCCGACCAGGGCCAGCGCCTTGTCCACCCGATGGCCCTGGGCGCGCAGCAGGCCACGCGCCTCCAGCCCCAGGGCGACGTTGTCGCGCACGGTGCGCCAGGGATAGAGAGTCGGATCCTGGAACACGACGACGCGCGACGGGTCGGGGCCGTCGATCGGGCGGCCGTCGGCCAGGATGCGGCCATGGCTGGGCGGCTCCAGCCCGGCGACGAGGCGCAGCAGGGTGGATTTGCCGCAGCCCGACGGTCCCAGCAGGGCGACCAGCTCGCCCGGTTCCACCCGCAGCTCCACCCCGTCCAGCACCGGCAGCGGCGCGCCGTGCAGTTCGAAGCTGTGGCTGACCGCCTGCACGTCGATGGTCATGCCCGCGGTTCCGGTGTGTTCGAGCGCTACCATTTGAGCATTCCCTTCTGCCAGGCGAGCAGGCGGTCGCGGACGCGGAACAGCAGCGCCACCAGACCGGAGCAGAGCAGCGCCATCATCAGCAGCGCGGCATACATGTTGCCGTAGGCGGCCCAGCCCTGGGCCCATTGCAGGTACCAGCCGACCCCCGACTTCACGCCCAGCATCTCCGCCACCACCAGCACGGCGAAGGAGGCGCCGAGTCCCATGAAGAGCCCGACGAAGACATGCGGCATCGCCGCCGGCACGGCGACCTTCAGCACCAGGAAGCGCTGGGACGCGCCCAGCGTGCGGGCGATGTCGTAATAGGCGCTGTTGACCCCGGCCACGCCGGACCAGGTCAGCACGGTCACCGGCACGCCGCTGGCGAGCGCGATCAGGAAGACGCTGGCGCTCCAGCTGGTGGGGAAGGCGAAGAAGGCGATGGGGAGCCAGGCGGTGGCCGGCAGCGGGCCGATCAGCCGCAGCACCGGGTGGACCCAGTAGCCGACCGCCCGCGACCAGCCGATGGCGACACCCGTCACCACCCCCAGCACCGAGCCGACGGCATAGCCGGTGACCAGCAGAGTCAGCGAGGCGGCGAAGCAGTCGAGCAGCCGCGGCCAGTCGTCGAGATAGACCTCCAGCAGCGCCTGCGGCGGCACGAAGAAGGGGCGCGGCAGCAGGCCGAGCTTGGCGGTCAGGATCTCCCAAGCGATGACGCCCAGCGCCAGGGCGATCAGCCAGGGCACCGATGCCGAAAGTCCCGCAATGAAGGATCCCAGCCGGCTGCGCGGCGCCGGGCGGATGACCGCGGTCAGCGGGGCGACCAGCGCCAGCAGCCCGGCGGCGACCACCAGCAGGCTGGCGAACTCTCCGGTCCGTTCCCATGCCACGGCATCGACGGAATCGGCGGCATCGGGCCACAGGGCGGTGACACCGGATGCGGCGAACCACAGCAGGGCGGCGGCGGAAAAGCGCAGCGGGAGGTCGGATGGCAGTAGGGTGAATGACGGGGAGGCGCCACTCGGCAAGGCTCCGCCGTTGGCCGCCGGCAGGGCGGCGGCCGTGTCGTTAACGCTCATGATTGGTCTCCGGTGCGGCCGGTTCGGTCGTTGGATGGGCCGGCCGTTACGGCGTTTGGATCACAGTCCCCTGAATCACAGGATCACCACGGCCTTCGACGCATCCAGCCGCGGCGCCCGCGGGCGCGACGGCGGTCCGTCGGCATGGCCCAGCGCCACCAGCAGATTGGTGCGCAGCCGGCCGTCGGCGAAGAACTCCCTATCGACCGCTTCGGCGTCGAAGCCGGACATCGGCCCGGCATCCAGCCCCAGCAGGCGGGCCGCCAGGATCAGATAACCGGCCTGGAGCGATCCGTTGCGGAACGCCGTGGTCTCGGCCAGCGACGGCTCGTCGCTGAACATCGCCGATGGGTCGTAATGCGGGCTCAACAGCGGCAGATGTTCGAAGAAGCGGCGGTCATAGGCAATGATGGCAATGGCGCCGGCCGTCAGCTTGGACTGGTTGCCGCGGCTCAGCGCCGGGCGCAACCGCTCCTTCGCCTTCGGCGTCGTCAGGAAGACGAAGCGCGCCGGGCTGCCGTTGAAGGCGGTCGGCGCCAGCCGGACCAGATCGTAGAGGCGGAGGAGCGCGTCCTCCGGGACCGGCCTGTCGGACCAGGATTGCGGCGTGCGGGCACCGAGAAACAGGCGGTCGGCGGCCAGGGCGATGTCGTCCGGCAATGGTTCGGTGACGGGAAGATGGATGTCCGGCATGGGAGCGGTCTCCGTCGGGGAATTGGGTCACGACCACGCAGGCTGGCGGCGGTCGTCGATAGGTTTGGCCTTGGGGACGGCGCGGGGCAGGGTGCCGGTAGGCGTCACGGTCCTGAACCGCCACTTCTTCTTGGTGAGTGTGGAGGCGGCCGCCAGCCCGATCAGGCCAGCGCCGCCAGCGCCGCCAGAAGTATGGCCGAGACGATGCCAAGCCCCAGGGGCAGCAGGCCACCGTCCTGATCGCCGGTGTCCGTGACGCCATCGTCGGCCACCCCCGCAGCCGGGGCTGCGGCCGGCCCGTTCGGCGGCAAAGGCGGCAGCACGAGCGCGCCGGAGGGGCAGAGCGACGCCATCACCATCCGGTCGAAATCATCCAAACCCTGCATGGCAGATCCCCTTGTCAGGTGGTGGGTTGTCAGGTGGTGGGAGCCGTGGCGCTTCCGATCGGCCGCGGGAATAACACAAAGCCATAGCGTTTAATTTCTGAATTACCTATAGGAAAATAGGAAAATGGGACGAGGTCAAGCGCCAGCTTCGTATCGTGTGATGTTTTTAGGGGAACCCGTACCGCCGACGGCGTCAGGAGGCGTCCTGCAGCAGGGCCCCCAGGCGGCGCAGTCCCGGTTCGATCCGGTGGGTGGCGATGGAGGTGAAGCCGAGGCGGAAAAAGCGGCGTCCCTCGGCGGGGTCGAGGAAGAAGATGTCGCCGGCCTCGATCAGCACGCCCTGGTCACGCGCGCTGCGGACGAGATCGCGGCTGTTCAGGCCGGGCGGCCCCTCGATCCAGAAGCTCTTTGCGCCGAAATCGCGGCGGAAGCGGCAGCCGGGCAGCAGGTCGGGCAGCAGGTCGGCGATCCGCGCCGCCCGCTCCTCCAGCACGGCGGCGGTCCGGCGCAGGTGGTGGCGGTAGTGGCCGAGCTGGATGAAGGTGGCGAGGCTGCGCTGGTTGTTGGTCGGCGGGTGGCGCAGCATCAGCCGGCGCAGGACGCGCAACTCGTCGATCACCGGCTTCGGCGCCACGACGTAGCCGATGCGCAGGCCCGGCGCCAGAATCTTGGAGAAGCTGCCGGTGTAGATCACCCGGTCCGCCCGGTCGAGGCTCTTCAGGCAGGGCAGGTCGGCATCCCCCTCCACCGACAGGTCGGATTCGTAATCGTCCTCGATCAGGACGACGTCGTGGCGGGCGGCGGCGTCCAGCAGGGCGCGCCGCCGCGCGATCGGCATGACCGCCGTGGTCGGGCATTGGTGGCCCACCGTCACGAAGGCGACCCGCCGGCTGGCGAACACCGCGTCGGGCACGACGCCGAAGCCGTCGGCGGTCAGCGGCAGCATGTCCGCCGTCACCATGCCGACCATGTGGCGGACGTCGGGATAGCCCGGATTCTCGATGCCGACCGGCGTTTCGCGCCCGACCAGCAACTGGACCAGCATCGACAGCGCATGCTGCGAGCCGATGGTGATGATGATCTCCCCCGGAGCGGCGAAGATGCCGCGCCGCGGCAGCACCTTGTGGCGCAGCTGGTCGATCAGGTCGGGATCGTCGTCGTCGATCATGTCGCGGGCCCAGCGGGTGATCTCCTGCACGCTGGACGCCGCCTTGACGCTCTCGCGCCAGGGGTTGGTCGGGAACAGGCTGGGATCGAACTGCCCGAACAGGAAGGGATAGGGATAGTCCATCCAGTTGCGCGGCTTGCTGATCTGCGGCATCCGCGACGGACGGATCGCGAAGCGCGCCGCCCAGCCGCCGGCCCTGTCCGCCGTGGTTGCGGCGTCGGCCTGTCCCGATCCGCGCTTGTCGTCCGCCGTTGCGACGAAGCAGCCGCTGCGCTCCCGCGAGACCAGCAGGCCGTCGTCGATCAGAAGCTGGTAGGCGGCATTGACGGTGTTGCGCGAGATGCCCAGCGCCTCGGCGAGGCTGCGGCTTGAGGGAACCCGCATGTCGGGCGCCAGCAGGCCGGTCCTGATGGCCTCCGCGATGATGGCGCCGACACGCGCGCTCAACCCCTGCGGGTCACGCTCCATCCCGCCGAACAGCAGCCGCCAGGCGGTGTCGATCTGCATGGTGCAACCGTCCTTCTCTTTCCGGCCCTGTCGAATGGATCCGCCTGCTGCGGGATGCGGAAAAAGCAAGAAGGATGCCGGTTCGCGGGCGGCTGGAACTCCGGCGGCAGGGCGGTTGCGGCGCTTGCCGGACGGGCACTTGCCCAAACAGGCGCCACATGGCGCGGGATGCGGCAGTGCAACAGGCGGCGGACCAGTCACCGCCGCAAACCGCATGGATCTGGACCTTTCGGCGGGGAAGGGGCTGCGTCCTAATGACCGCATCGGATTGATCGGCCTCGACGGAGAACCCGCCATGACCTTCAGCAAGACCCTGCTCGCCACCGCCTTCGTCGCTATCGGCGCGCTGTTCGGGGCCTCCGCCCCGGCCATGGCCGCGGAGAAGACCGTCACCTTCGCCTATCAGGACATGATGACCCCCATCCGCGTCCTGATGGAGAGCGGGGAGTTGGAGAAGAAGACCGGCTATGCCGTGAAGTGGGTGAAGTTCGGCGGCGGCGGCGACGTGATCCGCGCCATGGCGTCGGGCAACGTCGACGTCGGCGAGGCCGGTTCCTCCCCCATCGCGGCGGCCGCCTCGCAGGGGCTCCCCATCACGCTGTTCTGGATCCTCGACGACATCGCCAACGCCGAGCAGCTGGTCGCCCGCAACGGCAGCGGCATCAAGTCCATCGCCGACCTGAAGGGCAAGACGGTGGCGGTGCCCTTCGTCTCAACCGCTCATTACCAGTTGATGTATGCGCTGCAGGAGGCCGGGCTGTCGGGCAAGGACGTCAAGCTGCTGAACATGCGTCCGCCGGAGATCGCCGCAGCCTGGGAGCGCGGCGACATCGACGCCACCTTCATCTGGGCGCCGGTCCTGGCCGCCGCGAAGAAGAACGGCACCGTCATCGCCAGCGCCGGCGATTTCGCCAAGAAGGGCAAGGCGACCTTCGACGGCATCGTCGCCACCAAGGCCTTCATGGCCGCCAACCCGGACTTCATGACCACCTTCGTGAAACTGCTGGCCGCCGCCGACGCCGATTACGCCGGGACCGGCGACAGCTGGACCGCGACCTCGCCCCAGGTGGCGGCCATCGCCAAATGGACGGGCGCCGCGCCGGCCGACGTGCCGGACGGGCTGGCGGCCTACCGCTTCCTGAGCCTGGAGGAGCAGTCGTCCAAGGAGTGGCTGGGCGGCGGCGCCGCCGAGGCGCTGAAATCGACAGCGGAGTTCCTGAAGAGCCAGGGTCGCGTCACCGAACTGGCCCCCGACTACGGCCCCTTCGTGACCGCCGACGTGGTCAAGGCGGCGGCCAAGTAACGGCCCGGTTCCATCCCTACGCGTCAGGAGGCCCAGCATGCTCGAAGTCCGGAATGTCAGCGTCCAGTATGGCGGCGGCGAAACTGGCACCGTCGCCCTGTCCTGGGTCAACCTGACCATCGGGCCGGGGGAGTTCGTGGTGGCGCTCGGCGCGTCGGGCTGCGGCAAGACGACCCTGCTGTCCTGCATCGCAGGCTTCCTGCCGGCGACGGACGGAGACATCCTGCTGGACGGCAAGCCGGTCACCGGGCCGGGAGCCGACCGCGGGGTGGTGTTCCAGCGCCATGCCCTGATGCCCTGGCTGAACGTGGTCGACAATGTCGCCTTCGGCCTGAAGATGCAGGGCATCGGCAAGGCGGAGCGGACGCAGCGTGCCCGCAACATGCTGGAACTGGTCGGGCTCGCGTCCTTCGCCGACAAGCGGATCTACGAGCTGTCGGGCGGCATGCAGCAGCGCGTCGGCATCGCCCGCGCGCTGGCCGCCGATCCTCGCATGCTGCTGATGGACGAACCGCTGGGCGCCCTCGACGCCTTCACCCGCGAGCAGATTCAGGAGTTGATCCTGCGGGTGTGGGCGGAGACGCGCAAGATGGCCTTCTTCATCACCCACGAGGTGGAGGAGGCGATCTTCCTCGCCACCAAGCTGATCATCATGACCCCGCGCCCCGGCCGGATCGCCGAGACGATCCCGCTCGACTTCAGCCGGCGCTTTCTGGCCGGGCAGGATGCGCGGTCGGTCAAATCCTCCCCCGACTTCATCGCCATGCGCGAAAGGGTTCTGGGCTTCATCCACGACCGCACCGGCAGCCATAGCGACGCCGCCACAGGAGAGGCCGCATGAAACCCACCACGACGGACTCCACCCTTCCGGACTCCACCCTTACGGATCGGCCGAAGTCCTCCGACGCCCTGGCCGGCATTCCGTCCGGCATGGTGCCGCTGAACCGTCTGCGCCGCCGGATGCAGGGTTTCCGCTCCCAGCCGGCGCTTATCAGCATGGCGGCCATCCTGGCCGCGCTGGCGTTGTGGGCGGCGCTGACCGGCCAGGGCGTGGTGAAGCCGCTGTTCCTGCCGAAGATCGGAACGGTCTTCCAGGCCTTCCTCGACGCGGTGGACGGGCAGATCGACGGGGCGCCGCTGACCGAGCACATCGCCATGAGCCTGCTGCGCGTGGTCAGCGCCTTCCTGCTGGCGGCGCTGATCGGCATCCCGGTGGGGCTGGCGACCGGGCTCAGCCCGTCCTTGCGGGCGGCGCTCGATCCCTTCATCGAATTCTACCGGCCGCTGCCGCCGCTGGCCTATCTGCCGCTGGTCATCATCTGGTTCGGCATCGGCGAGACGTCGAAGATCCTGCTGATCTTCTTCGCCTGCTTCGCCCCGGTGGCGCTGGCCGCACGGGCCGGCGTCACGGCCGCCGCCGCCGATCAGGTCAATGCCGCCCGCGCGCTGGGCGCCAGCCGCTGGCAGGTGGTGGTGCATGTGGTGCTGCCGGCGGCCTTGCCCGACATCCTGGTGGGGCTGCGAATCGGCATGGGTGTGGGCTGGACGACCTTGGTCGCCGCCGAGATGGTCGCCGCTTCCACCGGCATCGGGCAGATGGTGCTGAACGCCTCCAACTTCCTGCGCACCGACATCGTGCTGATGGGGATTTTCGTCATCGGCGCCTTCGCCGCCCTGTTCGAGTTCGGCATGCGCTGGCTGGAACGCCGGCTGGTGCCCTGGAAGGGCAAGGTCTGAACCCGCTGCGGGAAGGTCGCGCGCAGGATGTCCACTTTCCCGCAGTCCATCGTTCCGCTGTCGATGATCCTCTTCGGCGGCGTGACCTTCATCGCCGCCGCCTTCCGCGGGGTGACGGGGTTCGGATACGCCCTGATCGCCGCGCTGGGGCTGCTGTTCCTGCCCTCTCCCGCCGCCGGGATTCCCTTCATCCTGATCAGCGACCTGTTGCTGACCTTCTTCCTGCTGCTGGACCGCGAGCAGGGGAGGGTCGACTGGGCGGTGTCGGGGCTGCTGCTGGCGATGGGCTTCGCCGGCGCGCTGTGCGGCAGCCTGATCGCCGCCGGCCTCGACGACGAAACCGCGCGGGTGCTGGTCGCCGTGACCATCTTCGTCGCGGCCTGCGTCGCCCTGGTGCGCGAGCCGCCGCCCTGGCTGCGGCACCGGGCGATCGGCGCCGGCCTTGCCTTCGTCGTCGGCGTGCTGCTGGCCGCCTTCGCCGTCGGCGGACCGCTGATCGCGGCGTGGCTGCTGGCCGGCGGGCGGGACCGGCGGACGATCAAGGGCACGCTGGCGGTGTTCTTCGGCGCGGTCGATGCGCTCAGCCTCGCCGGCCGCGCCATGGTCGGAGCCATCGACCCCGGCGTGGTCGGGCTGCTGGCGACCTACATGGGGCCGACGCTCGCCGGCTACGCCGCCGGCCGGCTGCTGTCCGCCCGCATCGGCTTCGACGGCTGGCGGCGGCTGGCCTCCGGGGGGCTGCTCGCCGTGGCGGTCGCCGGGCTGATCCAGACCGCCGTCACACTGGGCCTGAGCTTCACCACTCCGTCATGAGGAAAGATCACGCAATGTCGAACTTAGCCCCGCAGATCGCTCTCGTCACGGGCGCCACCTCCGGCTTCGGCGACGCCATCGCCCGGCGGCTGGCGGCGGAGGGCTGGCGGATCGTCGCCACCGGCCGGCGCTGGGACCGGCTGGACGCCCTGGTCGAGGCGCTGGGCGGGCCGGCGGTGGTCCATCCGCTGTGCTTCGACATCCGCGACGAGGAGGCGACGCGCGCCGCCCTGGCCTCCCTGCCGGCGGAATTCGCCGGCATCTCCGTCCTGGTCAACAACGCCGGGCTGGCGCTGGGCACCGGGGCCGCGCAGGACTGCGGCCTGGAGCAGTGGCGGGCCATGATCGACACCAACGTCACCGGGCTGGTGACCATCACCCGGCTGCTGCTGGACCGGCTGATCGCGCGGCGCGGGCTGATCGTCAATCTCGCCTCCATCGCCTCCAACTGGCCCTATCCCGGCGGCAACGTCTATGCCGGCACCAAGGCCTTCGTGAAGCAGTTCTCGCTCGGCCTGCGCAGCGATCTGTCGGCGCAGGGCGTGCGCGTGACCTCCATCGAGCCGGGCCTGTCGGAAAGCGAATTCACCCTGGTCCGCACCGGCGGCGACAAGGCGGCCTATGACGCGCTCTATGCCGGCGCCGACCCGCTGCAGCCGGAGGACATCGCCGAGACGGTGCGCTGGGTGGTGTCGCTGCCGCCCCACGTCAACATCAACAGCGTGGAGGTCATGCCGGTCAGCCAGTCCTGGGCGCCGTTCAGAATCCACCGCCAAACCCCCGCCTGATCCCGCCCTGAGCGGCACCGCATAACACCCGAGGAGATGACCGATGGATGACGTCCTTCGGAACCACCAGTCGCGCACCAACGATATCCGCCACGTCATCGAGGCCGACCGCGCCCATGTCTGGCATCATCTGACCCAGCACAAGGGCTTCGAGACGACCGACCCGCGCATCTTCGTCGAAGGCAAGGGGATGCGGGTGTGGGACGCCACCGGTCGCGAGTATCTCGACGCGGTGTCGGGCGGCGTGTGGACGGTCAATGTCGGCTATGGCCGGGCCAGCATCGCCGACGCGGTGCGCGACCAGCTGGTGAAGCTCAACTATTTCGCCAACTCCGCCGGGTCGATCGCCGGCGCCCGCTTCGCCGAGAAGCTGATCGGCAGGATGCCGGGGATGAGCCGGGTCTATTATTCCAACTCCGGTTCGGAAGCGAACGAGAAGGTGTTCAAGATGGTGCGCCAGATCGCGCACCGGCACCATGGCGGCCGCAAATCCAAGATCCTCTATCGCGAGCGCGACTATCACGGCACCACGCTCGGCACGCTGGCGGCGGCGGGGCAGGCGCAGCGGCGCGCCCAGTTCGGCCCCTTCCCCGACGGCTTCGTCGAGGTGCCGCATTGCCTGGAATACCGCAGCCAGTACGGCGCGGTGGAGAATTACGGCGAGATGGCCGCCGATGCCATCGAGGCGGTGATCCTGCGCGAGGGGCCGGACACGGTCGGCGCGCTGTGCCTGGAGCCGATCACCGCCGGCGGCGGCGTCATCACCCCGCCGAAGGGGTATTGGGAGAAGGTGCAGGACATCTGCCGCCGTCACGACGTGCTTCTGCACATCGACGAGGTGGTGTGCGGCGTCGGGCGCACCGGTGCGTGGTTCGGCTATCAGCATTACGGCGTGCAGCCGGATTTCGTCACCATGGCGAAGGGGGTGGCGTCCGGCTATGCCGCGATCTCCTGCACCGTGACGACCGAGCGGATCTTCGAGCTGTTCAAGGACGATCCCGCCGACCCGCTGTCCTTCTTCCGCGACATCTCGACCTTCGGCGGCTGCGTCGCCGGGCCGGCGGCGGCGCTGGAGAATATGCGGATCATCGAGGACGAGCATCTCATCGCCAACACCCAGGCGATGGGGGAGCGGCTGCTGTCCGGGCTGTGGGAATTGTCGGAGCGTCATCGCGCCGTCGGCGACGTGCGCGGCAAGGGGCTGTTCTGCGGCGTCGAGCTGGTGCAGGACCGGGCGACGAAGGAACCGGCGGAGGAGAAGCTGGTGCAGGCGGTCGTCGCCGACTGCATGGCGAACGGCGTCATCATCGGCGCGACCAACCGTTCGCTGCCCGGGCTGAACAACACGCTGTGCCTCAGCCCGGCATTGATCGCCACCGCCGACGACATCGACCGCATCGTGGCTGCGATCGACGGCGCATTGTCGCGCGTCTTCCCCTGATGATCCTCCCTCGCTTCGGTGGTTCTTGCGCAAGTCCGAGGCTTCGAAGAAGATCGGCGCAAAATGCACAAGAGCCACCGGCCGGGCAGGATGGCTCAGCCGCGTTCCTCGGCTAGAAAGCGCGCGAATGCCTGCAGCGTTTCCGCGCTGACATGGTGCTCGATGCCCTCGGCGTCGATCCGCGCGTTCTCCGCACTGACGCCGAGCGCCAGAAGGAAGGTCTCCACGATCTGGTGGCGTTCGCGGGTGCGCTCGGCGATGTCGCGGCCCTCGCCCGTCAGGAAAACGCCGCGATAGGGGCGTTGCGTGATCAGCCCGCCGTCGGCCAGCCGCTTCAGCATCTTCGCCACCGTCGGCTGCGTCACGCCGAGAGCGGCCGCGATGTCCACCTGACGGGCTTCGCCCTGCTCGTCGATCAGGTCGGCGATCAGCTCGAGATAATCCTCCTGCAACTCCAAGCGCCGCGCGCGCCGGGCCTGCCGAAAGCTCTCGACACGATCGTCGGCCTCTTCCGTGCCGGTGGAGTGTTGTTTCTCGCTGGTCATCTGCATTGGCCTTGCTCCGGGCACGGACCGTAAGCAACTTGCGGAATTATAGCAAAGGCTTTGATTCGGACGCGCACGCGAAATGGAGGCCACCCTCCACTATAGAGCAAAGCCTGGCCTCTTGAAATTAGCCGAGGCTATAACAAATCGACTGGGCATCAGAAATGGGGGACTCCGTGGCGCGGCACGCTCCGGCAGCCGGTCCCGAACGCGGGAGGACAGTGACCGATGCGAGTGTCGAGGCGATGTCTCTTGGGGGCGGCCACCGCCTTTCCGGTCATGGCGGCCATGCCCTTCGCGATGGCCCCCGAGCCGGCGCGGGCGCAGGCCGCCCCGCTCTCCGTGGTGGCGACGACCGGCATGATCGCCGACGCGGCGCGGCAGGTCGGCGGCGGGCTTGTGGAGGTCCGCGCGCTGATGGGGCCGGGCGTCGACCCCCATGCCTACCGCCTGACCCGGACCGACATCGTCGCCATGACCAAGGCGGACCTCGTGCTTTGGCACGGCCTCTATCTGGAAGCCCAGATGGTGGACTTCATGCGCGACCTCGCAAGGAAGCGGCGTATCGTGGCGGTCGCCGAGACCCTGCCGCGCGAGCGGTTGCGAGCGCATGAGGACTATGCCGACAAGTTCGACCCTCATGTCTGGATGGATCCGAACCTGTGGTCCCTCGTCGTGGTGGCGGTGCGGGAGGCGCTGATCGAGGCGAAGCCCGACGCTGCCGACGCCTTCCGGGCCAACGCCGACAGGCATCTGGCCGAGTTGACGGAACTTGCCGGCTATGCCGTGGGCGCACTCTCCTCCGTGCCGGCCGAAAGCCGGATCCTGCTCACGGCCCATGACGCCTTCAACTACTTCGGCCCGGCCTACGGCTTCGAGGTGATGGGCATCCAGGGGATTTCCACGGAGAGCGAGGCGGGGATCAGCCGCATCTCCGAACTCGTCGATCTTCTCGTGACGCGGCGCATCGGCGCGGTCTTCGTGGAATCGTCGGTCTCGGAACGCAACATCCGCGCGCTGATCGAGGGGGCTGCGGCAAGGGGCCACAAGGTCGTCATCGGTGGCGAGCTTTTCTCCGACGCCATGGGAGCCGACGGCACCTACGAAGGCACCTATGTCGGCATGATCGACCACAACGCGACGGTCATCTCCCGTGCCCTGGGCGGCGACGCGCCCGAGCGCGGCATGAAGGGCCGCCTGTCGGCCGGTAGCTGAGGGAGAACGCGGCGATGACATCCTCCGCGCTCAAGCTCGCCGCCGCGCATGGCCAGGCCGTGCGGCGGGACGCCGCGACGGAAAGCCCGCTGGCGGTTCGGGGCATGACCGTGTCCTATGGCGGGAAGCCGGCCATCTTTTCGGTGGACGCCACCGTGCCGGCCGGCTGCATGGCCGCCATCATCGGTCCCAACGGCGCCGGCAAGTCGACGCTGCTGAAGGCTGTGCTGGGCATCGTGCCGGCGCTGTCGGGAACCGCCACCGTGTTCGGGCTGCCGCTGGCGCGGGCACGCAGCCGCATCGCCTATGTGCCGCAGCGTGCCAGCGTCGACTGGGATTTCCCCACGCGGGTGATCGACGTGGTGCTGATGGGTTTCTACCGCGAAGTCGGCCTGCTGCGCCCGATACGGGCGCGCCACCGGGAGGCCGCGCGCGCCTGCCTCGACCGGGTCGGCATGGCCGATTTCGCGGAACGGCAGATCGGACAGCTTTCGGGCGGGCAGCAGCAGCGCGTCTTCCTCGCCCGCGCGCTGGCCCAGAACGCCGACCTCTACCTGCTCGACGAGCCGTTCGCCGGGGTGGACGCGGCCACCGAGAAGGCCATCATCGACGTGCTGAAGTCCCTCAACGCGGAGCGCCGCACGGTGGTGGCCGTCCATCACGACCTCGCGACGGTGGCCGACTACTTCGATCATGTGCTGTTCATCAACGTGCACAAGATCTCCGAGGGGCCGGTGGCGAGCACCTTCACGGCCGAGAACCTGCAGGCGACCTATGGCGGGCGGCTGGCGACCTCGCATATCGAGCAGTTTCTGCCGTCCGGAGCGTGATCCATGCCGATCGGCGCCTTCCTTGACGCTTTGCTTCTCCAGGCCGGCTACAACGCCGCCCTGGTCGCTGTCGGCGCGGCGCTGCTGGGGGTGGCGGCCGGCAGCGCGGGTACCTTCCTGTTCCTGCGCAAGCGCGCGCTCGTCAGCGACGCGGTGGCGCATGCGACCCTGCCGGGCATCGGGCTGGCCTTCATGGCGATGGTCGCGCTGGGGGGCGACGGGCGCAACCTGCCGGGCCTCCTGCTGGGTTCGGCCGCTTCCGCCGTGGTCGGCCTGCTGCTGGTCGAATGGATCACCCGCCGCACCCGTCTTGCCGAGGACGCGGCGATCGGGGCCGTCCTGTCGGTGTTCTTCGGCTTCGGCATCGTGCTGCTCACCGTCATCCAGACCATGTCCGGGGGGCGGCAGGCGGGGCTGGAGAGCTTCCTGCTGGGCTCGACCGCCGGCATGCTGTTCCAGGACGCCGTGGTCATCGCCGCAGGCGGCGCCCTGGCGGTCGGCGCGGTGGTGCTGTTGCGCCGGCCGATGACGCTGGTGGCCTTCGACCCAGGATACGCGGTGGCCTCCGGCGTCCGGGTGCGCTGGATCGATCTGGCGATGATGGGGCTGGTGATGGCCGTAACGGTCATCGGGCTGAAGCTGGTCGGGCTGATTCTGGTGGTGGCGCTGCTGATCATCCCGGCGGTCACGGCGCGCTTCTGGACCGACCGCACTGACCGCGTCCTGTGGATCGCCGGGCTTCTGGGCGGTACGGCCGGCTATCTGGGCGCCGCGGTCTCCGCCTCCGCGCCGCAGCTGCCGACCGGGCCGATCATCGTTTTGATGTGCTTCGCCCTGTTCACCGTCTCGCTCCTGTTCGCGCCGACGAGGGGCGTGCTGGCGGCGATCCTGCGCCACCGGCATTATCGGGTGCGCGTGCACCGGCGCCAGGGGCTGCTGGCGCTCGCGCGGGGCGAGGCGATCCTGGATCCGCTCACCATCGCCGTCCTTCGGCGCGAGCGGCTGATCCGCCGCGACCGTGTTCCGACCGAAGCCGGCGTGGCGCAGGCGGCGAAGGTGCTGCGCGACGAGAAGCGCTGGGAGATCGCGCGCCGCATCCATTGGGACGATGCCGTTGCCGGCCAGTACGACGGCCTTACGCCGATCGAAGCCGTGCTGACGAGGGACGAGATCGCCGAGATCGACCGCAGGATCGGCGGTCCCGCGATGGTCGGGGGAGGGGCCTGATGGGTGCGGAGTTCGTTCAGCTGAGCCTGACGCCCATGGTGATCGGCACCTTGGCGGCCATTGCCTGTGCGCTGCCCGGCAATTTTCTGATGTTGCGGCGGCAGGCGCTGATCGGCGACGCCATCAGCCACGTCGTCCTGCCGGGGATCGTGGTGGCCTTCCTGGTCGCGCGGTCGGTCTCGACCTGGCCGATGATGATCGGGGCCGGCGGCGCGGCGGTCGTGGCCGTGATCCTGATCGAGGCGATCAAGCGGTTGGGCCGCATCGAGCCCGGAGCCGCGATGGGGGTCGTTTTCACCTCCATGTTCGCGGCGGGCGTGCTCCTGCTGGAACAGACCGACACCAGCACGGTCCATCTGGACGTGGAGCATGCGCTGCACGGCAATCTGGAAAGCCTGATCTGGCTATCGGCGGAAGGCTGGCATTCCCTGCTCGACCGGCAGGCTTTGGCCGAACTGCCGCCGGAGCTGTGGCGGCTGGCCGCCGCCACCACGCTGATCGTCCTTCTCACCCTGCTGTTCTGGCGCCCGCTGAAGATCTCCACCTTCGACGACGGCTACGCCGATGCCATCGGCATTCCCACGGCCCTGCTCGGCTTCGGGTTGGTGGTGACGGCTGCCGTCGCGGCCGTTGCGGCCTTCGACGCCGTCGGCTCGATCATCGTGATCGCCATGTTCATTTGTCCGCCCGCCGCCGCGAGGCTGATGACGAACCGCCTGGAGGCGCAGGTCCTGTGGAGCGTGGCCTTCGCCGTGTTGTCGGCGATCGTCGGCTACACGCTGGCCGGCTACGGCCCCCTGTGGTTGGGCGGGCAGTACGCGGTCAGCGCCGCCGGCATGATCGCCACCGTTTCCGGGGTGATCCTGGGGCTGGCCTGCCTTTTCGCCCCCCACCGCGCGCGCGTCGGCATGGGGCGCGAGACGGCCGGGTAAGGGGAGCAACTCGTCTTTCTTGCGAGGCGGCCGGTTTCAAAGGCCTGGAGCGACCCCATGTCTACGGCTCCCGACCCGGACTTCCTGGCCGGGTCTGGTCTTTCCTGCGCCAGCCCTTGAACCCCAACGAGGAAGGGAACGATGAGCAACCTGAGCAAAGTCCTCGGCGTCATCCTGGCCAACGGGCTTGCCGGCCGCACGGGCCGGGGGCCGGCCTTTGCCGCTGCGATGCCTCTGCTCCTCGGCAAGAAGGGCAAGAAGAAAAAGATGAAGCACCTCTACGGCCACGGCTATGGCGGTCCGCATGGAACTCCCTATGGACCGGCCGCAGGGATGGGCGGGCTGGCCGGCGGATTGACGGGCGGCCATGGTTCGGGGCTGCTTCAGAAGGCGGGGCTCGCCTCGCTGGCCTACCTCGCCTACCGCGCCTATCAGGACAGCCAGAAGCCGGCGCCGGCCGGATCGCAGCCTCCTCCCGCCGCCGGCGGGCCGCTGGGCGGCATCCTCGACCGGTTGGGGCTTGGTGGCGCGTTTGGCGGTGCCATGGGGGGCGGCGCCGCGGGAGGTGGTGCCATGGGGAGTGGCAGCGTCCTGGGCGGCGGTGCGGCGGGTGGTCTCGGCGACCGTCTGGCCGGGGTGCTGCGCGGCGGTGCGCCGGAACCCGATATGGGCGACGCCAAGGCGCTTCTGCTGATCCGCGCCATGATCGCCGCGGCGAATGCGGACGGGCGGATATCGCCCGATGAACAGAGCCGTATCCTCGACAGCCTGGACGCCGCCCAGGCCGATCCGGAAGACCGGCGGATCGTCGAGGCGGAATTGCGGTCCCCGCGCCCGATGGACGACATCGTCCGCGAGGTGCGCGACCCCGATACGGCGGAGCAGGTCTATCTCGCCTCCGAACTGGCGGTGCGCGGCGGCAGCGAGGTCGACCGTCAGTATCTGGCCTACCTCGCCGCCCGCCTCGGCCTGTCGGACTCCCGGCGGCAGGAGTTGGACTCGATGGTGTGACCCGTGGGTATTCCGTCAGGGGCGTGCCGGCGGGTCGGTGACGATGCGCACCGGAACGCCCTTGGCGGCGGGGGTTTCCGACGCCTCGTCGTGGTACCAGAGCGGGATCAGCGGGTTCATCTCCGGATAGTAGGAGCCGACGCAGCCGCGCGGCAGCTGGAAGGGCGTCACCGTCAAACCGTTCACCCGCCGGTCGACGCCGTCGCCGGCATCGCCGGCAAGCCCGACCACCTGCCCCTCCCATAGCCCGGCGGCGGCGATGTCGGCCGGGTTCATCAGCAGCACGTCGCGTGTGCCCTCGATCCCGCGCAGCCGGTCGGAATAGCCGTAGATCGTGGTGTTGAACTGGTCGTTGGACCGCATGGTGATCAGCCGGTAGCGGCCCGGCGCATCTTCGAACCCGATCGCGCGCAGATGCCCCGGCGGGGTGAAATGGGCCTTGCCCGACGGCGTCTTCCACACCCGGTCGCGCGCCGAATTGCCGCGGTAGAAGCCGCCCGGCGTGAAGACCCGTTCGTTGAAGCGGTGGAACTGGTCGGGATAGGTCTCTTCGATCAGGGCGCGGATGCGGCGGTAGTCGGCCACCCATTCATCCCATTTGACCTTCGGGTTCGCCGGCAGGGTCGCCTTGGCCATGCCGGCGACGATGGCGACCTCCGATTTCAGATGGGGGCTGGCCGGCGTGTTGTTGCCGAGCGAGCCGTGGATGCAGCTCAGGCTGTCCTCCATCGTCACCGCCTGCGCGCCGCTTTCCTGCAAATCCTCCTCCGAGCGGCCCAGGCAGGGCAGCAGGAAGGCGACCTCGCCGTTGATCAGGTGGCTGCGGTTCAGCTTGGTCGCGATCTGGACGGTCAGGCGCATGCGGGGCCAAGCCGCCTCCATCCGGTCGCGCTCGGGAATGGCGCGGACGAAGTTGCCGCCCAGCCCGATGAAGGCCTTGACCTCGCCCGACAGGATCTTCTCGCAGGCCTTGACGGTGTTCAGCCCCTCCTTGCGCGGCGGCTCGAAGCCGAACTGTTCGGCCAGCCGGTCGAGCGGCACCAGTTCCGGCTTTTCCGCGATGCCGACGGTGCGCTGGCCCTGGACGTTGGAATGGCCGCGGACCGGCGAGATGCCGGTGCCCTCGCGCCCGATGTTGCCCTTCAGCAGCCACAGGTTCACCAGCGCGGCCAGCGTTTCCGACCCGCGCACATGCTGGGTCAGGCCCATGCCGTACATGGCGATGGAGCGGTCGGCCTCGATGTAGACGTCGGCGGCCTGCTTCAGATCCTCGCGCGTCAGACCGGATTCCCGTTCGATCTCGTCCCAGCTCACGGCCTCCACCCGCGCCTTCATCTCCTCGAAGCCGACGGTGTGCTGCGCGATGAAGTCGGGGTCGATGACGTGCCGCTTCTGGCTGGACCAGCGCGCATCCTCCGCCGCCAGCACATGCTTGATCAGGCCGGTGATCGCGGCGATGTCGCCGCCGGCCTTGACCTGGAAATAGAGCGTCGAGATCCGCGTGTCCTTGCCGGTCAGCATCTCCAGCGGGCTCTGCGGATTGCGGAAGAACTCCAGGCCCTTTTCGCGCACGGGGTTGAAGGTGACGATCTTCGCGCCGCGCTTCACCGCCTGCTGCAGCGGGTGGAGAAGGCGCGGGCTGTTGGACCCGGTGTTCTGGCCGAAGAAGAAGATGGCGTCGCAGCTTTCGAAATCGTTCAGAACGCTGGTGCCGACCGGCGATCCGATGACCTTTTGCAGTGCGACCGAGGTCGTCTCGTGGCACATGTTGGAGCTGTCGGGCAGGTTGTTGTGCCCGTACAGCCGCGCGAACAGCGCGTAGAGGTAGGAGGTCTCCAGGCTGGCGCGGCCGGAGGCGTAGAAGACCGCCTGTTCCGGGTCGATGGCGCGCAGTTCCGCGCCGATGGCGGTGAAGGCTTCCTCCCAGCTGCAGGGCACATAGCGGTCGGTGGCGCGGTCGTAGCGCATGGGGTGGGTCAATCGCCCCTGCTGCTCCAGGTCGTGGTCGTTCCAGCCCTTCAGTGCGCTGACCGTATGTTGGGCGAAGAACTCCGGCGTGCAGCGCCGGCTCGTCAGCTCCCAGATCGTCGCCTTGGCGCCGTTCTCGCAGAACTCGAAAGTGTGCGGCTCGGCCGGCTTGCCCCAGGCGCAGGATACGCACATGAAGCCGCCGGGCTTGTTCTGCCGGCGCAGCGTGTCGAGCACGGCGGGCGTCGGCCTCTCATTCCCCATGATCCGGGTTATGGAGCCGACCGAGCCCCAGCCGCCGGCGGGCCTATCGTAATGCAGGGTGTTCTCGTCGTCCGACAGTCCGTCGATGCTCATGGCGCGGGTCCTTCAGCGGATTGGTCTTGAGGTCAGGACGGGCATGATCTTTTGGGCGGCGTGGCCGCCGGACTCCCGGTTACGTCCAACCGGCCGCGAGGCGACTGGTTCCGCACCACGGCCGCGCGGGCGGAGCGTCCGCCCCCCCCCAGGCCCACGCTGCCGCAACGACATAAGCCCTCCGTTGAGCGGGGGCCGGGCGTAATGGAGCCGCGCCTGTTCTGTTGGCGAGGGGGACAGGCTGCCGTGCCGCATCCAGCAAGGATCGCCGGAAGCGGCACGGCGGCGTCCGGGGAAGCGCCCCCGGAAAGAAATCCTCAGGTCAGTGGAGAACCATTCATGCCCAACGCCAAAGACAACCTGATCGCATGGCTGCGCGACGCCCACGCCATGGAAAGCCAGGCGGTCGAGATGCTTGAGCGTCAGGTCGATCGTATCAAGAACTACCCGGAGATGCTGGCGAAGGCCCAGGAGCATATTCAGGTTTCCAACCGCCAGGCGGAACGGCTGAGCCAGTGCCTGCAGTCGCTCGGCAGCAGCACCTCGTCGATCAAGACCGGGGTCGGCATGCTGATCGGCAATGCGCAGTCCCTGTCGGGCGTGTTCGCCGACGACGAGGTCGTGAAGGCCGGAATCTTCGATTATGCCTTCGAGCATTTCGAGATCGCCAACTATCGCGCCCTGATCGCCGCCGCCAACCGGGCCGGCGAGACGGAGATCGCCCGCACGCTCCAGCAGAGCCTGGACGAGGAGATCGAGATGGCCTCCTGGCTGGAGCAGCGCCTGCCCCAGGTCACCGAAACCTACCTGTCGCGTCAGGAAGCCGGGGAGCCCGCCGAAGCCAAGCGCTGATCGCCGGAACACCGGAGAACGGGCCGGGGAACGGGAAAGCAGGGGCACGCCGGGGCCGCGCCGATGGGCGCGGTTCCCGGCTTGCCCGTTTTCGGATCAGCGCTTCTTCTGCTCGCTGGTCCGCTTCACCTCAGGTTTGGACAGAACGCTCCGCAACAGTTCTGCGTTCTGCCGTGCTTCCTGCATCTGCTGGTCCCAATTGGCGGCGATCTGGCTCTGGCCGCGTTCCCTGGCATGAGCCGCCAGCCGCCGGAACAGTTCGACACGCTCTTCATGGGTGCGCAGGGCCACCCAAAGGGCCTTTTCCATCGTCTCCGTCTGCGCTTCCTCCATGCTGTCGGGGCTGTAGGCATGGCCGACCTGGCAGCGGAAGCGCAGCACCGGGCCGTCCTGGATCTCGGAGAGGCCGCCGCCGCATTCGGGGCAGGAGAGGGTGGTCGGCCTGCCGACCGCCCTGGTATCGTCGGACATGGTCGTGAACTCCTGCTCAGCGATCCGCGCCTCGGTCGCGATGTCGAGCGGGACGGGAGGGCTTGGCGGTGCCGACTCCGCGGCAAGCCGGACGAGCAGGGCCGGCATACCGTCCAACGGCAGGACATGGTCGACCTCGCCCCGTTCCACGGCGCTCCGCGGCATGCCGGACCATTCGGCCTCCTCCGGATCCTGGGCTATGCCGATCCCGCCGCAGCGGCGGATCGCCCGCAACCCCGAGGTGCCGTCGTCCAGCGTGCCCGACAGCACGATTCCGACCACCCGGCTGCCGAAGGCGACGGCGGCGGAGCGGAAAAGCGGATCCGCCGCCGGCCGGGTGCGGTTTTCGCGGGGGCCGCGGCGGATCAGCACGCGGTCGCGGTGGACCAGCAGATGATGGTCGGGCGGCGCCACATGGATATGGCCTGGGCGGATGGGCTCTTCATCGGTCGGGTGGAAGGCCGGCAGCCAGCCGATCCGGTCGAGCAGTTGAGGCAGCGCGCTTTTCGCCGTCGGAGCGATATGGACGACGACGAACACCGTCGGCGCGCATTCCCTCGGCATGCCGCCGAACAGCCGCGTGAGGGCGCCCAGCCCGCCGGCCGATGCGCCGATGACGATGATGTCGCGATTATCCATCGAACCAGAACAGTGCCGGGCTTGTAGCGTTTCAACAGCCCGACAATATTTTCCGGCACTCCTTCTACGGTTCACGCATGCGGCCTAGAACCTCGCACCGCTTGAGTGGAATGCACGCCGGCGACTATGCTGCGTCCCACATGGTGGGTATGCAAGACGATGACGAAAAACATGGAAGATGCCGACAGCGATTTCGGCAGCCTGATTCGCCACATCCAGGAAAGCCGTGGAATTGACTTCCGCGGTTACAAGCGCACGAGCCTGGAACGGCGCATCCGCCGGCGGATGGAAGAGGTCGGCTGCGACAGCTTCGCCGCATACCATGCTTTCCTGGAGGCCCATCCCCAGGAATTCGTCGATCTTCTGAACACCGTCCTGATCAACGTCACATCCTTCTTCCGCGATAGCGACGCCTGGGACGTGCTGCGGCGCGATGTCGTTCCCCGCATTCTGGAGCGGAAGGGCAGCAATGGACCAATCCGCATCTGGAGCGTCGGCTGCGCGTCGGGTGAGGAGCCCTACTCCCTGGCGATGCTCTTCGCCGAGGTGCTGGGAACGACGGATTTCTGCCGGCGGGTCAAGATATACGCCACCGACCTGGACGATGCGGCCCTGAACACGGCACGCCACGCCACCTATGCGTCGCGCGAGGTCGAATCCGTTCCGCAGCCGCTGCTGGAACGCTATTTCGAGCGAACCAACAACCACTACGTGTTTCAACGCGAACTGCGCAAATGCGTCATCTTCGGCCGCCACAACGTGGTCAGTGACGCGCCCATCTCCCGGATCGACCTGCTGGTCTGCCGCAACTTGCTGATCTACCTGGAGGCCGATACCCAAGGCATCGTTCTTCCCCGTCTGCATTACGCGCTGGTCAATGACGGTTTCCTGTTTCTGGGGAAGGCGGAGACGCAGCTTGCACGGTCGCGCATGTTCGAGCCGGTGGATCTCAAGAGCCGCATCTTTTCCAAGGTGCCGCAGGAATGGCGCCGCACCGCCGGGGGCAGCCTGGCGCTGGCCAATGACGCCGCTGGCACCCGGGCCAACCAGCAGGCCCGACTGCTGGAAAGCATCGTCGACAGCAGTTCCACCGGCTATCTGGCGGTCAATGCCGAAGGCGTGCTGGTGTTCGCCAACGTCCATGCCCGCCGCCTGTTCGACATCGAGGAAACCGATATCGGCCGCCCCTTCCACGACCTGACCATTTCCTACCGGCCGACGGAGCTGCGCAGCCGAATCGAGGAAGTGCGCAATTCCGGCCGCATGGTGCGCATCGAACATCAGACCTTCACGCGGGCGGGGTCGGAGCCGGTACGGCTGACCATCGAGGTGGCGCCGCTCTACAGCCGGGATGGCAAGGCCTTCGCCACGCTGCTCAGCTTCTTCGACACCAGCCGCATCTTCCTGCTCCAGCAGGAGATCGAGGCGGCGCAGGAAAGCCTCGAGACGACCATCGAGGAGCTTCAGTCTTCCAACGAGGAGCTGGAGACGACCAATGAGGAACTCCAGTCTTCCAACGAGGAGTTGGAGACGACCAACGAGGAACTCCAGTCCACCAACGAGGAACTGGAGACGATGAACGAGGAACTGCGCTCCACCAACGAGGAACTGGAGGTCGCCAACGAGGAGATGCGGCGCCAGAGCGAGGAGGCCGGGGAGTACCGCCGCTACTCCGAATCCATCCTCCGCAGCATCGACGTCGGCATCATCGTTCTGGATGAAAACCTTACCGTTCAGTCCTGGAATCGCTGGAGCGAGAACATCTGGGGGCTTCGGAACGAGGAAGTGACGGGTGAGCCTTTCCTGGACCTCGACATCGGCCTGCCGGTGCCGCGGCTGCGCCGTCCGCTCCAGGACATTCTGAAGACCCAGGCTCCCGTCGATCCGGTGGAGATGGAGGCGATGGACCGCCGCGGCCGGCGGATCACCTGCCGCATCCGCATGTCCCCGCTGCTCTACGACAACCGTCTCGACCGCGGTGCCGTCCTGATCATCGAAGACGTGACCGAACGGGCGCGCTCCGATGCCTTCGCGAATTACCTCGGCCGCATCGTCGGGCAATCGTTGAACGAGGTTTATTTCCTCGACCCCATCACCTTCACCTTCCATCTGGTCAACAAGGGTGCGGAAGAGAAGCTGGGCTATTCTCTGGATATCTTGAGGCAGATTCCCCTGCACGACATGATGCCCAGCATCGATGCGATCGCTTTCGACAGGCTGGTGGCGCCGCTGCTGTCGGGAGAGAAGGCGGAAATCGTCTTCGAGACGACGATCGAACGCAGCGACCAGTCGGTTCGCCCGGTCGAGATCTGCATGCAGTATTTTGCCGAGGAGCAGCCGCCCATCCTGGTGGCGCTCGCTCACGAAGTGACGGAGCGCCAGCGCATAGGATCGGACGGCGACAAGGTGGAGGCGATGCCCGGATGATGGTGGAAGCGCGGGACGCCCGATCGGTCGCCTTGCGTCGTCCCAACTTGTCGTTCGATATTGAACATTTGTATTACCACTCGGAACTTTGGCGGATGCGGATAGTTTATAGAGTTCAATATATGTTGCCGTAAGCTCCCCGCTTGTTGCACCGTAGCTCGTCCTTGGGTGGAAGGAACATGGTGCCATGTCGGAAACGCATGGTTTGCAAACCGGTCGCTCTGTGAAGGCCAAGCCTTTGATCGTCCAGCCGATCTGGGATTGGCTCGATCATGCGGTGATCGTGACCGACTGCAACCTCGCGGCACCCGGCCCCACCATCCGATATGTGAACCGCGCCTTCACCCGCCTTACAGGCTACCGCGCGGATGAGGTGATCGGCAGGTCTCCCCGCCTTTTGCAATGTCCCCGCACCGATCGGGCGGTGGCGGCGGCGATCAGGCGCGACCTGGGCGAATGCGAGATCGCCCGCGGCACGCTCGTCAACCGCCGCAAGGACGGCACCGAATATCTGTGCGATCTGGTCATAACCCCGCTGGTCGGACCGACTGGCGAAACCGCGCATTTCATCTGCGTCGCCAGTGATTTGAAGGAGGATCAATCCCAAACCGCCGTCACGCGTCTCTCGGGCGAACTGGAGCAGGCGGTAACCCTGATCGAGGATCTGGAAAGGCGCCAGGAAGAGGCGGACGAGCTTATCGCCCGGCAGAAAAGCGAACTGGCGGCGCTTGCCGAACGGTACAGGGCGATGCGTGTTCGGCTGGACGATACGCAGGAACGTCTGTCGTTGCGCGAAAGCGCGTTGGATCGCTCCGATAGGGAAATTCACCGGTCCGGCTCGGAATTGGATGCTTCCATGGAAGAGCTGCGTGCGATGGACGAGGAACTGCGCGTCGCGCTGGAGCAGATGGAAGAAGCCAATGAGCATCTTGCCCGCTCCAACGAAGAACTGCGCCGTCTTCAGGCCGCCGATGCCGACAAGCTTCATCTGCTCGCTTCCGCCAGTCACGACCTGCGCCAGCCGGTGATGTCGATGGGGCTGTTCCTTGACGTGCTGCGCAGCCGCCTCGGCGAAGCCGAGCGTCCTATTCTCGGCGGTCTTATGGCCGCCCATGTTTCGATCCGCACGCTGTTGGAAGGCATGCTGGACACCGCGAGGCTTGATGCCGGTGCGTTGGAACCTATGGTCGAACCGGTGCGGATGTCGGTCATGCTGGATGTCATCCAGGGCGAGTTCATGCTCCAGGCCGAAATGCGCGGGCTGCGCTTCCGCGTGATCCCTTCCACCGCCACCGTGTACAGCGACGCTCAGCTTCTGGAGCGCATCCTGCGGAATCTCGTCGCGAATGCGCTGAAATACACCACGGCCGGCGGTATTCTCCTGGGAGGCCGCCTGTGCCGCGATGCCGGGAACCGCAGGCATCTGCGCATCGAGGTGTGGGACACCGGCCCCGGCATCGCCGAACATAACATGCAGTCGATTTTCGAGGAGTTCCGGCAACTCGACAACTGTGATCGGGACCAGAAACGCGGCGTCGGGCTTGGGCTGGCCATCGTGTCGCGGTTGGCCCGGCAGTTGAGCCATGAGGTCGGCGTCCGGTCTTGGCCGGGGCGTGGATCCGTCTTTTCGGTGACGGTTCCGTTGGAGCCGATGCACCGCAGCTGATGTTGGGCGGTCACACGCTGGGCGGGCCTGTTGAAGCGGCGCTGTCCGCACCCGGCTACGCCACCTTTGGTCTATGTGTTGCCTATCCAAACGCACCTAAAGACTAGAGCATCGCGCCTGAAATCTGAATCGACAGTTGCGCTTGGGCCGTTGACGTGATTCACCGTTGTTGGAGGTGGATCATGGGGCGCAGCTATTCGTCGGACCTTCGGGTTCGGATTTACGGAGAGGTCGAGAAAGGCGGTTCGCGTCGGGCGGCGGCGCGCCGGTTCGATGTGAGCGCGAGCACGGGCGTGCGGCTTGCTCAGCGCATGGCGGCAACGGGCTCGCTGGACCCGGCCCGGCAGGGGCGCCCACCGGGCGGTGGCAAGCTGGCCCCGCATGCCGAACTTCTGATCGGCTGGGTGGAGAAGCAAGGCGACATCACCATGCCCGAACTGGCGGCCAAGCTGAAGGCCGAGCGCGGGGTCACGGTCCACCCCGCCTCGCTGTCGCGCTTCCTGCTCGCCCGCGGCTTCACTGTCAAAAAAAACGGTGCTGGCGAGCGAGGCCGGTCGCGCTGACGTTGCTGAGGACCGCCGGAGTTGGCGCAGCCACCGTCAGCCCCGGATGCGCGAGGAGCCGGATCGGCTGGTGTTTCTCGACGAGACCGCAACCACCACGAAGATGACCCGACTGCGCGGACGGGCCAAGCGCGGCCAGCGGTTCAAGGCCACGGCGCCGTTTGGCCATTGGGACACCCAGACCTTCATCGCTGCCCTGCGCTGCGACGGGCTGACCGCCCCGTGGATCATCAAGGGCGCGATGAACCGGACGCTCTTCGAGACCTATGTCGAGACACAACTCGCCCCGACCCTGCGGCCGGGCGATGTCGTCATCCTCGACAACCTATCCAGCCATAAGAGTGAAAAGGCCAAGGCCATCCTCAAGGAACGTGGCGCTTGGTTCCTCTTCCTGCCGCCCTACAGTCCCGACCTCAACCCTATCGAAATGGCGTTCGCCAAGCTCAAAGCTCATCTCCGCCGCATCGGCGCCCGTACCATCGAGGAGTTGTGGAGGGCTGTCGGCTCTATCTGCGACCTCTACACACCAGACGAATGCTGGAACTACCTCAAACATGCAGGATATGCGTCAGATTAAACGCTCGAAACTCTAGCAGGATGGGTGGTTTATCCCGTCCGTCCGTTGGCACTAAGGTTGCGACGTTGCCCTGCCTCTCCGCGGAGGTCGACACTTTTTATGAATGAAAGGGAACAAACGTGGATCATCATGCGCAGCATGTCCATGGTTCCGTGGAGCAGGAACTGGCCTCCGCCCGCCGGAGTCCGTCCGACGATCCCTTCAAGTTCCTGATCGTCGACGACCATGCCCTGGTCCGTTACGGATTGTCACTGGCGCTGAGGCAGCGCTACGAGGGGGCCGTGATCGTGGAGGCGGGATCGCTTGCCGAGGCGATGCGCAAGGCCCGGTCGGAAAGTGATCTCACCGCCATTCTCTACGACCTGCAGATGGGCGACAGCGACCAGCACAGCGGCCTTGCCGATATGCTGGAGGCGGCGGGAGACGTGCCGGTGATCGTGGTGTCGGGAGCGACCGACGGCACGGTCATCGCCTCCTGCATCCGTGCCGGCGCCCGCGGTTTTGTCCATAAGGGCTGTGAGGGGGTGGTGCTGGATCAGGCGCTTCCCATCGTGCTGGACGGCGGCATCTTCGCCCCTGCGCCGCCCGCAGCGCGCGACGGCCGTCCGGTGCGCATCGCCATGGCCGCATCCGTGCCGGTGAGGACCGATAGCGATGCCGTCAACAGCCTGACCGAGCGCCAGCGCGAAGTGCTGCGGCTGCTGCTGGAAGGCCAGTCGAACAAGGAGATCGCCCGTGCCCTGGGCGTGCTGGAGGGGACGATCAAGGTGCATCTGCGCACGGTGATGCAGCGGCTGGGCGTGCGCAACCGCACCCAGCTGGCGCTTGCCACCGTTCGGGCGGGGATCAAGCTGCAGTCCTGATCCGCGCTGTCGGCGCCGCCCCTATGCGGCTGCGGGTCCGATCCCGCGCTGTTGGGCGGCATCCAGCAGGCTCACCAGTTCGCCCGACACCCACCAGCGGCATTTGCGCCGCTCCTCCGCTGCGACGGTCACCACGCGCTCGATCAGCCGGCTTTCCCCGGCATTGAGCTCGCGGCCGTCGCGCAGCGCCCGTTCGACGATGGCCAGCAGGGTCTTGTCGATGGCGGTGATCTCGATGGGGTAGCCGGTTTCCTCCGCCAATTCGCACAGCTCGGCCATGGCGGACAGCGCGTCGTCGCGCCCATAGCTGCCGATCTGGCGGAACAGCCCGGCCAGATGTTCGCCGATGGCGGTCAGCCAGGGATTGGTCGAGGCGGCGATGCCGCGGCGGCGCAGGCGATGATTGAAGCCGTTGATGAAGCGCACCGGCTCGATCAGCGGACGAACCGACGAGCTGGCGTTGAGAGTCAACAGGCGATGGCTCAGCACCGGCACCACCTCCCCCTCCACCAGTCCGGTGACACGGCCGACGGCGGCGGACACCGCGGCCCAGTTCCGGCCGCCGCGCTCCACCCCGAAACCCTGCAGCGTGTCGTACCAGCGGAAGGCGCGTTCCTGCAGGCGGTCCACCGTCTCGCCCGCGGTGAGTTGCGGCGGGGCGGGGCGGCCGAGATGGAGATCCTCCAGCTTCTGGCGCAGGCATTGCCAGGCGAACTGGACATGGCCCACCGCCGCCTCCACCAGCGGCGAGTTCGGGAACAGGCCATAGAGCGCCAGCGCCTGATCGGGATCGCGCGCGCCGTTCACCAGGGACAGGGCGTAGAACAGGGCGCCGTCCGGCGTCCCCGCATGCTGCGCCATCTCCGACACGGTGTGGAGGATGCCGATGGTGTCGCGCGGACGCACCGCTCCGCGCCACAGCGGCGCGTGCTCCAGCATCGCGTCCAGCATCGCCAGATCGCCCATCGACAGCGGCGCGACGCTGGTCAGGCCGCGCTTGCGCAGCAGGGTGATCCGCTCGGCGTTGGCGGTCGCCAGCAGCGTACCCGCCCCGCCGCGCTGGCGCAGGACCGCGAGCGAGCCGAGGCGAAGCTCCTCCGCCCATCCGGCCGCGGCGGGGGAGGCGAGGACGGCATCGAGCGGATGCTCGCTGGCCCGCGCGGCGATGTCGGCCTGCACCCGGCCGGCCAGTTCGCGCAGGTGGGGCAGCAGGGCGAACCACCAGGCGCTGGCATCCACCACATGCATGCAGCCGGGCGGCCGTGTCTCGGCCATCATCAGCGCATCGGTGCGCAGCATCACCGGGTCGAACCAGCCGGTCCAGATGCGGCGGGCGTGTTCGGTGCGCGGGCCGTTCAGCATGGCGACGATCAGGCGCCCGATCTCCACCGTCATCTGGTCGTCTTCCAGATGCCCGGCCTGCACCAGTTCGAACAGCTTGGATTTCTGCGCGCGGTCGAGCGGGGCCAGGATCGCCTTGACCTTTTCAAGGCTGACGGTCGCCGGATCGGGTTCGGCAGCGTGAAGCTGGGCGGTCTGAAGGGAGGCGCTGCGGTTTGGGCGGCCGGCCATGGGCGTTCACGGGCGCTGCTGAATCGACGCAATTTTAGGTACTAGCAGCGATCATTGCTACTGATATGTAGTGACATATTCTGTCGAGCTGTGTCGGTACGCTGCCGCGCGGCGCACAGCGCGGCCGTCCGGCAGCCATGGGGCGGCATTGAAACGACTTGTGTCAAATGTTGCATAAATTTATTTCATTTAAGGGCCAAATCGCGCCTTCCCGCCCAGTGGTTGTGGGCTCATTATCCACGCAGGCAACGCTTCCAGCACGAAGGCGGTCCCCATGGTCCCGCAGCAAATCGCCGACACCACCCTCAGGTTGTTTCCCGCCATGAGCCAAGCCGAGTCCAGCAGGGCCCAACAGGTCGCGGATGATGTCGTCGCCCGTCTGACCGGCAGTGGACTGTCGGACGCCGGCCTGTCGGACGCCGAGCGTGCGGAGGCTTGCGAGGCGGCGCTGAAGCAGCTGATGGAATACCTGATCGAGCGCGAAGGCTGGGTGGCGGAGGAGTTCACCGCCATCGCCCGTTCGCTGGGCGCCTATTGAAGGTCAGCCGGCTTCGAACCGAAAGGCTGTCCTTCGGCCTGTTGCAAGGTCCCTCCATCGCAGGCAAGGTCCGAGGAAGCCTCATCGGTTGCGGAGCGGAACAGCGTGTCGCAGAAAGTCATCGGCCTCATCGGAGGGATGAGCTGGGAAAGCTCGGCCGAGTACTACCGCATCATCAACGAGCGGGTGCGCGACCGCCTGGGCGGGCTGCACTCGGCCCGCTGCCTGATGTGGTCCTTCGACTTCGCCGAGATCGAGGCGCTCCAGCATGCCGGCCGCTGGGACGACGCGACGGCCCTGTTGATCGACGCCGCCCGGCGCCTGGAGCGGGGAGGGGCCGACTTTGTCGTCATCTGCACCAACACCATGCATCGCATGGCCGATGAGGTGCAGGCGGCCATCGGCCTGCCGTTGCTGCACATCGCCGATCCGACGGCGGAGCGCATCCGCGCCGCCGGCCTGGGGCGAGTCGGTCTGCTGGGCACCGCCTTCACCATGGAACAGGACTTCTACAAGGGGCGGCTCGTGCAGAAGCATGGGCTGGAGGTCCTGGTTCCCGACGAAGACGACCGTGCCGCCGTTCACCGGGTGATCTACGACGAACTGGTGCAGGGCCGTGTCGTGGAATCCTCCAGGCAGGCGTACCGCGGCGTGATAGAGCGCCTTGTCGGGCGCGGGGCGGAGGCGGTGATCCTCGGCTGCACCGAGATCATGCTGCTGGTCCGCCCGGAAGACAGCCCGGTGCCGCTCTATGATACCACCGCGATCCATGCCGAGGCTGCGGTGGAGCTGGCGCTTTCCAACATCTGAAGCCGGCATCCACCGCCATCCCCTATCGTTTCCCGTTCGCTCCATTCTCCCCGTTCGCCACGACAAGGTCGGGGTGGATGCCCAGGACCTCCGCGGCCATCTTGGCGACGTTGATGTCGATGGGGGGCGGGGCGATGTTGACGCCCTCCTTCAGGGCGGCGGTGACGATCTCCAGCACCTTGATGCGGGCATGCCATTTGGAGTTCGCCTCCACCGCATGCCAGGGCGCGTGGGGGGTGGAGGTGCGGTCGAAC
Source organism: Azospirillum ramasamyi (assembly GCF_003233655.1). NCBI lineage: Bacteria > Pseudomonadati > Pseudomonadota > Alphaproteobacteria > Rhodospirillales > Azospirillaceae > Azospirillum > Azospirillum ramasamyi. The sequence goes on from NZ_CP029831.1 coordinate 607,238, forward strand.
ATCGTCTCCGTCGCCTTGACGTAATCGTCCCATTTGGCGCGGTTGCGCAGATCCTCCTCCGTCAGCTTCCAGCGCTTGTAGGGGTTCTTCATCCGCTCGCGGAAGCGTTCCAGCTGTTCATCCGGGGTGATGTGCAGGAACAGCTTGACGATGCGCGCGCCGTCGTCGGCCAGCAGCCGCTCGAACTCGTTGATCTCGTCATAGGCGCGCTTCCACTGGTCCTTGTTGGCGAATTTCTCCACCCGCTCGACCAGGACGCGGCCGTACCAGGAACGGTCGAAGATGGCGAAGCTCCCGGCGCCCGGCAGCTTGGTCCAGAAGCGGTAAAGGTAATGCTTGCTCTGCTCTTCCGGCGTGGGGGCGGAGATCGGCCAGACGTGGAAGCCGCGGGGATCGAGCGGCTCGGTCATGCGGCGAATCGCCCCGCCCTTGCCGGCGGCATCCCAACCTTCGAACACGATGATCGCCCGGCGCTTCTCATGCCAGTAGGTCTGCTGGATGTGCAGCAGCTCCTTCTGCAGCTTGCCGAGTCGGCGGTCGTAATCCTCCGCGTTGTCGTACCGCGTCGTGTTCTGATCCAGTTTAGCGAGGCGGATTTTCGCGACCTTGCCGGACTTTTCGGCCATACGGGGCATCCTGTTCTGGTAGGTTTGGTGCGATTGTCGCGTGCGGCGGGCGGAACCTTCACCGCTCCGCCGGGTTGACCGGCGGGGGCATGTGCCGGCCGTCGCGCCGGTCCGGTCGCCTCCCCGGAAAGGGTGAGGTCATCCCGTCCGGTCGATCCCACATCGGGACCGGCGGGCTGTCAACGGAGAAGCAGGGCCAAGGAAGGGGGTTTCATGAGCATCGTCGGGCCGCGCATCTATAACCTGTTTCCGACCCTGGCGGGACCGGTCCGCGATTGGGCCGGGCATCTGCCGCGGATCCAGGGGATGGGATTCGACTGGATCTTCCTGAACCCGATCCATCAGCCCGGATTCTCCGGCAGCCTCTATGCCATCAAGGATCCCTACCGGTTGCACGACGCGCTGCGCGGCGGATCGCAGGAAAGCGACGACGAGCTGCTGCGCCGCTTCACGGCCGAGGCCGGGGCGCATGGCCAGTCGGTGATGATGGATTTCGTCATCAACCACACCTCGCGCGACGCGCTGCTGGTCGAGCGCCATCCCGACTGGTACAAGCGCGGCCCCGACGGCGACCTGCATCGCCCGGGCGCGGTCGATCCCAACAACACCAACCACGTCACGGTGTGGGGCGACCTCGCCTCGCTGGACTACGACCGGGCGGAGTCGCGCGCCGGGCTGATCGGCTATTGGTCGGACTATCTGCGCCATTACATCGGGCTGGGCGTGAAGGGCTTCCGCTGCGACGCCGCCTATCAGGTCCCCGCGGAGGTGTGGAAAAGCCTGATCGACGCGGCCCACGCCGTCGACCCGCAGGTGAAGTTCTTCGCCGAGACGCTGGGCTGCACGGTGGAGCAGGTGCGCGAGCTGTGCGGCGCCGGCTTCGACTTCCTGTTCAACAGCGCCAAATGGTGGGACTTCAAGGCCGACTGGCTGCTGGACCAGTATGAGGAGTTCCGCTGGATCGCGCCGTCCATCGCCTTCCCCGAGAGCCACGACACCGACCGTCTGGCGGCGGAGGTCGGCAGCCAGGACGCGGTGCGGCTCGCCGCCCAGCTGAAGATGCATTACCTGTTCGCAGCCAGCTTCTCCACCGGCGTGCTGATGCCGGCCGGCTACGAATACGGCTTCACCCGCAAGCTGGACGTGGTGCGCACCAGCCCCGCCGACTGGGAGCAGCCGAAGCTGGATCTGACCGGCTTCATCGGCGCGGTCAACGCCATGAAGGCCGCCACCCCGGCCCTGAACGTCGAGGGGCCGCAGCGCCGCGTGACCTCCCCCCACAGCCCGGTGCTGGGGCTGATCCGGCAGGTGGACGGCGCCGCCCTCGACCAGCCCGACGGCTGCGCCATCCTGGTGCTGAACCCGGATGAGAACCGGCCGCACACGCTGGACGTCGGCCCGATCCTGGCCGCCACCGGCGGAACCTACGAGGCGTTCGAGGATGTGACGCCGGAGGCCGATCCGCTGCCGATGGAGCCTGGCGCGCCGATGACGCTGCGCCCGATGGAACTGCGCGTCTTCCGCGCCCGCGCCGCCCGCAGCCACCCGGTCGAACTCCACGACGTGGAGGAGCGGGAGTGGATGGATTCCATCGCCGCCGGCCGCATGACCATCGAGAACGTCTATCCCGAACTCGACGGCGGCCGCTTCGCGGTCAAGCGCGCGGTCGGCGACGTGATGGAGGTGTGGGCCGACATCTACACCGACGGCACCTTCGTGCTCGCCGCCTCCGTCATGTACAAGGCGGACGGCGACGACGAGTGGAGCGAAGCGCCGATGCGCTTCTACGAGAACGACCGCTGGGTCGGCCGGGTGCCGCTGACCCGCAACGCCCGCTACACCTACAGCATCGAGGCGTGGCGCGACGTCTGGGAAAGCTGGCGCGCCGACTTCAAGAAGAAGGTCGATGCCGGCATGGACGTCGATCTGGAGCTGGTGGAGGGCCGCCGCTTCGTCGAGCAGGCGCTGGAGCTGAACCATGGTGACGGGCGCGCCGCGCTGGCGGCCGTCATCGAGCGGATGCAGGCGCTGGCCGGCCGCGAGGCCATCGACTACGCCCTGTCGGACGAGCCGCGCCGGGTCATGGCCCTGTATGGCGAGCGGCAATACAAGTCGCGCTATGTCCGCGAACTGGAGGTCTACGTCGACCGCACCGCCGGCGCCTATTCGGCCTGGTTCGAGATCTTCCCGCGTTCCGCCTCGCCCGACCCGTCGCGTCCGGGAACCTTCGACGACGTGGTGAACCTGCTGCCCATGGTGCGCGACATGGGCTTCGACGTGCTGTATTTCCCGCCGATCCATCCCATCGGCCGCGCCTTCCGCAAGGGCAGGAACAACACGCTGAATCCCGGTCCGGACGATCCCGGCGTGCCCTATGCCATCGGCGCGGAGGAGGGCGGACACGACGCCATCGACCCGACGATCGGCGATTTCGACAGCTTCCGCCGTCTGGTGCGCGAAGCCAAGCGCCACGGCATCGAGATCGCGCTGGATTTCGCCGTCCAGTGCTCCCCCGACCATCCCTGGGTGAAGGAGCATCCGCACTGGTTCTACTGGCGGCCCGACGGCAGCATCCGCTATGCCGAGAATCCGCCGAAGAAGTACCAGGACATCGTCAATGTCAGCTTCTACCGCCAGTCCTACCCGGACCTGTGGTACGCGCTTCGCGATGTGGTGCTGATGTGGTGCAAGGAGGGTGTGCGCATCTTCCGCGTCGACAACCCGCACACCAAGCCCTTCCCCTTCTGGGAATGGATGATCCGCGAGGTGCAGGACCGCTACCCCGACGCCCTGTTCCTGGCCGAGGCCTTCACCCGTCCGAAGCTGATGAAGCGCCTGGCCAAGGTCGGCTTCACCCAGTCCTACAGCTACTTCACCTGGCGCAACACCAAGCAGGAGCTGACCGAGTATCTGACCGAGCTGACGCAGGGGGAATCGAAGGAGTACATGCGCCCCAACTTCTTCGCCAACACCCCCGACATCCTGCCGAAGATCCTGACCCAGGGCGGCCGTCCGGCCCACATGATGCGGGCGGTGCTGGCGGCGACGCTGGCCGGCGTCTACGGCCTCTACGGTCCCTACCTGCTGTGCGAGGCGGAAGCCTATCCCGGCAAGGAGGAGTACAATCATTCTGAGAAGTACGAGGTCCGGCACTGGGATTGGAACCAGCCCGGCAACATCCGCGACTACGTCACCGCCATCAACCGCATCCGCCGCGAGAACCCGGCGCTGCAGCAATTCACCAACCTGCGTTTCTACAACGCCTTCGACGACAACATCCTGCTCTATGGCAAGATGACGGCGGCCAAGGACAACGTGATCCTGATCGCGGTGAACCTCGACCCCCACAACGGCCATGGCGGGACCATCGAGGTGCCTCTGTGGGAACTGGGCCTGCCCGACGGCGCCCATGTCCAGGTGGAGGATCTGTTCAGCGGCCACCGCTTCACCTGGATCGGCAAGTTCCAGCACGTCTGGCTGGATCCCCACCGCAACCCCGCCGCGATCTGGCGGATCGTGCCGCCGGGGGTGTGACGGCGGCATTTGCTCGCAGGCGCCTCCTCGCAAACCTTCTCCCGCGATCGGACCGGCCTCTGGCCGGCCGAGAGCGGGGGGGTGGGGGGCCGTCACCAGCACTCCACAATAAAAAAGCGGCCCTGCAGGGCCGCTTTTCAATTCAGTCCATCCACCGGTCAGCGGCGGCGGATCAGCGTCACGCCGCCCACCGTCCTGTCGAGGAAGGCGATCATTGTGTCCGGCTTGTGGCCCACGGAGGAGGCGGCGAAGGCCATCCACCAGCGTGCCATGGGAGTCGTCCAACCATATCGGTCGGCAATGACCTGAACATCCAGGGTAGAGGTCATGGTCGTCTGGGCTGTCGTCGCGGCGCCGGCTGCGCGGGCCGTACCGGACGGGGTAACCTGGGATTCGACGCTGTGCATGGTTCCTCCCAACGGGGACTTTCGGTGTCCGCCTGCGCGGTACCTTATCCTTCAACCGCCGGAAGGGGCAGAGTTGCTTTGGTGCTAACGGGTACTATACCTTTGGCTGCAAAGCCGGCCGGCGCTCGGGCATCCTTCGGATAGGCGGATCAGATGGCATCGGCGTTTCCGATGCCCCGACCGTAGTGCCCAGGCAGAGTCGCGGAGCCGATTTCCCGATCAATCCATCGGGGCATGTCGCCATGTCGCATTCTTGTCCCGCAGTTCCTTACCTGGCGGCGAGCAGAGCCCGCGGCGCGCGGTCGGCGCCGCTCGCAAGCGGCATCTTCGGGTTCCCGATCCAGGCGATGATGTCGTTCACGACAAGCTGACCCTTCAGGTCGCGCAGCAGCATGTGATAGCCGTCGGGATAGACCGCGACGACATGCCGGCCGCCGGCTTCGAAGTCCTTCAGCGCCCGTTCCACCGGCCGCGGCGGCAGCACCTCCTCATGCGCGCCGTAGAGCACCAGCGACGGCGTCTGCAGCTTCCGGCAGGCGTCGAGCGCCGCGCCCATCAGGTCGGTCAGCCCCTCCAGCGCATCGACGCGCGATCCCTTGATGACCAGCGGGTCGCGGCCCAGCGCCCGCAGCATCTCGATGTTGTCGGACGCTTGAATGTTCAGGTCGCGCGGCGGGTGCAGCACCATGCCGGGCACCAGATTGTAGGTGACCCACAGGGCGGCCCGCGGGAAGAAGCCCATGGCCTGCCGTCCCCAGACCGCGGGAGCCACCAGGATGGTGCCGTCGACCTTGGGCGGGTTGGGGCCGGTCATGGCGGTCAGCACCACCGCTCCGCCCATGCTCTCGCCCATCAGATAGACCGGCACGCCGGGATGCCGCTTGCGCACCATCTCCACAGCCGTGCCGGCGTCGCTGACCAGGGTCGGCGTGCCGGCCCACACGCCGCGGTCGCGGGTGGCGCCGAAGCCGCGCTGGTCATAGGCGTAGGTGGCGATGCCGGCCGTCGCGAACTCGCGGCCGGCGCCGTCGAAGGCATTGGAATAGTCGTTGTAGCCGTGCAGGGCCACCACGGCGGCCCTCACATGGCCGTGGGCCGGAAGCCAGGAGCGCATCGGCAGCTCGAAGCCGTCCGCGGCGATCAGCAGCTTGTCGTTCAACTGCGGCTGGACGACGGCCGCTCCCATCGGCTGGAAATCCGCGGCACAGCCGCCAAGCAGAAGTCCCAGCCCGAGAACAGCCGCCAATCCGCTATGCCGCATGGATTACCCCTGTGTCGCTGTGCGCACCACCCGTCAGTTGGAGGAATATATCCTCCAGATCCGATTCCTCGGTCGTGACATCGACGATCCCGACCCCGGATTCGGCCAATGCCGACAGGATGGCGCCCGCGCGCTGTCGGCTGGGCTGGTAGCGGACGACCATGCGCCGCGGCTCCGGCAACTCCACCGTATAGCCCTCCAGCGAAGGCGGGGCGGCCGACAGGTCACGGTCCAGCGTCAGGCACAGCGCCTTGTTGTCCACCCGGCGCAGCAGGGTCCGCGTCGGTTCGCAGGCCACCACCTGCCCATGGTTGATGATGGCGATGGTGTCGCACAGCTCCTCCGCCTCCTGGAGGTAGTGGGTGGTCAGCAGCACGGTGGTGCCGGACTTGTTCAACGTGCGCACATAGTCCCAGAGCTGGCGGCGCAGCTCCACATCGACGCCGGCGGTCGGCTCGTCCAGGATCAGCACCGGCGGGGTGTGCACCATCGCCTTCGCCACCATCAGCCGGCGCTTCATGCCTCCAGACAGGGAGCGCGCGTGGGCATCGGCCTTGTCGGCCAGTCCGACGGCCTCCAGCAGTTCCTCCGTCCGGCGCTCCCCCTTCGGCACGCCGTAGAGGCCGGCCTGAAGCTCCAGCATCTCGCGCGGGGTGAAGAAGGGATCCATGTTCAGTTCCTGCGGCACCACGCCGATGGAGGCGCGGGCGCGGCGAGGCTGCTCCGACACCTCGTGGCCCCAGATGCTGGCGGTGCCGCCGGTCTTGTTGACCAGCCCGGCGAGGATGTTGATCATCGTCGACTTGCCGGCGCCGTTGGGGCCGAGAAGCCCGAACAGCGACCCGCGCGGAATGGCGAGGTCGATGCCCTTCAGCGCGTGCTTCGGCCCGGCCTTGCCGGTCGGCTGGTAGATCTTGGTCAGGCCGCGCAGCTCGACCGCGTTGGCCGGGAGAGAGACGGGCGTGGGGGTGTCGGTGGGCGCGGCCATTGATCCTGAACCATGATGTTTGCGGTTGGCGAAAAAGCCCGGCGAACCGGCGGTTTCCCCCGTTGATCCGCGGCGCGCGATGGGTATCATCCGGCCGCGCGCGCGGCACCTCTCGACGGGGCCCGGACAGCGGGCGTGTCCACGATGGCGTGAACCGGCGCGCCTGTCAAAACAGAGGATGACTGCCATGCAGCCGACCGAGACGATCCTTGTTGAAACCTCGACCGTCGGGTGCGACGGCGGCGGCGGCGCGCTGGGCCATCCGCTGGTCTACCTGACGCTGGATGGCGAAGGGCAGGTGGAATGCCCCTACTGCTCGCGCATCTTCAAGCTGAAGGAAGGCGCCAAGGTCGCCCACGGTCATTAAAGCGGATTGCAATCCGCTTTCGACCGCGACGGCGGTCCCGGCCGCTCATGCGGCCGAAGCCCGACCGGCGAATGAGGTTATCCGACTCTAAAGCGAATGCAAATTCGTTTTGACTGACCCTCGGCCGCGCCGCCCCGGTTCCGGGCGGCCGGCCAGCAGGGCCAGCGTCGCAAGCGCCTGTTCCACCGCGAGTCGCGCCGCCAGTTCCGGATCAGCCGAACTCCCGGCGATCGCGCTGATTAAAAAATCGGCATCGACATCATGACGGCCACCCTGGGCGCGCCCAGGACGTTGCCGAGGAAGACCAGCCCTTGGTTGCGCAGGATGCCGCCGCCCGCCATGCCTGCCTGCCTGCCGAAGCCGGCTCCTGCATGGCGATTGCTCAAATACTGGGCTGCAGTGAGTAAAAATCAGACATCCGTGTACGAACTACTGTGATCTTGCGGCAGTGAGGCGATTCCACTCTCTCTCCCAAGTCTTTCAGTTCTTTAATACAGTTCTCGCTAATGACCCTTATCCATCAAGGGCTTGCCGCTCAAGAGCGGCGGGAACTCCGCCTATTGGACAGGATGGGTTACCTTTTTGTTATATTTTCCCGTTTTGCTATGTCACAGTATCGCCGATGGCGCTTGACGGGCGTTGTCGGGCCGACGTCTACTTTACCGCATTGCGGAAAGGTGGAGATTCCACAATCGTTGTTTGAGTCGTACGCTTATGTTGTTTCCAGGCGGTTTGGGATTGGCGTCGGATGAGGCGCGGACAATGAGCCACGAGACTGAAGAACAGTACCGCAGCATTTTTGAAAATGCTGTCGAGGGCATTTACCAGACCACGGTCGACGGGCGATACCTTCGGGTCAATCCGGCGCTTGCCGACATCTATGGCTACGCGTCGCCGGACGACCTGATCGCCAACCTCACCGATATCGCCTGCCAACTCTACGTCGATCCCGGCAAGCGGGAGGCTTTCGCCGACCTGATGGCCCGCCAGGACCGCGTCCACAGTTTCGAGGCGCGCGTTTTCCGCCGCGACGGCTCCATCATCTGGATTTCGGAGAGCGCGCGTTGCGTGCGCGATGCCGACGGCCGCATCCGCTATTACGAAGGCACCGTTCAGGACATCACCGAACGCAAGCAGCACGAGGAGAAGATCCGGCTGCTCGCCACCGTGTTCGACAGCGTCGCCGACGGCATCCTGATCGTCGATCCGGAACTGACCGTCCAGGCGATCAACCCGGCCTACGAGATCATGACCGGCTTCCAGCGGGAGGAACTGCTGCGCCGGCCGCTGGTCCTCTTCGCCCCGGGTTCGCACGAGCGCGACTTCATCGACTCCATCTGGACCATCGCCCGCCAGTCCGGCCGCTGGCAGGGGGAGGTCACCAGCTTCCGCCATTCCGGCGACGCCTTTGCGGCGGCCCTGTCGGTGACGTCGGTCCGCGCGCCCAACGGCGTGCTGGAACACTACGTCCTCACCATCGCCGACATCAGCCAGCGCAAGTCGCAGGAACACCAGATCCGCTATCAGGCCAGCTTCGACCGGCTGACCGACCTGCCCAACCGCTGGCTGGTCTGCGAAAGGCTGGAGGAGGCGATCGTCCGCGCCCAGCGGACCAAGAGCAAGGTCGCGGTCGCCTTCCTCGACCTCAACCGCTTCAAGCAGGTCAACGACACGCTGGGCCACCATGCCGGCGACGAATTGCTGAAGCTGGTGGCGCGGCGCCTGCGCAACTGCACCCGCATGACCGACACCGTGGGCCGGCTGGGCGGGGACGAGTTCCTGATCGTCGCGCCCGACGCCGCCGACCGCTCCGCCGGGGCCCGGCTGGTGGAAAAGGTGCTCTATTCGATGGACGAACCCTTCGCCGTCCACAATCAGGAGCTTTTCTGCGGCGCGTCCATCGGCATCGCCTTCTATCCCGACGACGGCGAGACGGCGGACCAGCTTCTGCGCAACGCCGACCTCGCCATGTACCACGCGAAGCGCAACCCGGAGCACAAATACGTCTTCTACGACGGCGAGATGCGCGAGCGGTCGGGCTTCGCGCTGGGGCTGGAAAGCGACCTGCGCCGCGCCACCGCCGGCGGCGAGTTCGAACTGCATTTCCAGCCGAAGATCGACCTTGCCGGCAACCGCACCATCGGGGCGGAGGCGCTGATCCGCTGGCGCCACCCGATCCGCGGCATGGTCAGCCCGGCGGAATTCATCCCGCTGGCTGAGGAAACCGGTCTGATCTGGGAGATCGGCGCCTGGACGCTGATCGAATCCTGCCGCCGGCTTGCCGACTGGATAAGGCGCGGCCTGCCCATTCCGTCCGTTTCTGTCAACCTGTCGCCGCGCCAGTTCCAGGATGCCCGCCTCGTCGGTTTCGTCCGCAGTGTGGTCGAGTCGGCCGGCATCCCGCCCGGACGGCTGGAACTGGAACTGACCGAAGGCGCCATGATCGGCGACATCGAAAAGGCGGTGACCATCCTGAACGGCCTGAAGGACATCGGCGTCCGCCTGTCCATCGACGATTTCGGCACCGGCTATTCCTCTCTGGCCTATCTGAAGCGCTTCCCCATCGACACGTTGAAGATCGACCGCAGCTTCGTCCGCGACATCGTCAAGTCCACCACCGATCCTGCCATCGTCGGCACCATCGTGAACCTCGCCGAAAGCCTGGGCTTCGACACCATCGCCGAGGGGGTGGAGACGCAGGATCAGGCCGACATGCTGCGCCAGCAGCGCTGCACCCGCATCCAGGGCTTCCTGATCAGCCGCCCGCTGCCGGTCGACCAGTTCGAAATCTTTCTCGGCAACAGCGTGGTTCCGGCCTGACAGGCGCGCGGATAGTGGGCGGTACTTCTCTGAGAGAAGCCCTGCGTTTGAAGCGTCTCGCATCGAATCTCATCATGAGCGTCTTTCGTCCGTCACCCACGCCTTCGCGGGGATGACGGCCGATAACGGCTGTCCGGCATGGGCCGGCTGTCGCGATCGCTGCGCGTCTCCGACGATCGAACTGGTGAAATTTCGATAGCGGTAGGATTTCCTTTACGTTTAGGGTGCGAACCTTAAGCGGACACATTATTTCGCGCGCCGCGACATGATGTGTCGGAAACCACCTGTCCCACAGCGATTCCTGCCGAGGCCCTATGACATCGGACGTCGCACGCTTCCTCGGCTTCGCGTTCGCCAACGCGGATGTGCTGATCGAGGTGGATGCGCGCGGGACCATCGGATTTGCGGCCGGGGCCTTGCAGAATCTCCTGGGCATCACGGACACCGACCTGATCGGCCAGCCCATCGACCGGGTGGTGGCGGCCGGCGACCGCGGGCTGGTGCGGCGCCTGCTGCGTACCGCCGGGTCCAACAGCCGGCTGCAACCGCGTGCCGTCGAGTTTGCCGGCGGGGTTCAGGCCACCCTGTCCGGCTACCGGCTTGGCCGTTCCCCCAACGTGCAGTTGACGCTGACCCGGTCGGAGAGCGCCGGCGGCGGCGCGGCGCAGCCGGTCCGCGATGCGGAGACCGGGCTTCTCGACTCCGATGCTTTCCAGACGCAGTTGGGCGAGCGTTTCGGCATCCATGTCGGTAACGCGCCGCCCAAGCTGACGCTGATCAAGATCGCCGATTTCGGCGAGGTGAAATCGCGGCTCGGCCCGGAACTGACGTTGCGCCTGCTGGGGGAGGTGGGGGCGCTGCTGCGCGTCCATGCTGCCGACGACACGCTGGCGACCCGGCTGGGGGAGGACCGATTCGGCCTTGTCCATGGCACCGACGTGTCGGCGGGCGCGCTTTCCAACGAGATCGCGGTGACCGGCGCAGGGCTGCTGCCCGACGGCCGGCCCCTGGCTTCGGAGAACATGACGCTCGACATGGCGGCCCCCGGCCTCAGCCGCGAGGATGCCGGCCGCGTGCTGATGTTCACGGTGAAGAATTTCGCCGAGGATGGCACCGGCTTCGACATCGCCACCATGCATGACGCGGTGAAGCTGCTGGTCGACCAGACGGTGACGCGGGTGACCAGCCTGCGCTCCACCCTGACCGACGACCGGCTGAAGCTGCAGTTCCAGCCCATCGTCTCGCTCGCCACCCGCGGGCTGCATCATTACGAGGCGCTGGCCAGATTCCCCAACGGCGCGCCGGGGCCGACCATCGCCTTCGCCGAACAGGTGGGCATGGTCCATGACGTCGACCTCCTGGTCTGCGAGAAGGCGCTGGAGGTTCTGGCCGCCGATCCCGCCCTGCAGGTCGCCGTCAACATGTCGGCGGCGTCGCTGGGCAGCGACATCTTCGTCGTCGCCTTCCAGAAGCTTGTCGCCCGCAATCCGGCGCTGCGGTCCCGCCTGCTGGTGGAGGTGACGGAGTCGACCGGCCTCACCGACCTGCCGCGCGCCGCCCGCATCCTGGAGGAACTGCGCCGCGCCGGGCACCGCATCTGCCTGGACGATTTCGGCGCCGGGGCGGCTTCATTCCCCTATATCCAGGCGCTGCCGGTCGATTTCGTGAAGATCGACGGCAGCTATGTGAAGCGGTTGGGCGGCAGCCCGCGAGACGACGCCATCCTGCGCGCCATGGTCGGCCTGTGCCGGGAAGTCCGCGTGCAGGTGATCGCCGAGATGGTGGAAACCTCCGATCAAGCGGCGCAGCTCAACGCCTGGGGCTTCGAACTGGCCCAGGGCTATCACTTCGGCAGGCCCGCCGACCGCCCCGACTACCGGGCGCCCGGACTGTTCACTCCGCCGCGCCCGCCCTCCGGCCTCGCCGACGGCCGGGGCTGACCGCCTCGACCAAGGTCGTAGGACGAAATCTTTTTCGTAGGAGTGGAATGAAAGCGGGTGTCTTCGCGTTCATCCGGTCAAAGGGGAACAACCGCTTCCCGACACCAGGAGGATGCCGGAATGACTGGCCGTTGTGGGTTTGGATTGAAAGCCGTGGTTCTGGGCGCTCTGGTCGCCGGATCGATGCTGGGCGTGACCGTCAGCCAGGCGGAAGCGCATGACGGCTGGCGCGGGCGTGGCGACCACGGCCGCGAATGGCATGGTCCGGGCCGTGGCGGTCCGGATTGGCGCCGCTGGGATCGTCCCCGCCCTCACCACAAGCATTGGCGCGAACGCGACGTCCGTTACGCCCCGCCGCGGGTGATCTATGCCCCGCCCCCGCCGCCGCGGGTGATCTACGCGCCGCCGCCGCCGGTCATCTACGCGCCGCCTCCGGTCGCCCCTGGCTTCGGCTTCAGCATCAACATCCGCTGATCGTGAATTGCTGATGATGCGCCCGGCTTCCACCGGCGAAAAGGACGGCTTCCGGCGGGGCGCGTGCCGCATTATGGTGCGCCCGGTTCGGACAGCCGCCCCGCCGGGGCGGAGCAGCCAGGGAGACGGCCTTTGCGGGTTCTTAGTGTGTGTGCCGCTGTGGCGGGCAGCCTTCTGATCGTCACCTCCGCCGGCGCGGCGGAGCCTCGTCTGATGGCGGCGCTCGGCAACGCGATCCTGACGATGACCGACATCGGGCCGAAGCACACGCAGATCTCGATCGACGACAAGCCGGTGTTCGAGGACAAGGAGAGCGACATGCTGTCCTTCGTCGGCGCCTATTCGCTGAAAGACCGCTGGATCGCCCTGTTCCAGGCCGATACCGGCGCCAAGGATTGCCCGGCCCGATTCCGCATCCTTGAGATCGGCGGGCCGCAGCCGGTGGTTTCCCATCCCTTCGGCTCCTGCAGCGATGCCGTACAGGTCACCATCGACAACGACATCCTCACCGTTTCGATGCCGCAGCCGGCCGGCGGCGGCGAAGCCGCATGGACCTACCGCAACGGCAAGATCGGCCGCACGAAGTAGCGGGGGTGCAGGGCTGCGCATCGGGTGTGGCTGGGCGTCGCGGACCGTCGATTGACGGGCGGTGGCGCAGCTTTTAAGGTCCGGACCTCCGCACATTCCCGTTCCGGGACAGGAAGTCCGCCCATGAAGATCAGCCGGCCCAGCCGCCGCCCCAACAATCCGCTCTTCTCCTCGGGTCCGTGCGCGAAGCGGCCGGGCTGGTCGCTCGACGCGCTGGACGGCGCGCTGCTCGGCCGCTCCCACCGCTCCAAGCCGGGCAAGGCCAAGCTGAAGGAGGTCATCGACCTCACCCGCGCGGTTCTGGCCATTCCCGGCGACTACCGCATCGGCATCGTCCCGGCCTCCGACACCGGGGCGGTGGAAATGGCGCTGTGGTCGATGCTGGGTGCCCGCGGCGTCGACATGCTGGCCTGGGAGAGCTTCGGCAAGGAATGGGTCACGGACGTCGCCAAGCAGCTGAAGCTGCCCGACGTGCGCAACCTGGTCGCCCCCTATGGTGAACTGCCGGACCTGTCGTCGGTCGATTTCAGCCGTGACGTGGTCTTCACCTGGAACGGCACCACCGCCGGCGTCCGCGTGCCCGACGGCGACTGGATTCCCGACAGCCGCGAAGGGCTGACCATCTGCGACGCCACCTCCTCGGCCTTCGCCATGGATATGCCCTGGAACAAGCTCGACGTCGCCACCTGGTCCTGGCAGAAGGTGCTGGGCGGCGAAGCGGCGCACGGCATGCTGGTGCTGAGCCCGCGCGCGGTGGAGCGCCTGGAGAGCTTCCAGCCCGACCGGCCGCTGCCGAAGATCTTCCGGCTGACCAAGAACGGCAAGCTGATCGAAGGCATCTTCGAGGGCGACACCATCAACACCCCGTCGATGCTCTGCGTCGAGGATGCCATCGACAGCCTGCGCTGGGCCTTGTCGGTCGGCGGCCTGACCCAGCTGATCCGCCGGTCGGAGCAGAACCTGCGCATCGTCGCGGAGTGGGCGGAGGCCAGCAGCTGGGCCGGCTTCCTCGCCAAGGAAACCGCGACCCGCTCCTGCACGTCGATCTGCCTGCGCTTCACCGATCCGGAGGTCACCGCCCTGCCGGAGGATGCGCAGGCCGCCTTCGCCAAGAAGCTGACCGCGCTGCTGGAGAAGGAGGAGGCCGCCTTCGACGCCGGTTCCTACCGCGACGCGCCTCCGGGCCTGCGTCTGTGGGGCGGGGCGACCGTGGAGAACGAGGATATGGAGGCGGTGCTGCCCTGGCTCGACTGGGCCTTCGCCACCGTCAAGGCGGAAATGCTCGGCCCCAAGCAGGCCTGATGCCGAAGAGTAAAGCGTAAGCCCGGCCCCGGTTCACAGACCGGTCCGGCTCGGGGCGCAGGGCCCTGCCGTGGCGTGAATGCCACAGCGGGGCCTTTTGCGTTCAGCGGTCTTGTGCCGTGCAGCAAAGGTTCCGGCGGCTCCGGCCGAGGAACCGTTCGTACACAGCAGCATTTCTGCACCAGTGTGTCCGCCCCGACGCGGAATCCGGGCCGGCAGGCTTGACCATGGTTATCCACAGAACCGTGGACAAGGTGGTGGATAACCCTGTTGAACCATCGGTCGCGCCTATACGGAATCCGCGGCGGCCGAAGCCGGACCGATTCGCCGGCCGAGTCACCGATGGGGCGGGGCGGATCTCCGGTTGAGGCGGCGGCCTATCCCTAAGATGGGCTGGCGATCCGGCGGTTGTGTCCCGACCCTTAGTGGGAGTTTCGGCTGCTTCGCTGCGCTGCGGCGGCACCGGTCACAACGAAGGAAGGGCTTGGACGGACCATGGCGCACTACCTCATCACCGGCGGCTGCGGATTCATCGGCTCGCATCTGGCCGACCGGCTGCTGGCGGACGGGCATAGGGTGACGATCCTCGACAACCTGTCGAGCGGCCGGCTGGGCAACAAGCCGGAAGCGGCGAAACTGGTGGTGGGCGACGTGGCCGATCCCGATGCGGTGCGGGAGGCGATGGCCGGCGACCATGGCGAAGGGGTGGACGGCGTGTTCCACCTTGCCGCCGTCGCCTCCGTGCAGAAATCGCGCGAGCTGTGGGCGGAGACCCACCGCACCAACCTTCTGGGCACCGTGACGGTGTTCGAGGCGGCGCGCGACGCCAAGCGCGGCGGCCCGATCCCCGTGGTCTACGCCTCGTCCGCCGCCGTCTATGGCGACAACACCAACACGCCCCTGAAGGAGGACGAGCTTCCGCGTCCGCTGTCCGCCTATGGCGTCGACAAGCTGGGCTGCGAGATGCATGCCCGCATCGCATGGTCGATCCAGGGAGTGCCGACGGTCGGCTTCCGCTTCTTCAACGTCTATGGGCCGCGGCAGGATCCGATGTCGCCCTACAGCGGCGTCATTTCCATCTTCGCCCGCCGGGTGGCGCGCGGCGAGGATGTGGAGATTCACGGCGACGGCCAGCAGGTCCGCGACTTCGTCTTCGTCGGCGACGTGGTGCGCATCCTGGCGCTGGCGATGGAGCGGCGCTTCGCCGGCTCCCAGGTGTTCAACCTCTGCACCGGCCGCGCGACCTCGCTGGTGATGCTGCTGGACGTCCTGCAGGAGCTGTGCGGCAGCCAGGTCCGCCGCCGCCACTCGGAACCGCGGGCCGGCGACATCCGGGTGTCGATCGGCGACCCGTCGCTGATGCGCTCCACCTTCGAGACGGTCTGTCAGGTCGGCCTGCTCCAGGGGCTGAGTGCCACCCTGACCGGACGCATGCCTTGAGATCGATGGCAATACCGGAGTATGAGGGGAGAAGATCGATGAGGTGAGCGGAACATGACGGCGGCGCCGGCGAAATCTCCCACTCCACTGTGGGCGAGAGGATATCGAAAGCGGCGGTGCTGACATGGCCCGCCGCCGTTCCCTGACCCTGCGGGGGCTGTTCATCGTCCTTGCTGTGCTTGCCGCCGTCGCGGTGGCGGAGCGGCTGCATATCCTGCCGCCGGGCACGCTCGACGAGATGCTGGGCGAGGAGACGCAGCGCCCCCGTCCGCCGCGCAAGCAGGTACCCGCCGAGCCGCCGCCGCCTGCCATCTCCCGCCCGTCCGACCGCATCGACTATGCCGAGGTGAGCCGGCAGCTCGACCGCATCCGGGTTGAGCCTGAAAGGCGGCGTGGCTATGAGCGGTCGGATTGGCCGCACTGGCTGGCGCTTGATGGCGGCTGTCTGAACGCCCGCGAAAAGGTGCTGATCCGCGACTCGCTCCGCCCGGCGACGCTCGACGCCAAGGGGTGCAGCGTGAAGGGCGGCGACTGGCTCGACCCCTACACCGGGGAGCGCTTCACCGATCCGCAGATGGTCGACATCGACCACCGGGTACCGCTGGCGGAGGCTTATGCCAGCGGCGGCTTCGACTGGAGCCGGGAGCGGCGCGCCGCCTACGCCAACGACACCAGCGATCCGCTGACCCTGCTGGTCGCCAGCCGCGAAGCCAACCGCGCCAAGGGCTCCAAGGGGCCGGAGGACTGGCTGCCGCCGAAGCGGGACGGGATCTGCCTCTATGTCGCCGACTGGATCCTGGTGAAGGCCCGCTGGGATCTGACCATGGACGAGCGGGAGCGGGTGACCGTCGGCAACATCCTGAGCGATTGCCGCGCGTCGGTCGGCCGCCAGCGCTGAAAGACTCTGCATTGTTTCGCATGATACCGGTTTCGCGCTACGGTTCGGGCCGGAAACTGGAGGATGCAGTGAGCGAAGGACGAAACGCCTTGTGGCGGGAAAATGCTGCCGGCCTGGCGGCGAGGCTGGCGAGGCGGGAACTGTCGGCGCGGGAGGCGGTCGAGGCGCATCTGGCGCGCATCGCGGCGAAGGAACCGGAACTGTCCGCCTTCATCACCGTGGCCGCCGACGAGGCGCTGGCCCGCGCCGACGCGCTGGACGCGGCCCCGGCGCCGGTGGGGCCGCTGCATGGGGTGCCGGTGGCGGTGAAGGATCTGACCGACACCGCAGGCATCCGCACCACCTACGGCTCCGCGCTCTATGCCGATCAAGTGCCGTCCACCAGCGACATTGCCGTCGCGCGGATCGAGGCGGCGGGCGGCATCGTCATCGGCAAGACCAACACGCCGGAATTCGGCTTCGGCGCCGTCTGCCGCAACCGCCTGTACGGGCCGACCTGCAACCCCGCCGATCCGGTGCTGACTTCCGGCGGGTCGAGCGGCGGATCGGCGGTGGCGGTGGCGGTCGGCATGGCGCCGCTGGCCCATGGCACCGATTTCGGCGGATCGGTGCGGGTGCCGGCGAGCTTCTGCGGCGTCGCCTCGATCCGGCCGACACCGGGGCTGATCCCGGCGCCGGGCCGCGCCCTGGGCTGGGACACGCTGGCGACCCACGGGGTGCTGGCGCGCGACACCCAAGACTGCGCGCTGCTGCTGTCTGCGATGGCCGGCAGCGACCTGCGCGATCCGACCTCCCTGTTCGGCGACCGCGACGACGGATCGGAGTCGCGGCTTGGCGCCACCGCCGATTTCGGCGCGGCCGTGGTGTCGCAGGCGGTGCGGGAACGCTTCGCCCAGGCGGTCGACCGGCTGGAGCGTGTCGTCGGGCCGGTGGCGCGCCGCCATCCCGACTGCGGCGACGCCATGGCGACCTTCCGCACTTTGCGCGCGGCGCAGACCCGCCACGCCTTCGGTCCGATGCTGGCGAAGCATGGCGCGGACCTGACCGACACCATCCGCTGGAACATCGAGGCCGGCGCCGGCATCTCCGCCGATGCCTATCTGGAGGCGCAGGCCGCCCGCACCGCGCTCTACCGCCGCTTCGTGGCGCTGTTCGAGGACATCGACGTGCTGGCGGCGCCGGCCTGCGGCGTGCTGCCCTGGCCGAACGCCGAGGGCGAGGTGACGGAGATCGACGGGCGGCCGTTGGAGACCATCCTCGATTATCTCGGCGTCACCGCCATCGTCACGCTGGTGGGCTTCCCGGTGCTGACCTTGCCCGTGGGTGGGCCGGCGCGAGGTGACGGGCTGCCCTTCGGCATCCAGCTGATCGCCCGGCCGGGCGAGGAACGGCGCCTGATCCGCCTGGGCCGGCTGCTGGAGCGGGAGGCGGGCTTCGTCCACCATTGGCTTGAAAGCTGAGCGGCTGTGCGGGGCAGGGGAGCGGAATTCTCCGCATTGTGGACAACGCCGCCCCCTTCCCCATCCCTCGCATTTATGGTAAATAGGCGCCCATGGTAGAGACCCGACGCACCGGTGACCGTTCGAACGAGCCGATCCGCCCCGATCCCGGCGGCGGGCGGGTTCCTGCGGTCGGCGCGCGCGCGCGGGCCGACGGGATCGCCACGCAGGGGCGGCAGCGTATCCCGAGCCTGCGCGAACTGGCGGCCCTGGTGGTCAACGGGGTGTTGACCCTGCCGCGCAATTACCGCCGCGGCATGTTCCTCGACGTTCAGGTATAGGCGGCCGCATCCGGCCCGAACAGGCGTTCCATCAGGATCGGCGGCAGTTCGTACTGCGGCAGGCACAGGCTGGTGCTGCGGGCGTGCAGCGTGTGAAGGCACAGTCCCTCCGCATCCGGGAAGGCGTCGACGCGGAAGCGGTCGCGCGCGGCCGTCACGAACGGCGCATCCTCGCAGGCATTCACCGCGGGAAAACGCACCGCTTCCCAGACCGAACGGCGGTAGGCGCAGGAGAAGCCGTAACCGTCCAGATTCCCGGGGGAGGGCAAGGCATCCGGCGCCTCGACATAGCTGCAGCCCTGCCGTCCCCAGCGGTGGTGCGAGCCGCCTTGCGCGGTGTCCCAATAGCCGAAGCGCCGGTGTGCCGCGCTGTAGAGGAACCAGCCCGACAGCTTCACCAGGTCGTAGCCTTGCTCCAGCCGGTGCAGCATCCGCTCCACGTAAGTGGGCGCGTAGAAGTCATCGTCGTCCATGTGGACGATCACCGAACCCTTGGAATGTTCGGCAAGGATGTTGCGCTTCTCGCCGATGGCATAGCGGCTGGGCGAGTAGAAATACTTCAGCCGCGGGTTCGCCAGCGGCTTGAGATAGGCCGATGGGCGCGGGCTGTCGTCGAAGACGAGCCACTCGATCTCGGCATGGGTCTGCGCCTTGATGCAGGCATGCAGGTGGGGCAGGAAATCCTCCCGCTGCCATGTGGGCGTGATGATGCTGACGAGCGTGGTCGCCGGGGGAGGGGCTGTGGTCATGGTCGTTTCTTGCCCGTGCGGGCGCCCTGCGTGTAGACAGGCGGCAGGATAGCACCGCCCGTGGGCCGGTGGTGATCGGAAGGAAGGGAAGTACGTCCGTGGGAGTGATCGACCGCATCTGGATCGCCTTCGCCGCGCTGAACGGCGCCGTCGCGGTCGCCGCCGGCGCCTATGCCAGCCATGGGCTGGCGGGCCAACCGCAGGCGCAGGAGTGGTTCCGCACCGCCGGGACGTATCAGATGGCGCATGCGCTGGCGCTTGTGCTGCTGGTGGCGCTGGCCGGCCGGCTGGGCGGCGGCGCGGCCGGGCGACTGGCCCTGCGGGCCGCGGGGTGGCTGTTCTGTGCCGGAATCCTGCTGTTCTGCGGCACGCTCTATGCGCTGGCCACGATCGGGCCGTTGCCGGTGCCGATGACGGCCCCCGCCGGAGGGTGGAGCTTCATGCTGGGATGGATGGCGCTGGTGGCCGCGGCTCTGCTGGCGCGCGATTGAGGCTTGCGCGCCGCCCTTTATGGAATGGCGCGTTTCAGCGGGCCATGGCGGTGCGCAGGTCGGAGCGGTCGCTGCCGGGATCGTTGGCAGAGTCGTTGCTAAGGTCGTTGGCGGACTCGCTGGAAGTGCCGTTGGCGGAGCCGCCGCCGCGGCCCTCGGCCGCATTCTCCGCCGGGATGCAGTAGAGGCCGTGCAGCGTCGTCATGATCGTCTGCGCCTCGTGCCCGTTCAGCGAGTAGTAGATGTTCTGGGCGCTGCGGCGCGTGCGGACCAGATTGTCGTTGCGAAGCCGGGCCAGATGCTGCGACAGCGCCGATTGGCTGAGTCCGACCAGATCCTCCAGTTCGCCCACCGACCGTTCGCCCTGGCTCAGGTGGCACAGGATGAGAAGGCGCCGCTCATTGCACATCGCCTTCAGCAGGGCGCTCGCGCGGCGGGCGTTTGCCTGCAAATCCTCGATTTTCATCGCTTTCCCGTTGCCCTGTCCGTTCCGATTCGTTTTGCAACCGGGCTGTCGTTGCGCCGCCCGGCAAAGAAAAATGCATGTATGGTAGTATATTCGTACCATGCGGGAATTGTCCACCTGTGGAATTCCGTCATTCCGAAGCAGACACCGATTGTCACCATCGCGACTTGGGCGTTGCCATTACCGCTAATCACCGCTTTTTTCTCGCAGAACGGAACAATAGACGGAAGAGGGGCGCATCCGATGGTTGTGTTTGCCGAATCCAACGATGCGCGCCCATCATCGGCCGATGACACCGGTTTCCAGGTGGGATAGCATTCCGTTCATGACCGACCATCCTTTGGATACCAAGGGCTTGCAGTGCCCGCTTCCCGTCCTGCGCGCCCGCAAGGCGATCAGGGCCATCGCCGTCGGCGACACCCTGACCGTGGAGGCGACCGATCCCGGCGCCCGCAAGGACTTCCCCGCCTTCTGCGAGGCGACCGGCAACCGCCTGCTGTCGGTCGGCGAGGACGACGGCATCCTCCGCTTCGTCATCGAACGGACGGCGTGATTGGCGGACGGACTGATCATTGACCCGCCTGACCATCGGGCGGTGTGACCGGCGCATCGTTGCCGTTACCCCATCGTTGCCGACGCCATCTTGTCGTGTCACGGATTGCCCCGTTTCCAGAAAATGGGCTGTGACGAATCGTCCTGGAATCAGCCTGTACTTTTATTAGCGATACAGGAAGAATGGTTTTCGGAAACGCTGCCTGCGCCGCCCGAAAATCAACGATAACGACCGAAAAAATCGATGTTCACCACCCTGTTCACCCACCCGGCGTGCCTGGAGCACGACACCGGTCTCGGTCATCCCGAATGCTCCGACCGCCTGCGCGCCGTGCTCGCCGCGCTGGAGACGGAGGAGTTCCATATGCTGGAACGGCAGGAGGCGCCGTGCGCCACGGTGGAACAACTCCTGCGCGCGCACCCGCAGTCGCATATCGACCGCGTGTTGTCGCTGATCCCCGAGGTGGAGCATGCCGGGGTCGATGCCGACACGGTCGTCTCGCCCGGATCGGGGGAGGCGGCGCTGCGTGCGGCCGGCGCGGTCTGCGCCGCGGTCGACGCGGTGGCGACCGGCCAGTCGCGCAACGCCTTCTGCGCCGTGCGTCCGCCCGGCCACCATGCGGAGCGTGACAAGGCGATGGGTTTCTGCCTGTTCAACAACGCGGCGGTCGGCGCCTATCACGCCCGCGCCGCGCATGGGCTGCAACGCGTGGCGGTGATGGATTTCGACGTCCACCACGGCAACGGCACGCAGGACATCCTGCAGCACGACCCGGACATGCTCTATTGCTCGACCCACCAGTCGCCGCTCTATCCCGGTACGGGGGATGCGGGCGAAAAGGGCGAGTACGGCAATTGTGTCAACGCGCCGCTGCCGGCCATGGCGGGGTCGCCGGAGTTCCGGCATGCGATGACCCACGTCATCCTGCCGGCCATCGACCATTTCAAGCCGGACCTGCTGATCATCTCCGCCGGCTTCGATGCCCATTCGCGCGATCCGTTGGCCGGACTGCACCTGATCGACGACGATTTCGTCTGGGCCACCCGCAAGCTGGGCGAGCTTGCCCGCACGCATTGCGGCGCGCGCATCGTCTCGGTGCTGGAGGGAGGCTACAACCTGCGCGCCCTCGCCTCCGCCAGCGCCGCCCATGTGCGCGAATTGATGTACTGCTGAGCGGCGGCCTTCCCATCGGGCGGGCGCTTCATTCTCCCGAAAGGAGGAGGGGTCGCCCGAACGCATAGGCCGCACATAGGCCGCAATGGCCGGGGTAGCGGTGTGCCTCGGGCCTTGCGCCGGACGTGGGCGGGGCATACCTTCGCGGGCTTGAGGTCCCATCGATGGTTCTGCCCGACATGCCCCCTTCCACGACGTCTTCGCCCCCTGTTTCCGGCACCGCCATTCCGCCCGACATCGCCGCCCTCAGTTTCGAGGATGCGCTCGCCGAACTGGAGCGGATCGTCCGCCAGCTCGAGGAAGGGCGCGGCAAGCTCGACGACGCCATCTCCTCCTATGAGCGGGGCACGGCGCTGAAGCGCCATTGCGAGATGAAGCTGCGCGAGGCGCAGGCCAAGATCGACCGCATCACCGTGAGCGCCGACGGCTCCCTCGGCACCGAACCCGCCCGGATCGACTGACGTGCAGACCATTTCCCAGACCGAATTCAAAGCCGCGCTGGCCGACATCGCCAAGGCGGTCGAGGTCAAGATCAACGCGCTGCTGCCGACCACCGACCTGCCCGAAGCGCGGGTGTTCGACGCCATGCGCTATGGCTGCCTGAACGGCGGCAAGCGGCTGCGCCCCTTCCTGGTGATGCAGTCGGCCGCCCTTTTCGGCGTCAACCGGGACTGCGCCATCCGCGTCGCCGCGGCCGTCGAGATGGTCCACAGCTATTCGCTGATCCACGACGATCTGCCGGCGATGGACGATGGCGAACTGCGGCGCGGCCGTCCGACCTGCCACCGCCAGTTCGACGAGGCGACCGCCATCCTGGCCGGCGACGGGCTGCTGACCTTCGCCTTCGAGGTGCTGGCCGATCCGGCGACCCACGAGGACCCCAACATCCGCTGCCAGCTGGTGACGGCGCTGGCCAAGGCGTCCGGCGGGCACGGCATGGTCGGCGGCCAGATGCTGGACCTGATCGCGGAGCATGAGAGCTTCGATCTCGGCACCACCACCCGGCTGCAGCGCATGAAGACGGGCGAGATGATCGCCTTCTCCTGCGAGGCCGGCGGCATCCTGGGCAAGGCGAACCCGCCGCAGCGCACGGCGCTCCGCGCCTACGCCCACGACCTCGGCCTCGCCTTCCAGATCGTCGACGATCTGCTGGACGTGGAGGGCACGGCGGAAGAGACCGGAAAGACCGTCGGCCGCGACGCCCAGGCCGGCAAGGCGACCTTCGTGTCGATCCTCGGCCGCGACCGTGCCCGTGCCCAGGCGGAAATGCTCGCCGATCAGGCATCGCAGCACTTGGACATTTTCGATGGGCGTGCCGATATGTTGAAGGCGGTCGCCGACTTCGTCGTCGCGCGCCGCGCCTGACCAGAGCTTGAGGACCATCACGACGTGACCGCCACCAAGACTCCGCTGCTCGACCTTTGTCCGACGCCAGCCAAGCTGCGGGCCCTGAAGCCCGAGCAGCTCCGCCAGTTCGCAGACGAGTTGCGCACCGAGACCGTGGATGCCGTATCGGTGACCGGCGGCCATCTCGGCGCCGGGCTTGGGGTGGTGGAGCTGACCGTGGCGCTCCATTACGTCTTCGACACGCCCCATGACCGGCTGATCTGGGACGTCGGGCATCAGTGCTATCCGCACAAGATCCTGACCGGGCGGCGCGACCGCATACGCACGCTCCGCATGGGCGGCGGCTTGAGCGGCTTCACCAAGCGGTCGGAGAGCGAATACGACCCGTTCGGCGCCGGCCACAGCTCCACCTCCATCTCCGCCGGTCTCGGCATGGCCGTCGCCAGCAAGATCAAGGGGGAGCAGCGCAACGTCATCGCCGTGATCGGCGACGGCTCGATGAGCGCCGGCATGGCGTATGAGGCGATGAACAACGCGGCGTCCACCAAGTCGCGGCTGATCGTCATCCTCAACGACAACGACATGTCCATCGCCCCGCCGGTGGGCGCGATGAGCGCCTATCTGTCGCGGCTGATCTCGTCCAAGCCGTACCTGTCCCTGCGCCATCTGGCCAAGGAGATCGCCGACCAGTTGCCGCGGCCGCTGCGCAACGCCGCCCGCCGGGCGGAGGAATACGCCCGCGGCATGGTCACCGGCGGCACCCTGTTCGAGGAGCTGGGCTTCTACTACATCGGTCCGATCGACGGCCACAACCTGGACCATCTGCTGCCGGTGCTGCAGAACGTCCGCGACGCCGACGACGACAAGCCGGTGCTGATCCACGTGGTCACCAAGAAGGGCAAGGGCTACGGCCCGGCGGAGGAATCGGCCGACAAGCTGCACGCCGTCGCCAAGTTCGACGTGGTGACCGGCGCCCAGTCCAAGCCGAAGTCAAACGCCCCCACCTACACCCGCGTCTTCGCCCAGAGCCTGATCGCCGAGGCCGCGGCCGATCCGACCATCGTCGGCATCACCGCCGCCATGCCGTCCGGCACCGGGCTGGACATGTTCGCGGAACGCTTCCCCGACCGCAGCTTCGACGTCGGCATCGCCGAACAGCATGCCGTGACCTTCGCCGCCGGCATGGCGACGGAGGGGTTCAAGCCCTTCTGCGCCATCTACTCCACCTTCCTGCAGCGCGCCTACGATCAGGTCATCCATGACGTGGTGCTGCAGCATCTTCCGGTGCGCTTTGCGCTCGACCGCGCCGGCCTGGTGGGGGCGGACGGGGCGACCCATGCGGGATCCTTCGATACCGCCTATCTCGGCTGCCTGCCCGACATCGTGCTGATGGCCGCGGCGGACGAGCTGGAGCTGATGCACATGGTGGCGACCCAGGCGGCCATCGACGACCGCGCCTCCGCCCTGCGCTATCCGCGCGGCGAGGGTGTCGGCCTGGAGTTGCCCGACCGCGGCAGCATCCTGCCGATCGGCAAGGGCCGCATCCTGCAGGAAGGCACCAAGATCGCCATCCTCAGCTACGGCACCCGCCTGGGCGAGGCCCGGCGCGCGGCGGCGGAGCTGGCGGCGCGCGGCCTGTCCACCACGCTTGCCGATGCCCGCTTCGCCAAGCCGCTGGACGAGGATCTGGTCCGCCGCCTCGCGCTCGAGCACGAGGTGCTGATCACCATCGAGGAGGGATCGGTCGGCGGCTTCGGCAGCTTCGTGCTGCAGTTCCTGGCGACCTCGGGCCTGCTGGACGGCGGGTTGAAGATCCGTCCGATGGTTCTGCCCGACCTCTATCTCGACCACGATGCACCGGCCAAGCAGTATGAGACGGCCGGCTTGACCGCCCAGCACATCGTCCGCACGGCGTTGCAGGCGCTGGGCATCGAAAATGCCGCGGCACGGGCCTGACCGCGGATAGATCCGAAACCAACCAAATGTCGTAATGCCATTTGTCTAGGGAAGTTTCGGGTTGGTGGACTGGTGCCGAGCGCGAGCGACGCCTTACACTTCCCAGGCTGAAATGGTAGCTCCCCGGTCACGGTGGAGGCGTCGGCAGCATACGGGACGGCTACGGGATAAGGGGCGATGGCGCACTTCATGGCAGTCACGGCGTACCGGAACGCAGGATTCGGGACGGAATCCGGCGCGGAGCGGACGGCGGAAGCCAGCGGTTCCGGCATCGACGATCCGGTGCTGCTGCGTTGCCTGCTTGACCAGCTGCCGACTCCAACCGCCCTGGTGGAAGAGGAGGGCGACTGCTGCTGCTACGCCAACGCCGCCTTCCGCGCGCTGGGGGTGGTTGCGGGCTCGATCATCACGGACAGCTTTCCCGCCCTGTCGCCGATGCTGCTGGCGGAGGCGCGCAACAGCGCCCGGCCGCAGCGCAGCCGCGCCGCGGGCGACCGCGCGAAGGACGGCGAACGGTTCTGGGATTTGCGCGTCACCCCGATTCTGGGCCTCAACGGTGTCGTCCGCGCCCTGATCGTCACCGCGGATGAGACGCCGGAGGCGGTCGCCGAGCATGAACGTCGCCTGCGCGACGTCAGCCACCGGCTGAAGAACACGCTGCAGCTCGTCTCCAGCCTGCTGACCCTGCAGACGCTGTCCAGCAAGGATCCCGAAGTCCGCCGCGCTCTTCAAAGCGCCGGCAGCCGTGTCGGCATCGTCACCCAGGCCCACCAGCGCACCCATGGCGCATTGCGCGGCGGCACCATCGATGCGGCGCCGCATCTGCGCGAACTCTGCCAGGAGTTGGAGGCGACGCTTCCCGGCGCCCACCGCATCCAGGTCGCCGCGGAGGAAACGGAGATGCCGGTGGAGT
This sequence comes from Azospirillum ramasamyi, assembly GCF_003233655.1. Classification (NCBI taxonomy): domain Bacteria; kingdom Pseudomonadati; phylum Pseudomonadota; class Alphaproteobacteria; order Rhodospirillales; family Azospirillaceae; genus Azospirillum; species Azospirillum ramasamyi. Next base: position 633,311 of record NZ_CP029831.1, read on the forward strand.
CGATCATCCCCTTCAGCCTGATCGTCAGCGAGTTGGTCGGCAACGCCGCCCGCCACGCTTTTCCGGCCGGGGCGCCCGGCACCATCGACGTGCGGTTCGGCCGCACCGGCGGCGGTGCCGTTCGCCTGGAGATCGCCGACCGCGGCACCGGCCTGCCTTCCGGGCTGGACATCACCCGTGCGGCGACGCTGGGGCTGAAGGTGGTGCGCGCTTTCGTGGGCCAACTGCGCGGAAAGCTGAGCGCGGACAGCAGCCCCTATGGCACCCGTGTGACCGTCGACTTCCCCGCCGCCTGACGAATCCGCCCCCCGGGGCTTGCCCTTCCGGCCGTTCCGCGTCAGGAATGCGCCGGCATGAGCATGGGCATGAGCGAAGGGCTGAGGGCATGGCACGGATAAGGGCGGATGTGGCGCTGGTGGAGCGCGGGCTGGCGGAAAGCCGGGCCAAGGCGCAGGCGCTGATCCTGGCCGGGCTCGTCTATTCCGACACCAAGCGCATCGACAAGGCCGGCGACCTCATCGCGGCGGAAGCCCCGCTGGCGGTCAAGGGGCAGGATCATCCCTGGGTGTCGCGAGGCGGGTTGAAGCTGGTGAAGGGGCTGGACGTCTTCGCCATCGATCCCGCCGGCCTGACCGCGGTCGATGTCGGCGCCTCCACCGGCGGCTTCACCGACGTGCTGCTGACCCGCGGCGCCGCCAAGGTCTATGCCGTCGATGTCGGCCACGGACAACTGGCCTGGAAGCTGCGCAACGATCCGCGCGTGGTGGTGCTGGAAAAGACCAACGCCCGTCACCTGACCACGGCGGAAATTCCCGACCCGATCGACCTCGTCGTGTGCGACGCCAGCTTCATCGGTCTGGAAGTCGTGCTGCCGGCGGCGCTGGACCTCGTGGTGTCCGGTGGCCGGCTGGTCGCCCTGATCAAGCCGCAGTTCGAGGTCGGAAAGGGCCGTGTCGGCAAGGGCGGCGTGGTGCGCGAGCCGGAACTGCACAGGGAAGTCTGCGACCGCATCCGCGCCTGGCTGGACGCGCGGCCGGGATGGCGTGTGCTGGACATCACCGAAAGCCCGATCACCGGGCCGGAGGGCAACAAGGAGTTCCTGATCGGGGCAGTGAAGGACCGGCTCTGATCCCAAGGACCGGTTTTCCCGACGGGAGCACCCATGAGCCCGCCCCGGCGGGCTTCCTTCGCGGCGGCCGGTCCAGGGGTCCGGCCGGGAAATGCCTGCCATTTCAGTAAATTAAAGATCTTTCATTCGGGAAATTCCGAACGGCCCCCATTCTCGGGATGGTAGCTGGAGCTTGGCAGCCGACCGAGGCATTCCCTCGATGTTCGGGACTGCACGGGCGTGGCTGCATAAGTTCGGCTTGGGCATTTCGCCTCTCGGAGAAAGAAAAAGGCGTGGATATCGAATTCCTCATAGGCCTGGCTCTTGTGCAGGGCATCACCGAATTCTTGCCGGTCAGTTCCTCCGGTCATTTGGTTCTCGCCTCTCAACTGACGGGATGGGACGATCAAGGCCAGACCATCGACATCGCGCTGCATGTCGGAACGCTGGGTGCCGTCATCGCCTATTTCTGGAAGGACAGCCTGGCAATGACCCAGGGCGGCTGGGACCTGTTGCGGGGCCAATCGACGGAGGCGCGTCGTCTGTGCCTGCTGCTGGTCATCGGCACGCTGCCGGTGATCCTTGCCGGCTTCCTGCTTCACGGCCTCATCGCGGATCATCTCCGCAGCGTGGGAGTCATCGCGGCGACGACCATCGGATTCGGCATTCTTCTGTACATTGCCGACGCACGCGGAAGCCAGGCGCGCACTGTCGCCGACATGAGTCCGGGACATGCCGCGATCATCGGCATCGCGCAGGCCTTCGCGCTCATCCCCGGCACCAGTCGCTCCGGCATCACCATGACGGCCGCGCGCATGCTCGGCTATGACCGGGAAAGCGCGGCCCGCTTCTCCATGTTGCTGTCGATTCCGACCATTCTCGCCGCGGGAGGGCTTGCGACGGTTCAGGTGTTGCTGGCGGGCGAGGGTGAAACGTTGGGGTGGGACGCGCTGATCGCGGCCGGACTGGCCTTCGTCGCGGCTTTTCTAACGATCGGCGGGCTGATGGCTTGGGTTCGCCGTGCCAGCCTGACGCCGTTCGTCATCTACCGGCTGGTGCTGGGCGGGGTGCTGCTGTTCGTCCTCTACAACTGACCGCATCCGAATACGGACTTCTAAGGTCGAGGAAGATCGTCAGCAATAAAAAATGTTCATGAGTCAAACAATCAGCAGGCAATTCAAGTAGTCATGTGTTTATACAACCGGTGGGTTGCGCGGAATGCGCTTCTGGCATTTGGTATGCCAGTGTATCTTGTTCTTCGTTAACCCATGGAGGCAATCATGACCTACGCGACCCTTTCGGACTTTCACTCGAAGAAGAGCTTCGCGTCCTTCGTCCAGGCCTTTAAGTCTTTCATGAATGCTTGGTGCGACAAGTCCCGCCTGTACGGCCCCCTGTAAGGCGGCCAGCGCGTGGGCGAGGCCGCAGCGCGGCGAAGTCCGCCTCGCATTTCGGGCCGTGTTGCTTACCCGGCGAGGCGTTCCCTTGAAGAGCGTAAAAGAATGGGCCGTGACCTTGTCGCGGCCCATTCTCGATTCCGGGCAGTTCCCTTGCCTGAAGACACCTATCTGAGGGCACCCTGGCCCAGTTCTTCGTCCGGCAGTCGCCTGCCTGAAGGCACTCCGGCTCAGTCCTTCGTCTGGTAGACGGTCATGAACAGGCGGCTGGCGCGCCTGGGCGGACGGTTCAGGTTGGCTGGGCGGCGCAAGGTCCGCACGGAACCCGCGAAGGTGTCCGGCGCGCGGAAGCGTTGCCAAACCGACGTCATGGCGGAAGCGGTGACGGTCGCGGCGGCGGTGGCGAGACAAAGCGCAACGGCGAGTGCGATCGGCTCCAGCAACATGGCATTCCCTGTACGTTCGGTTCGGAGCGCCGCGGACCCGATCCCGCTGCCCCGATCCCAAGGCTGAACATGCCTGGCAAACAGGCGAGCGCGCATTTTGGCGCGCCCCTACATCAACCCTGGCCGAAAGTATACACGTTTTTAGTCCCGAACCGATCGATTCTTTTCACAATATGAAAAAAATGGGACAATAGCCGGGAAACATCCCGTCGAGCTGCTGACAGCCGGGATGCCGGGGGCTAAATACGAAGGACCACCCGGTCCCGCTGCATGCGGCCGCTTTGTGCACGTATTGCGAAAGCCGCCGATGATGGGGCGGGATGCTTATCCGGCTTGAAAGGGCAGGGCGTCATGGCCGGCAGCATGGCCGGCGATATGGCTGACTCGCTGCCGGCCGGAGAGATAAGAGTAGCGTCCAGGCCGGTCAGCGGCCTGAGGAACACTCCCGAATAACTGGAGCATTCGCACGCCAAGAAACGGCAACTCGAAGAGGAAGCATGGCTTCCTCCGAGATGCCGTTGGCGATCTGTGCGTTCCTGCAAGTGTGCAGGATGAACATATAAAATATAATTCAAAACGGGAAATGAAGGCTGCCCCGCCCCCTGTCGGGACAGCCTTCTGGGAGGGACAATGGCATGTGGCTCAAACACGCCAAGTCGCGTTTTATATAGGAGATATTATTTGGTTTGGCAACACCTGAATCTTTGATCTGCGGCATCTTCAGAGTAGCTGCTGCTGTACTGCCGTACGCACAAAGCTCGATTTTAATCCCTGCATCCGGAACATTTTTTTGTTCGTGAAAAAGCCCGAATGAGGGCGGAGATTTTTTCCCTACGTGTATCTGATATTTGGCATACCAAACATGTTCGCAGCGGAACGGTTTGCCGCTGCTCCCGAACAGGGGTCCGGAAGGATCCATGCGGAACTGAGCCAATGGGCCGCGACCGGTTCAACGCTCATTGCAGGGAGGGACAGGAATTGAGTATCAGCTCGACAAACAACGCGGCGATCGCCGCCGATGGGGCGTTTGGCGCCGCCGACAGCGGGGTCGCCAAGAAGGAAATCCGGCTGGAAGCGCCGGGCACCGGATTCATGGACACCTGGAAGGCGATGGGGCCTGGCATCGCCGCGGCGATGACCGGCATCGGCGCCAGCCACATCATGCACGCGCCGACCGCCGGCGCCCGCTTCGGCTACGATCTCCTCTGGGTGATCCTGGCCGCCTACATCATCAAGTACTGTGCCTTCGAGTTCGCCCACCGCTACACGATGGTGAAGGGCGAGACCATCATCAACGCCTACCACCGCGTCGGCACCTGGCCGCTGTGGTTCATGATCTTCCAGGGCCTCGCCAACACCGTCGGCATCGCCGGCCGCGCGCTGGGCTGCGCCGCCCTGATGTGGGCCGCCTTCCCCTTCATGCCGATGGAGGCGTGGGCCGTCACCATCCTCGTCGGCACCGTCGTCATCCTGTGGCTGGGCAGCTACTCGGCGGTCGAGGGCATCTGTAAGCTGCTGATCATCATCTTCGCCGTGTCCTGCTTCGTGGCGTTCGCGCTGCAGGCGCCGCCGCCGGCCGAATACCTGTCGCGCCTGCTGCCGACGCTGCCGCCGGTCGGTGCCATGCTGCTGTTCGGCGCCATGTTCGGCTACTTCCCGACCACGCTGGAAGTCGCGCCCATGCAGTCGAACTGGGCGGTCGACAAGAAGGCCGGCATGGTCAAGGTCAACGAAATGCGGGCACAGGGGCACACCGTGCACATGGATCCGGATTACATGAAGAAGAGCCTGATCCTCTTCAAGCGCGACATGAACATCAGCTACATCATCTCGATGCTGTCGGGCATGATTTTCCTGATCGTCGGCGCTGCGGTGCTGAACCCGATGGGGCTGGTGCCCAAGGGCAGCGAGATGGGCACGACCATCGCGCGCATCTACACCGACACCTTCGGCGCCTGGATCTTCCCGGTCATCATCGCCGGCGGCGTGGCCGCGCTGTTCTCCACCGTCTTCACCTACTTCGACGGTCAGGCCCGGATCTTCGAAGAATGCGTCGTGCGTCTGAAGAAGGACTGGGACAACCCGCGCATGCGCAAGCTCCTGTACCGCGGCATGCAGGTGCTGTGGCTGGTGGCGGGCATCGCCGTGGTCTTCGGCCTGCCGGAACCGATCTTCGTGGTGCAGGTCGCCTCGGTGATGGCGCTGGTCTTCTCGCCGGTCCTGTTCTGGCTGACCATCAAGGCGGTCAAGGACAACTTCACCTCGGACTTCGAGCGTGAGCTTCTGCCGACCAAGTTCCAGTTCGCCTGGGCGTGGGCCGGCACCGGCAGCCTGGTCCTGCTGACTCTCTACGTCCTCTACTACCAGTTCCTGGGCTGATCTCAGGCTCGTCACGGAACGCGGAGTGTGGCGCCCCGGAGGAGATTTCTCCAGGGCGTCACACCCTGCTTTCCGGTCCGTAAATCCCCATATAGACCGGGCAATGTCGCCTGCGGCAAAAATGGCGGGTATGGAACCGCTTTGACGGAAATCGAATAAGGACAGAATTCCATGGTGGAAAAGACGCAACCCTCACTTCGGCGCCCAATTTCCATTTTCAGGGAATTCATGGAAAGCGAAGCGTCGGGTGGCATTCTCCTGATGGTTGCCGCGGCGCTTGCCCTGATCGTTGCGAACTCTCCCCTGTCGGAGGCCTATTTCGGCACGCTGCACACCTATGTGCTGGGGCTGAGCATCGGGCACTGGGTCAATGACGGGCTGATGGCGGTGTTCTTCCTGCTGGTCGGGCTGGAGATCAAGCGGGAGATGCTGGATGGGCAGCTCTCCACATGGTCGCGCCGGATTCTGCCGGGCGTGGCGGCGGCCGGCGGCATGCTGGTGCCCGCGCTCATCTATGTGGCCTTCAACAGCAGCAATCCGGAGACGATCCGCGGCTGGGCCATTCCGGCGGCGACGGACATCGCCTTCGCCCTGGGCGTCCTGTCGCTGCTCGGGCCGCGCGTGCCGACATCCCTCAAGATCTTCCTGACGGCCCTGGCGATCATCGACGATCTCGGCGCCGTCATCATCATCGCCCTGTTCTATACCGCCGACCTGTCGATGCCGGCCCTGGGTGCGGCGGCGCTCATTCTGGCGGCGCTGATCGCCTTGAACCGCTTTGGCGTCCAGAAGCTCTGGCCCTACCTCATTCTCGGCGCCGGTCTGTGGGGTGCGGTTCTCCTGTCGGGCGTCCATGCGACGCTGGCCGGCGTCACCCTCGCGCTGACGATTCCGCTTCGCCGCCACGCGCCGGGCCAGCCGGACGACATGCATTCCCCGCTGCACCGGTTGGAGCACGGCATCCACGGCTGGGTGGCCTACCTGATCGTCCCCGTCTTCGGCTTCGCCAATGCCGGCGTGTCCTTCGCCGGAATGGACGCGTCGATTCTGACGGGCTCTGTCCCGTTGGGCATCGCGCTCGGCCTGTTCCTCGGGAAGATGGTCGGCGTGTTCGGAACCGCCTGGCTCACCATCCGCCTGGGCTTCGCCGAAATGCCGGCGGGGGCGAACACGGTGCAGCTCTACGGCGTTGCCCTGCTGTGCGGCATCGGCTTCACCATGAGTCTGTTCATCGGGGCCTTGGCCTTCCCGACCTCGCCCGAACTCGGCGATGCGGTTAAGGTCGGTGTCTTCGCGGGTTCTCTGGTGTCCGCGACCGTCGGTGCGCTGCTTCTGCGCTTCGTGTCGCCGAAGACCGAGATTCCGGCCACCGGCTACGCGAAAGCCGATGGGAACGCGGCGTGACATCGCCGAGTTGATGTCGAGAAATTGACATCGACAGTTTGACATCGACAAATCGACGTCGGCAAGTGAACGGCGCCTCCGCTCCCGGGGGCGCCAGCCGGCGGGAGCGGAGGAACGGTGTTCAGGCGGCTGGGTATTGGCGCTTAAGTCTGGGCGCTTGGGTCTAGGCGCTTGGCTTCCCGTCGAGACGGTCCAGAATCTCCTGCGCCTGGGCGAGGAGAGAGTCTCGGGCGGCGGATAGTCGTTCAAGGGCCGTCTGCGACTGATTGATAGTCCAGGTCGCGTGGTAGATTTGCTGATCGAGAACATCGATATCCTTTTCGATGAACGTCAGCCAGTCACGATCGGTCTGTATTTCACGCTCGTTCATGATCGGACCTCCCTTTTCCTTTATGGGTTCCGGCTGTGGGCATGTCCTCCAAAGTTCACGTTGGCCGGATGTTCGGGGGAACGGCCCGCCATTCGGCGGCGGGCCGCGTCCCTCCAAGATTGTCGTCCTCAGTTTTTAGGATCAGTGTTTAGGCTGGGCGAGATCGTAGCGGTCGGCGTTCATGACCTTCGTCCAGGCGGCAACGAAGTCCTTGGCGAATTTCTCGTGGGCATCGCTGCACGCATAGACTTCCGCGAAGGCCCGCAGCTGTGAATGCGACCCGAAGATCAGGTCGATGCGGGTGGCCGTCCATCTGCTCTCCTTGGTCTTGCGGTCCAGCCCTTCATAGATGCCCTCGGCGTTCGGCGGCTGCCATTCCGTGGCCATGTCGAGCAGGTTGACGAAGAAGTCGTTCGTCAGCTTCTCCGGCCGCTCGGTCAGGACACCATGCTTGGAGCCGTTGGAATTGGCGCCGAGCACGCGCAGGCCGCCGACCAGGACGGTCATCTCCGGCCCGGTCAGCCGCAGCAGCGCCGCCCGGTCCACCAGGGCCTCCTCCGGGATCATGAACTGCCGCTTCCTGCTGTTGATATAGTTGCGGAAGCCGTCGGCGCGCGGTTCGAGCGCCGCGAAGGAGTCCACATCGGTCTGGTCCTGCGAGGCATCCATGCGCCCCGGCGTGAACGGAACCTGCAGGGTCAGGCCGGCATCCTGCGCCGCCTTTTCGATCGCCGCACCGCCGGCAAGGACGATCAGGTCGGCGAGGGATATCTTCTTGCCGCCGCCGGCCGATGCGTTGAAGTCGGCCTGGATTGCTTCCAGCTTCTGCAGCACGGTCTGAAGCTGCGCCGGCTCGTTCACCTCCCAATCCTTCTGCGGGGCGAGGCGGATGCGCGCACCGTTGGCACCGCCGCGCTTGTCGGAGCCGCGGAAGGTGGAGGCCGATGCCCAGGCCGCCGAGACAAGCTGCGAAACCGAAAGGCCGGAAGCGAGGATGCGCGACTTGAGCGCCGCGACATCCGCATCATCGACCAGGGGATGATCGAGCGGCGGGATCGGATCCTGCCAGATCAGCGTCTCCTTCGGAACGAGCGGTCCGAGATAGCGCGCCACCGGCCCCATGTCGCGATGGGTCAGCTTGAACCAGGCGCGGGCGAAGGCGTCGGCGAACTGGTCCGGATTCTCGTAGAACCGCCGGGAGATCTTTTCGTAGATCGGGTCGAAGCGCAGCGACAGGTCGGTCGTCAGCATGGTGGGCAGGCGCATTTCCGAATCGGGGCAGGGGCCCGGGATCGACGGCTCCGCATCCTTCGCCTGCCATTGCCACGCACCGGCCGGGCTCTTGGTCAGTTCCCATTCGTATTTGAACAGGTTGTCGAAGAAGTGGTTGCTCCATTTCGTCGGCGTCTGGGACCAGATCACTTCCGGTCCGCCGGTGATGGCGTCGGCGCCATACCCCGTGCCGTGCTTGGATTTCCAGCCCAGGCCCTGGTCCTCCAGCGCTCCGGCTTCCGGTTCCGGCCCCATGAAGGAGGGATCTCCCGCGCCGTGCGTCTTGCCGAAGGTGTGGCCGCCGGCGATCAGCGCGACGGTCTCCTCGTCGTTCATCGCCATGCGGTAGAAGGTCTCGCGGATGTCCTTGGCCGCCGCCAGCGGATCGGGGTTTCCGTTCGGCCCCTCCGGATTGACGTAGATGAGCCCCATCTGCACCGCGCCCAGCGGGTCGGCGAGTTGGCGTTCGCCGCTGTAGCGCTCGTCGCCGAGCCAGGTTCCTTCCGGCCCCCAGAACAGTTCCTCGGGCTCCCATGCATCGACACGGCCGCCGGCGAAGCCGAAGGTCTTGAAGCCCATCGATTCCAGGGCGACGTTGCCGGCGAGAACCATCAGGTCGGCCCAGGACAGCTTGCGCCCGTATTTCTGCTTGATCGGCCAGAGCAGACGGCGCGCCTTGTCGAGATTGGCGTTGTCCGGCCAGGAGTTGAGCGGCGCGAAGCGCTGCTGGCCGGTGCCGGCGCCGCCGCGACCGTCGGTGATGCGGTAGGTGCCGGCGCTGTGCCACGCCATGCGGATCATCAACCCGCCGTAATGGCCGAAATCCGCAGGCCACCATTCCTGGGAGTTCGTCATCAGTGCATGCAGATCCTTGATCACCGCATCGAGATCAAGGGACTGGAATTCCTTGGCATAGTCGAAATCCCTGCCCATCGGGTCGGACAGCGGCGAATTGCGGTGAAGCATCTCGAGATCGAGGGCGTTCGGCCACCAGTCGCGATTCCTGCGGCTGCGACCGCCTCCCCCTTCCCCGCCTCCGGTGAATGGACATTTGCCTGCGCTTTCGTCGGTCCTCGCGTCCATCGGTTCCTCCTGTGACGCTTATAGGTTCACGTAGCGGCAAGTTTGCTTGAATAGAAAACTGTATGTCTGACCAACAATTAGGTAAAATGGTCTTTGTTGATTGCAGCGATAAGGTGATCTTATGATCCCCGGTTCGGTGACTCTCCGGCAGCTCCGCTATTTCGACTCATTGGCGCAGCACGCCCATTTCGGACGTGCGGCAGCCGCCTGTGCCGTTTCACAGCCCGCCCTGTCGATGCAGATCAAGGAGTTGGAGGTAGCTCTAGGGGGCGCGCTCGTCGAACGGGGCAGCCGGAGCGTGCGGCTCACCGCCTTCGGACAGGAGGCGTCCCTGCGGGTCCGCGACATCCTGCGTTCGGTCGATCAGCTTGGGGAACTCGCGCAGCTGTCCCGAAACCGGATCAGCGGCCGGCTGCGGATCGGCATGATCCCCACGATCGCGCCTTACCTGCTGCCGGACGTGATCAAGATCATCACGCGGGAGCACCCTCATGTGGAGATCGAGCTGCGCGAGGCGCTGACGTCGAAGCTGATCGCGGAACTGGCGGAGGGGCGGCTCGACACCGCGATCACCGCGCTGCCGGTGTTCGAGCCGTCCTTGAGCGAGGCGGTTCTGTTCACCGAGAATTTCCTGCTGGTCCGGTCGGCCGAGGATGCGGGAAAGCCGGCGCCCAGTGGGGAAATGCTGCGCGAAATGCGGCTGCTTCTGCTGGAGGAGGGGCATTGCTTCCGCAACCAGGCCCTCTCCTACTGCAACATGCCGTCCCCCTCGCCACGCAAGACGCTGGAGGCGAATTCCTTCTCCACGCTGGTCCAGATGGTCAGGGCCGGAATGGGCGTGACGCTGGTCCCGGAAATGGCGGTGGATTTGGAAACCGGCTTCGGCTCGGTGTCCGTCGTCCGTTTCAAGGATCCGCAGCCCTCGCGGACCATCGGCATGATCTGGCGTAAGACGAGTCCGCTGTCGGCTCAGTTCCTGCAATTGGCGAAACTGCTGGGTCAGCCGGCCGACCCTGAAGGGGACGACGCAATCTCCGACGTCGCCTCCCCAGTCCATCCTGTCGTCGGGAGGCCTCCATCTTCAGAGGCAATCCGTAAGAGAACGAGGCAATAATACCGAGGGTAGGGGCTGTATGACATGCGGATTTAGGCGCTGCCCTGTCGCCAGTTGCTCCTCAAGCCGATCCTCTTATGATTGGCGGCAATGACCGCATCGACGGTCTCGCAAGACGAAGGGTTCGGGACATGAATGACGCAACGGCGGGCTGGATCGAACTCCAGGCCGCGGACGGCCATCGGCTTCGCGCTTATCGGGCCCCGGCCAAGGGCGAGGAAATCGGGCGCCTGATCGTGGCGCCGGAGATCTTCGGCATCAACCGCCATATCCGCAGCGTGTGCGACGGCTTCGCCCAGCAGGGCTTCACCACCGTGGCGCCGGACCTGTTCGACCGTGCCGAGCGCGGGGTGGAACTGGCCTATGACGAGGCCGGCATCCAGCGGGGCATCGCGCTGAAGGGGGCGGTGCCGACGGCGGACGCGCTACAGGACGTCGCGGCGGCGCTGGACCATCTGGGCGGTGACGGGGCCGCGGCCATCGTCGGCTATTGCTGGGGCGGCAGCATCGCCTGGGCTGGGGCGGCGGTCCTGCCGTTGCGCGCCGCCATCGGCTATTACGGCGGCGACATCGGCAAGACGCTGGACAACGCGCCGCGGGTGCCGACCCTGCTGCATTTCGGCGAACAGGACCACGCCATCCCGCTGTCGGTGGCGGAGGGCGTGCGCTCGCGTTATCCGTGGCTGCCGGTGCATGTCTATCCGGCCGGCCATGGCTTCAACTGCGACGAGCGGGGAAGCTTCCATCCGGAAAGCGCGGTCCTGGCGCTTCGGCGGACCGTGGGGATGCTGCGGGCCGTGTTCTGACCGGGCCGGTCCCGCCCCGCGCTTCCTTCCGGCGGCCCAGGCGGATCGGCCAGCGGCGGAAGGCCAGCAGCCCGATGCAGATCAGGGCATAGACCAGCGGCGCCGTCTGCCAGCCCTTCACCAGCATGATGAAGTGCAGGCAGGCGGCCAGCCCGGCAATGAACACGCCCTTGTGCAGGGCGCGCCAGCGCTTGCCGCCCAGCCGCTTCACCATGCCGTCGGTGGAGGTCGCGGCCAGCGCCGCCAGGATCAGGAAGGCACCCATCCCGACCGTGATGTAGGGCCGCTTGACGATGTCCTTCCAGATCGCCCCCCAGTCGAAGAACTGGTCAAGCCCCACATAGGTGGACAGGTGGATGGTGGCGTAGAAGAAGGCGAACAGTCCCAGCATCCGCCGGAAGCGCGCCAGCCCCGCCACCCCCGTCAGCATGCGCAGCGGCGTCAGCGCCAGCGCGATCAGCAGGAAGCGCAAGGCCCACAAGCCGCTGGCCTTTACGCTTTCCAGCACCGGTTCCGCCCCCAGCTCGCCGGTGTAGGCGAGCCGGACGGTCCAGACCAGCGGGACGAGGCAGAGAAGGAAGACGACGGGCTTGGCCCAACGGGACGCGAGCGCGGCGTTCGCGGCGGCGCGCAGATCGACGCCGGCGGCGGCTGGTGCAGGGTCTGCCATGGTCAGTAGTTCGCCTTCAGGTCCATCCCGGCATAGAGCGATGCGACCTCCTCGCCATATCCGTTGAACGGCAGGGTCTTGCGGCGGGAGAATTCGCCGACGCGCCGCTCGGTCGCCTGGCTCCAGCGCGGATGGTCGACCTCGGGGTTGACGTTGGAATAGAAGCCGTATTCGCGCGGTTGCGACTTGTTCCAGGCGGTCGGCGGCTGGTCCTTCACCAGCGTGATGCTGACGATCGACTTGATCGACTTGAAGCCGTATTTCCACGGCACCACCAGCCGGATCGGCGCGCCGTTCTGGTTGGGCAGCACCTCGCCATACATGCCGACGGCGAGCAGGGTGAGCGGGTGCATCGCCTCGTCCAGCCGCAGCCCTTCGGTGTAGGGCCAGTCCAGCACCCAGGAGCGCAGGCCCGGCATCTGCTTGGGGTCGTTCAGGGTCTGGAAGGCGACGTATTTGGCGTTGCCGGTCGGCTCCACCCGCTTCAGCAGTTCGGCCAGGGAGAAGCCGACCCAGGGGATCACCATCGACCAGCCTTCGACGCAGCGCAGGCGGTAGACGCGCTCCTCCATCGGGAATTTCAGCAGGTCTTCGATACCGATGGTCATCGGTTTGGCGACCTCGCCGCCGACGGCGATTTCCCATGGGCGCGTCTTCAACGTGCCGGCATTGTCGGCGGGATCGTCCTTGGCGGTGCCGAACTCATAGAAATTGTTGTAGGTCGTGGCCGATTTCATCGGCGTGACGGGGTCGAACTTGGGATCGGCGGGCTTGATCGTGGTCGGCACCTGGAAGGACGCCGCAAACGCGTTGCCGCTCCACACCGGCAGGCTGCCCAGCGCCATCGCGGCGGCACCGCCGGCCATCAGGCTGCGGCGGCCGAGATACAGATCCCGCGGAGTCACCTCGTCCTCGCGGGCCTGCGAGGCGGCGGGGAATTTGAACAACATCGACCTCTCCCGAACGGACCATTTCTGCCAATAACCATAGGTCTGCGGCTGGCCGCGGGCAAATCACGCTCTCTACACGATTGCGTGAGCGGTCGATGAGTGGAGGCAGCGGCGGCGGATCAGCGTTGGATCAGCGGCGGCCGAGCGGGATGACGATGGCGGGACCGCCGAAACCGCCGCCGCGCGCCGCGCGGCGCACCGGGAAGGGCAGCACGTCCGCCGCCGGCCGGGGCGGGGCGAGGGCATGCAGCCCGGTGAAGGAATGGGCCAGGGCGGCGCCTCTGTTGCAGGCGCGCATCCAGGAAAGCATGCAGTACATCGATGCCTGCATGGGGATCGTCCAGAGAAGCATGGTCAAGCCCTGGGCTGTGACGACGGTGGGATTGGTTTCGCCCCGCGGGAGATGGCTGCGCGCCGAATGATCCCGCTGTGGTTCGAATCCATAACGAAGTCGGTCTGTGAATCGTTCCGACACCTATACCATGGTCGACCAGTGCTGTTCCGAATGGGCAAATCCGTGACGTCGGCGGTCCCCTGTCGGCGAACAAAATTTTACGGCCTAAAGCAAGGGTTGTCTCATCATAGGATAAATCGCGTGACAAAAGCTGCTTACCTGAAGAAGCTCCGGCATCAATCCTAAGTTATAGGCATAGACACTAGGCTGGAAGGCGGTTTCTTACGAAAGGCTAAATTGACCGGAATCGCCTTTACTTCATCGTGCGGGGATGTAGGACTGCGCGGTCACTCGCCGTCTCAGGCTCGGATGCGCGCAGGTGGACTGCGGCTATTCGGCATCCAGGTTGAGGCGGGTTACGTTTACTGGGCCGTACTCCGGATTGCTGCCGGGGCGGCCCATTGCTGTGGCGGAATGCGGTCCATGGTGGGCCGGCGCGTGGGCAAGGGGAACGGCATGACGGCGATGGTGGAAACGGCGGACGCGTTGGATCCGAAGGTTCTGCTGATGGCCTTGCGGCAGCTGCGCAAGGGCGATTTCTCCGTGCGGCTGCCGCTCGACCTGACCGGCATGGACGGCGAGATCGCCGCCGCCTTCAACGACGTGGTGGAGTTGAACCAGAACCTCACCACCGAGGTCAGCCGGCTCAGCGTCGCCATCGGCAAGGAAGGCCGCATCAGCCAGCGCGCCAAGTTGAACAATGCATCAGGCGGGTGGGAAACCTGCATCGACAGCATCAATACGCTGGTCGGCGACATGATCCAGCCGACGACGGAAATCGCCCGCGTGATCGGCGCCGTCGCCAAGGGCGACCTGTCCAAGACCATGGCGCTGGAGATCGAAGGCCGTCCGCTGCAGGGCGAGTTCCTGCGCACCGCCCGCAACGTCAACACCATGGTGGACCAGCTCGTCACCGTCACCACCGAGTTGACGCGTGTGGCGCGCGAGGTCGGCATCGAGGGCAAGCTGGGCGGTCAGGCCCAGGTGAAGGGCGTTGCCGGCAGCTGGAAGGATCTGACCGAGAACGTCAACGTGATGGCGGCGAACCTGACCGGTCAGGTGCGCAACATCGCCGAGGTGACGACGGCGGTGGCCAAGGGCGACCTGTCGAAGAAGATCACCGTCGACGTGAAGGGCGAGATCCTCGAACTGAAATCCACCATCAACACCATGGTGGACCAGCTGAACAGCTTCGCCTCGGAAGTGACGCGCGTGGCGCGCGAGGTGGGCTCCGAAGGCAAGCTCGGCGGGCAGGCGAAGGTCGAGGGCGTCGGCGGTACCTGGAAGGACCTGACCGACAACGTGAACATGATGGCGGCCAACCTGACCGGTCAGGTGCGCAACATCGCCGAGGTGACGACGGCGGTGGCCAAGGGCGACCTGTCGAAGAAAATCACCGTCGACGTGAAGGGCGAAATCCTCGAACTGAAATCCACCATCAACACCATGGTGGACCAGCTGAACAGCTTCGCTTCGGAAGTGACGCGCGTGGCGCGCGAGGTGGGCTCCGAAGGAAAGCTGGGTGGGCAGGCCAAGGTCGAGGGCGTCGGCGGCACCTGGAAGGATCTGACCGACAGTGTGAACATGATGGCGGCGAACCTGACCGGTCAGGTGCGCAACATCGCCGACGTGACCACCGCCGTGGCGACGGGTGACCTGTCGAAGAAGATCACCGTCGACGTGAAGGGCGAAATCCTCGAACTGAAATCCACCATCAACACCATGGTGGACCAGCTGAACAGCTTCGCTTCGGAGGTGACGCGCGTGGCGCGCGAGGTGGGCTCCGAAGGCAAGCTCGGCGGTCAGGCCAAGGTCGAGGGCGTCGGCGGCACCTGGAAGGATCTGACCGACAGCGTGAACCTGATGGCGGCCAACCTGACCGGTCAGGTGCGCAACATCGCCGACGTGACCACCGCCGTGGCGAACGGCGACCTGTCGAAGAAGATCACCGTGCCGGTGAAGGGCGAAATCCTGGAGCTGAAGAACACCATCAACACCATGGTGGACCAGCTGAACAGCTTCGCCTCGGAGGTGACGCGCGTGGCGCGCGAGGTGGGTTCCGAGGGCAAGCTCGGCGGTCAGGCCCAGGTGAAGGGCGTCGGCGGCACCTGGAAGGATCTGACCGACAGCGTGAACGCGATGGCGACCAACCTGACCGGTCAGGTGCGCAACATCGCGGAGGTGACGACTGCCGTGGCGAACGGCGATCTGTCGAAGAAGATCACCGTCGACGTGAAGGGCGAGATTCTGGAGCTGAAATCCACCATCAACACCATGGTGGACCAGCTGAACAGCTTCGCCTCGGAAGTGACACGCGTGGCGCGCGAGGTGGGCTCGGAAGGCAAGCTCGGCGGTCAGGCGCAGGTGAAGGGGGTTGCCGGCACCTGGAAGGACTTGACCGACAACGTGAACGCGATGGCGACCAACCTGACCGGGCAGGTGCGCAACATCGCGGAGGTGACGACGGCGGTCGCCAACGGCGATCTGTCGAAGAAGATCACCGTCGACGTGAAGGGCGAGATTCTGGAGCTGAAATCCACCATCAACACCATGGTGGACCAGCTGAACAGCTTTGCCTCCGAAGTCGCCCGCGTGGCGCGCGAGGTGGGCATCGAGGGCAAGCTGGGCGGTCAGGCCCAGGTGAAGGGGGTCGCTGGCACCTGGAAGGATCTGACCGACAATGTGAACATGATGGCGGCGAACCTCACCGGTCAGGTGCGCAACATCGCGGAAGTGACGACGGCGGTCGCCAAGGGCGACCTGTCGAAGAAGATCACCGTCGACGTGAAGGGCGAGATCTTCGAGCTGAAATCCACCATCAACACCATGGTGGACCAGCTGAACAGCTTCGCCTCGGAAGTGACGCGCGTGGCGCGCGAGGTGGGTTCCGAAGGCAAGCTGGGCGGGCAGGCCAAGGTGGAGGGCGTCGGCGGCACCTGGAAGGATCTGACCGACAACGTGAACATGATGGCGGCCAACCTGACCGGTCAGGTCCGCGGCATCGCCAGCGTCGTCACCGCGGTCGCCGACGGCGACCTGAAGCGCAAGCTGGCGGTGGACGCCAAGGGCGAGATCGCGGCGCTGGCCAACACCATCAACGGCATGATCGACACGCTGGCGACCTTCGCCGATCAGGTCACCAACGTGGCGCGCGAGGTGGGCATCGAAGGCAAGCTTGGCGGTCAGGCCCGCGTGCCCGGCGCCGCCGGCCTGTGGAAGGATCTTACGGAGAACGTGAACCAGCTGGCCGCCAACCTGACCACCCAGGTGCGCGCCATCGCCGAGGTCGCCACCGCCGTGACCAAGGGCGACCTGACCCGCTCCATCACCGTCGAGGCGATGGGCGAGGTCGCGGCGCTGAAGGACAACATCAACGAGATGATCCGCAATCTCCGCGACACCACGCTGAAGAACGCGGAGCAGGATTGGCTGAAGACCAACCTCGCCAAATTCACCCGCATGCTGCAGGGCGAGCGCGATCTGGTCACCGTCTCCAACATGATCCTGTCGGAGATCGCGCCGCTGGTGAACGCGCAGCACGGAGTCTTCTACGTCGCCACCCGCGACCGCGACGAACCGCTGCTGGAACTGGTCGCCTCCTACGCGCTGAAGGAGCGCAAGAACTTGTCCAACCGTTTCCACCTGAAGGAAGGTCTGGTCGGGCAGTGCGCCTATGAGAAGAAGCGCATCCTGCTGACCAACGTTCCGCGCGATTACGTCGCCATCAGTTCCGGCCTGGGCGAGGCGCCGCCGCTGAACATCATCGTCTTGCCGGTGCTGTTCGAGGACGACGTGAAGGCGGTGATCGAGCTGGCGAGCTTCGGCCGCTTCAGCGAGACGCATCAGAGCTTCCTGGAGCAGCTGACCGAAAGCATCGGCATCGTGCTCAACACGATCGCCGCCAACATGCGCACCGAAGGGCTGCTGAAGCAGTCGCAGCGCCTGACCACCGAACTTCAGAGCCAGCAGGAGGAGCTGAAGACCACCAACGAGCGGCTGGAACAGCAGGCCGCCTCGCTGCGCAAGTCGGAAGAGTTGCTGAAGGCCCAGCAGGAAAAGCTGACCACCACAAACGAGGCGCTGGAGGAGAAGGCCGAGCAGCTGGAGAAGCAGAACATCGAGGTGGAGCGCAAGAACCGCGAGGTCGTGCTCGCCAAGGCGGCGCTGGAGGAAAAGGCGGAACAGCTCGCCCTGACCTCCAAGTACAAGTCGCAGTTCCTGGCGAACATGAGCCACGAGCTGCGCACGCCGCTGAACAGCCTGCTGATCCTGTCCAAACTGCTGGCCGACAACCCCGACACCAACCTGTCGGAACGTCAGGTGGAGTTCGCCCGCACCATCCATTCCGCCGGCTCCGACCTGCTGGGGCTGATCAACGACATCCTCGACCTGTCGAAGATCGAATCCGGCACCGTCACGCTGGAGATCGGCGAGGTCGTGCTGGGCGACCTGCGCAACCATGTGGAGCGCACCTTCTCGCAAGTGGCGCAGGAGAAGAAGCTGGCCTTCACCATCGAGATGGACCAGTCGCTGCCCGCCAGCATCCAGACCGACGAGAAGCGGCTGGCCCAGGTGCTGAACAACCTGCTGTCCAACGCCTTCAAGTTCACGGATGCCGGCGGCATCACCTTCCGCGTCGCCCCGGCGACGGAGGGCTGGAGCGCCGCGCACCCGACGCTGAACGCGGCGGCGTCGGTGCTGGCCTTCAGCGTCGCCGACACCGGCATCGGCATCCCCGAGGACAAGCAGCGCATCATCTTCGAGGCGTTCCAGCAGGCCGACGGCACCACCAGCCGCAAATACGGCGGCACCGGCCTCGGCCTGTCGATCAGCCGCGAGATCGCCCGCCTGCTGGGCGGCGAGATCCGGGTGACCAGCACGCCCGGCAAGGGCAGTTCCTTCACCCTCTATGTCCCGCGCAGCTACGACGCGGCGGAGGAGACCGCCAGCCCGCTGGTCGCCGCGGCCAGCACCGCGCTGGCCCCCGCCAGCCTGCTGACCAAGCGGCCGGAGGCGGCGACCCGCCCGGTGGTGGCGTCCGGCCCGCAGGAGGGGCTCGCCCTGCTGGAGATGCAGCCGGCCGGCGACGACCGCGAACGCATCCGCGCCGGCGAGCCGGTGGTGCTGATCGTCGAGGACGACGCGACCTTCGCCTCCATCCTGATCGACCTGGCGCGGGAGAAGGGATTCCGCACCGTCCTGTCGGCCGGCGGGGCGACGGCGCTGCCGCTGGCGCGCAAATACCGGCCGGACGCCATCCTGCTCGACATCGGGCTGCCGGACATGGACGGTTGGGCGCTGCTCGACCTGCTGAAGCGCGATCCGCAGACCCGCCACATCCCGGTCCACGTCATCTCCGCCAAGGACGAGCGGCGGCGCGGCCTGTCGATGGGCGCCTTCGACTATTCGGAGAAGCCGGTGGAGCGCGAGGCCATCTTCGACGCCCTGAACCGGGTGAAGAGCTTCAAGGAGCGCGATCACCGCAAACTGCTGGTGGTGGAGAAGGACAATCCACAGCCGGGCGCCGTCGCCGCACTGATCGGCAACGGCGACGTGGAGAGCCACACCGTCACCTCGATCGAGGCGGCCATGGCGGCGCTGTCGGCCGACCGCTTCGACTGCATGGTGCTGGATCTGTCCAGCCCGGCGCTGCCCGGCCCTACTGCCGCCGATTTCGAACTGGTGGAATGGCTGCGCACCCGCGACACGCTCGCCTGGATGCCGGTGGTGGTCTATGTCGCCTCCGATATCACGGCGGAGGACGAGGCGCGGCTGCGCCGGCTGGCCGAGACCGTGGTGCTGAAGAGCGCCCGGTCGCCCGCCGGGTTGCTCGACGAGACCGCGCTGTTCCTGCACCGCGCCGTTGACAAGCTGCCCGACGACAAGAGGCGCAGCATTCTGGACCTGCGCCAGCACGACCCGTCGCTGGCCGGCAAGCGGGTGCTGGTGATCGACGACGACATCCGCAACATCTTCTCGCTCGCCAGCGTGATGGAGGCACACAGGATCGAGGTCCTGCATGCCGAAAGCGGGCGCGAGGGGATCGAGCGGCTGCGCGCCGATCCGGGCGTCGACGTGGTGCTGGTGGACATCATGATGCCGGAGATGGACGGCTACGAAACCATGCGCACGATCCGCAGCATTGAGGAGTTCCGCGGCCTGCCGATGATCGCCGTCACCGCGAAGGCGATGAAGGGCGACCGCGACAAGTGCATCGAGGCCGGGGCGACCGACTATATCGCCAAGCCGGTGGACATCGACCATCTGCTGTCGCTGCTGCGGATCTGGACCGCCAAGGGCGGCAGGCCGCAGCCGCGCGGCGGAGTTCCGGCATGACCCGGCGCAAGCTGCGTGTGGCGCGGGTGGCGCGGCGCGGGCCGTTCGTGCCGCCGTCCGCCTTTCCGGTGCCGGCAGTCCGCCGCTCGCGGCTGCTCGGCACCACAAGCGTCCATCTGGGCGGCTTCCAACCGGGCGGCGTCCAGCCGGCCGGCAAGGATGCCGTCAGCCAGACGCTTCTGCCGCCGGATGTGGCACCGCCCGCACCGGCACCCGTTCCGGCCGCCACACCTGTACCGGCGGCCGGTGCCCCCGCGGGATGGGAAAGCATGACCACCGACGTTCCTCCGCAGCCCGACAAGGTCGACGTGGCGATCCTGATCGTCGACGACGATCCGCGGAACCTGTTCGCCGTGCGCGAGACGCTGGAGGACATGAACGCGCAGCTCGTCCTGGCGAGATCCGGGGAGGAGGCGCTGAAGCACCTGCTGCGCCAGGACTTCGCGCTGATCCTGCTCGATGTCCACATGCCGGGGATGGACGGCTACGAGACGGCGGAGCTGATCCGCCTGCGCGAGAAGTCCCGCCACATTCCGATCATCTTCCTGACCGCCATCAACAAGGACGAAACGCACATCTTCCGCGGCTATGCCAGCGGCGCCGTGGATTACATGTTCAAGCCGGTCGATCCGCACATCCTGAAATGCAAGGTGTCGGTGTTCGTCGACCTCTACCGCAAGACGGAGGCGGTGAAGCGCGAGGTCGAGGCCAAGCAGCGCCTGCTTGATGAGAACGAGCGGGTGCGACGCGAGATGCGGCAGGCCGAACAGGCGCTGCGCCGGTCGGAGGAGCGGCAGGCGCTGATCCTGGGGCAACTGCCCATCGTGCTCTACACCGCCGATCTCACGTCGGGGATTCCGTTCCGCTACCTGTCGGACACGGCGCAGTCGGTGCTTGGCTGCCCGCCCGCCCGCTTCATCGACGATCCCGGCTATTGGGAGGCGGGACTTCATCCCGACGACCGCAACCGCGTGCTGCGCCAGCTGGAGTCGATCCACGACACCGGGCTGACGACGGTCGAATACCGCTGGCGCTGCCCTGACGGCAGCGAGCGCCATCTTCTGGACCAGGCGGTGGTGGTGCGCGACGAGGAGGGCCGGCCGGCCGAGCTGTTCGGCACCATCATGGACGTGACCGAGACGCGGCAGGCCCAGCGCCAGCTTGCCCACGCCCAGAAAATGGAGATGGTCGGCCAGTTGACCGGCGGCATCGCCCATGACTTCAACAACATGCTGATGGTGGTGATCGGCAGCCTGGAGCGGCTGGTCCCCAGCCTTGCCGGCGATCCGAAATCGGCCAGACGAGCGGAGATGGCGCTGCAGGCGGCGCTGCGCTGTTCCGACATGACGCGGCGCCTGCTGACCTTCGCGCGGCGCCAGCAGCTCCACCCGGAGCCGGTCGATCTCGGCGCCCTGGTCGCCGGCATGGGCGAGTTGATGGAGCGCACGCTGGGCGGCGGCGTCGGCATCGCCATCGAAGCGCCAGCCGCCGATGCGGAGCCGCTGTGGACCGCGTCGGTCGACCGGTCGCAGGCGGAATCGGCGCTGCTGAACCTCGTCATCAACGCCCGCGACGCCATGCCCGGCGGCGGCACCCTGCGCATCCGCACCGAGAACGCCCGTTTCGAGGAAATGCAGTCCGCCCATGGCATGTCCATCCCGGCCGGCGACTACATCCTGCTGTCGGTGTCCGACAGCGGATGCGGGATGCCGCCCGACGTGCTGGAACGCGCCTTCGAGCCCTTCTTCACCACCAAGGAGGCGGGGAAGGGGACCGGTCTCGGCCTTGCCATGATTCATGGCTTCGTCAAGCAGTCGGGCGGGCTGATCGGCGTCGACAGCAGTCCGGGTTCCGGCACCACCTTCCGCCTCTACCTGCCGAGGGCGACGGTCGATGCGGCCCACGGCACGGCCTCCGACGACGACGGCGCCGAAGAGGCGTTCGCCGGCCATGGCGAGACGGTGCTGGTGGTGGATGACGACGCCGACGTGCGCGCCGTCGCCCTCCAGGCCGTGGCCGCGCTGGGCTACCGCGTGCTGGAAGCCGATGGGGCCGAGGCGGCGTTGACTTTGCTTGATCGCCAGCCGGTCGATCTTCTGTTCACCGATATCGTGATGCCGGGCGGCCTGAACGGACGCGAACTGGCGCGCGAGGGGCTGCGACGCTACCCCTCTCTGCGGGTCCTGTTCGCCTCCGGCTATGCCAACGGAACCAGTGCGCCGGAGCAGGAGGCCGGCGCCGCGATGCCAGCAGACGACGGCACCGATCCGGGCGCCGTGCTGGGGGCTGCTTTGTGCCGGGCGGAGACCTTGGCCAAGCCCTACCGCGACGGCGATCTTGCCCGCGCGCTGCGCCGCGCGCTGGATCTGCAGTCCCCCCTCGCGCCGGCGGAGGCCGTCCGGGGCTGACGAGGGGGATCGATGGCGGTGCCGTCCCACGCCGCCGGTTGTGCACACCAGGTCAGGTTTTGGTTCATGGTATTATCCGACGATGCGCTCGCCCTGCTTCGAACCTCCATCCGTTCGGTCTGGGCGCTTGAACTGCTGCTTCTCCTGCGTCGAGATCCCGCGCGCGACTGGTCCAACGACGAACTTGTGCGGGAATTGCGGGGCAGCGAGGTGGTGGTGCAGGAGGCACTCGCCGGCTTCCTGGGGGCCGGGCTGGTGGCGGCGCTGGCGGACGGCCGCCACCGCTATCATCCGGCGGTGCCGGTTCTCGACCAGTGGGTCGGGGAGATCGCGCAGGCCTATGCCTCCCGTCCGTCCGCCGTCATCCGGGAGATCTTCGCGGCTCCCGGAAACAAGGTGCAGATTTTCGCCGATTCCTTCCGCTTCCGCCTTAACGATTGACGCCAGTGAATCACATGATCGCCGCTTTCCAATCCGTCCCCGTGGATCGATCGCCCTCTCCTTCGCCTGGGAGAGCGGGGTGGGGAGGCTGACATGGACGTCGTGAAGTCGGCGGTCTATCTGCTGTGCTTTGCCGCCAGCCTGCTGTGCATGGTCCTGCTGCTGCGCAGCTACCTGCGGTCGCGCAGCCGGCTTCTGCTGTGGAGCACGCTGTGCTTCGTCTGCCTGGCGATCAACAACCTGCTGCTGTTCATCGATGCCGTCGTCCTGCCGACCCAGGTGGACCTGCTGCCGTTCCGCCAGTTCTCCGCCATGGCCGGCGTGGGCGTGCTGCTCTACGGCTTCATCTGGGATGCAGAGTGATGCTGCCGACGACATCGAGTTTCTTCACCGGTGCGCTTGCAGCACTCTATGCGGTCGCCGGGCTGTTCTTCCTCAGCTTCTGGAAGCGGACACGCGATGCGCTGTTCGCCTCCTTCGCGCTGGCCTTCGCGCTGCTGGCGGTGAACCAGACCGTGCTGGCGCTCGGCGGGCTGGAACGGGAGGAGCAGAGCTGGGTCTATCTGCTGCGGCTGCTGGCCTTCCTCGTGATCATCGCCGCCATCGTGCGCAAGAATTTCGAGGGGCGCCGCCGCCGCTGAGGCGACGCTGCCGGGTCACTTCCGCCCGTCGCCGAACCGGCGGCAGTCCCGCTCGTCGGTGCCGGATTCCGCCCGGCCACCGTTGGAGGTGCGGTAGCGCGCGTCGTCGCATTGGCCGTTGCCGGCATAGCGGCTGTAGCCGTCCTGTCCCCGTCCGCCGTGCCTGTTGCCGTAATACCCGTTACCTTGCCGATAGCCGCTGTCGTAGCCGCCGCGGCGGTGGTGGCGCCGGTCGCGCTCGTAATCCCGGTCGCCGTCGTCATCGCCGGCGGTCGCGGCCAGCACGCCCAGCCCGACCACCGCGGCGCCCAGCAGCAGGGCGCCCGTCATGTCGTCATCGCCGTTCCCGTTGCCGGCGCAGCCCGGCAGGGCCAGCGACACCGCAAGGCAAGCGGCCAACATCGTCCTGCCGCCGAAGACACCGCGCCGCACTGCTTTTTCCATTGCCGCCTCCCAGCGCATGGGTACTTTCACGCATGAACACACAGGCGGAGCTTTTCATCCAGTACCATTGTAATTTCTTTCTAGAAATATTTGATCCGGCGGGATTTCGCTGCCTTGAACGCATACCCGGGTGCCCACACGGGGCTTGGCCCGGCCGGGACGAAGCCCTATGGTCGGCCTGCTGTCGCCAAAATGGGGAGTGCGTGGATGTTCACCGCCAGGATCCTGCTGCTCGGCTCCGGTGAGCTGGGCAAGGAATTCGTCATCGCCGCCAAGCGGCTGGGCTGCGAGGTCATCGCCTGCGACAGCTACGCCAACGCCCCGGCGATGCAGGTCGCCGACCGGGCGGAGGTGTTCTCCATGCTCGACGCCGACGCCCTCCGCGCCGCCATCGCCAAGCATCGCCCCGACTTCATCGTGCCGGAGGTGGAGGCGATCCGCACCGAGGTGCTGCACGAGTTCGAGGATGCCGGCACCACCGTCGTCCCGTCGGCCCGCGCCGCCACCATGACGATGAACCGCGACCGCATCCGCGAGGTCGCCGCGACGGAACTCGGCCTGCGCACCTCGCGCTACCGCTATGCCGAAAGCCTGGACGAGGTCCGCGCCGGGGCGGAGCACACCGGATTCCCCTGCGTCATCAAGCCGGTGATGTCGTCTTCGGGCAAGGGGCAGAGCACGGTGCAGGACGCCGCCGGGCTGGAAGCCGCCTGGGACTATGCGGTGGCGAACATGCGCGGCGACCGCCGCAAGGTGATCGTCGAGGAATTCGTTCCCTTCGACTACGAAATCACCCTGCTGACCGTCCGTACCCGCGACGGCATCCTCTATTGCGAGCCGATCGGCCACCGGCAGGAACGCGGCGACTACCAGGAATCCTGGCAGCCGGTCGCCATGCCGCAGGCGATGCTGGACGATGCCAAGGCGATGGCGGCCCGCGTCGTCGACAACCTGGGCGGTTACGGCATCTTCGGCGTCGAGTTCTTCGTGACGGCCGACGAGGTCGTCTTCTCCGAACTGTCGCCGCGTCCGCACGACACCGGCATGGTCACGCTGCTGTCGCAGAACCTGTCGGAATTCGAACTGCACGCCCGCGCCATCCTCGGCCTGCCGATCCCCAACATCGTCTGCCGCGCGCCATCGGCCTCCGCGGTCATCCTGGCCGACCGCGAGTCGGAGAATTTCCGCATCGAGGGGCTGGCCGAGGCGCTGAGCCTTGGCAGTGCGGAGCAGGAGGTGGATGTCCGCCTGTTCGGCAAGCCGACCACCCGCAAGAACCGCCGCATGGGCGTGGCGCTGGCGACCGGCACCGACACCGACGATGCGCGGGCGCGGGCCAGGCAGGCGGCGGACAAGGTGACGATCCGCTACCTGTAACGGGAGGGGACGTGCCGGGGCGGAGCGGCCTGTACCATCGAGCGTAAAGCCTGACGCATCGGGCTTTACGCCCGCCCTGGAACGGTAAGCGGCCCTTGCCGCCCGAGCAGCCTGTCCACCCGCCGCAACGCCGGGAACATCGCCGCCCACAGACCGGCCAACCAGACCGCCACCACCTGCATCCGGATCGTCAGCCTCGAACAGACCCGCGCGGACCAGAACAGAGCGAAAGCGCGGTGGCGGAAGGCGGAGCGGAAGCCATCCCCGGCCGCGGGAGCACTGGTCATTCAAACGGGCTCCAGAAGCGTGGCGAGCCCCAGCCCGCCGCCGATGCCGAGCGTGGCGAGCCCCCGGCGGGGCGACGTGCCCGCCGCCGGGAACAGCAACTCGGTGAAGAGGCGCGTCACCAGGATGGCTCCCGACGCGCCGTAGGGGTGGCCGAGCGCCAGCGCGCCGCCGCCGACCGACACGCGCGACCGGTCGATGCCCAGCGCGTCGAGGCTTGCCAGCACCTGGGCGGCGAAGGCCTCGTTGAACTCGATCAGGTCGATGCCGCAGACCGACAGGCCGGGATTGCGGTCCAGCAGCCTGGTCACCGCCGGAACCGGGCCGGTGCCGAGCAGCTTCGGGTCCACGCCCGCCGCCGTGCTGTCGACCACCGCAAGCCCGCGGCCAAGCCCGAGAGTGCGGAACTTTCGCTCCGACACCACCGCCACCACGGCCGCGCCGTCATTGACCGGGCAGGCGTTGCCGGCGGTGACGGTGCCGTCGGGCCGAAGGATGGGCCGCAGCGCCGCCAATTTCTCGAAGCTGGTGTCGGCGCGCGGACATTCGTCGCGCTCGATGACGCGGCCGTCGCGCAGGGTGAGCGGCACGATCTCCCGGTCGAAGCGTCCGGCGGCTTGCGCGGCGACGGCCTTGCGGTGGCTGTCCAGCGCGTAGCGGTCCTGGCGGGCGCGGTCGATGCCATAGGAGGAAGCGACATTCTCCGCCGCCTCGATCATCGACGGGTCGCCGATCTCGTCGGGAGCGAAGCGGGCGCGGTCGTAGAAGGCGGGGCTGCGGTAGAGGCTGGACGGCTTGGCGACGCGCCAGGGGGCGGTGCTGGTGCTCTCCACCCCGCCGGCCAGCACGACGTCGCAGGCGCCGGACTGCACCAGCCGGGCGGCGAGGTTGACCGCCTCCAGCCCCGATCCGCATTGCCGGTCCACCGTCACGCCCGGCACCGACACCGGCAGCCCGGCCGCCAACGCCGACAGCCGGGCGACATTGCCGCCGGGACCGACCGCGTTGCCCAGCAGCACCTCGTCCACCTCGGCCGGCGCGATCCCGGCATCGGCAAGGACGGCGCGGATCACCGGCGCGGCGAGGTCCTCGACCGGAAGCTCGCGCAGGCTGCCGCCGATGCGGCCGACCGGCGTGCGGCGTGCCGCGACGATGACCGGACGGTTGCTCACTCCACCACCTCCAGCCCGCCGGTCTTCGCCCGTTCGCGCACGTCGCTGCGGGCGATCTTGCCGCTGCCGGTCAGGGGCATGTCGGCCGCGGTGAACATCCGCCGCGGCGCCTTGTAGGCCTCCAGCCGCTCCTGGCACCAGCCGCGAAGCTCCGCCAGCGTGGCGCCCGCGCTCTCGCGCCACCAGACCACGGCGGACAGGGCGTCGCCCCAATAGGGGTCGGGCAGGCCGAACACCACCGCCTCCGCCACCGCGGGATGGGCGCGCAACACCGCCTCGACCTCCGCCGGATAGACGTTCAGGCCGCCGGTGATGACCATGTCGCCTGCCCGTCCGACCAGCCGCAGCCAGCCCCCGTCGTCGATCCAGCCGTAATCGCCGACCGTGCCCCAGCCGTCCCGCTCGCGATAGCCGGCGCCGTCGCCGGTGCCGAGATAGCCGTCGCTCAGCATGCCGCTCCGCACCCAGACGGTGCCGGGCCGGCCGCGCTCCACAAGGTTGCCGTCGTCGTCCCGCAGGCTCAACTCCACCCCGTGGAAGGGGCGGCCGACACTGTCCGCGGGCGCCCCCTCGCGCGACGAGCGCAGGCTGACGAAGCTCAGTTCGGATGCGCCGTAATACTCCAGCACCGTGGCGTCGGGACACAGCGCCGCCAGCCGGTCATGCACCGCCGGCGCCAGCTTCGCGCCGGAACAGACCACCCGGCGCAGGGCGGGGAAGCGCCGGCCGTCGCGTTCCGCCGCGTCGAGGATGCCGACCAGCATCGTCGGCACCAGCACGAGCGTGGTGACGCCGCACTCCGCCAACTGGGTTGCCGCGTCCGCCGGGTCGAATTTCGGCTGGACGCGGATCGTGGCGCCGGCCGACAGCCCTTCCACCGCGCCATAGAGGCCGAGGCCATGGACAAGCGGCCCGGGCACCAGAACGATGTCGTCGGGTCCGATGCCGAACTCCGCCCGGCTCGCCTCCAGCGTCGCCAGCCAGGAGCCCTGGTTGCGGATGAAGGCCTTCGGCCGCCCGGTGGTGCCGGAGGTGAAACCGACCAGAAACGGCGTCTTCGGATCGACCGCCGGAATGCTCCAGCCCGCCGGTTGTGCGGCGATCCAGGCGGCGGCGGTCTCCGTCGTCAGGTTCAGGTCCGGCTGGAAGGTATCCAGCGCCGCGGCGGTCTGCGCGGCGCTCCATTTCGGGTCGAACAGCCCGACGATGCCGCCGGCCGCGACGATGCCGAAGAACAGGGCCGGCAGTTCCGCACGATTGCCGAGGCTGAGCGCCACGCGCGGCGGGGCGCCGTCCTTCCGCATGGCCGCCACCCCGCATCCCGCCCGCCGCGCCTGTTCCAGCAGGGCGGCGTAGGACACCGCCACGCCGTCGAAGACAAGGGCGGGATGGCCGGGATTGCGCCCGGCCGCCAGCGCGAAGGGGCGGGCGAGATTGTCCGCCCCGGCGATGCCGCCGCTCGGCGACGATCGCTCGGGCATTTCTTTATCAAGCATGGATCGGCAGGATGCCGGCCCGGCGGACGCTCGAGGCGGCGACGGCGGCGACGCCGGCCTTGATCAGGTCGCCCGGCACGAAGGCCAGCGAGCCGAAGACCGCCTTTTCGATCGGCAGGCCGGCGACCAGCCACAGCCAGGGAATGCCGCCGGCATAGACGACCAGAACCCCGCCGCCGACGCTGACCGCGAACAGGCGGATGGGATTGGCGCCGGTGGCGAAACGCTCCGCCAGCCAGCCGGTGACGAAGGCGGCCAGCGGGAAGGCCAGCACGAAGCCGCCGGTCGGGCCCATCAGCACGCCGATGCCGCCGCGCCCGCCGGCCAGCAGCGGCAGACCGGCGGCGACCAGCAGCACGAACAGCAGGGCCGCGATGCCGCCGCGCCTTGCGCCCAGGATGGTGCCGGCCAGCATGACGCCCAGCGTCTGCGCGGTGATCGGAACCGGCAGGAAACCGAGCGGGATCGGCGGCGCCATGCCGAGCCCGCCCAGCAGGGCGGCGAACAGGGCGCAGAGGACGAGGTCGCGGGTGGACAGCATGACGGACGCTTCCTTCGGCTGACGGCGTTATCGTTGAGAGGTGTTCCTGGTTCCGGTTTCTGCCGGATCGTATCCCCGCGCTTCCAATGCGGCGGTCAGATCATCGGCCATGGTGAGGATCTTGACCAGCAGCGGAACGAACAGGGCGGCTATGTTGCGCTCGACGCCGCGGGCGCGTTGGGCCATCCGCACCTCGCGCACCTGCTCGCCCAGCAGGGGGATGAAGCGGATGGCCAGGGCCAGCATCAGCGCCATCTTGGCCGGATTGACCCCGACCGGGCGCAGCAGGCCGAACAGCCGCTCGAACAGCTCGACCATGTCCATGACGCGGGTGGTCAGCGTGACCAGTGTCGCCAGCAGGATCAGGGCGGCGAAGCGGGCGACGGCGACCGCCGTCTCCTCCCACCCGCCGCCGGCCAGCAGCGCCTGGAAGCCGAACAGCAGGGTCAGCATGACCACCGGCGCCCGCAACTCCTTCAGCACCCGCCGGACCGGCAGCTTCGCCGCCACCAGCACGGCGGCGCCGACCGCCCCGGCGGCCAGCGCTCCCCAGGCGCCGGGCAGAGCCAGCACCAGGATGGTCACCAGCAGCAGGCCGCCCAGCTTCGCTCCCGCCGGCAGGCGGTGGATCGCCGACTCCCGATGCAGGTAGAGCCCCAGCATCAGCCGAGCCGTTCCACATAGGCGGGTATGGCGTCCGCCGGCAGACCGTCGGCCACGACGCGGCCATCCTCCAGAACCAGCGCCCGGTCGAAGTCCTTCACCATGTCCAGGTCATGGGTGACGACGATCACCGTCTGCGGCAGGCCGCGCAGCAGCTCGATCACCTTGCGGCGGTTGCGCAGGTCGAGCAGGGTGGTCGGCTCGTCGAAGACCACGTAGGCCGGCTCCAGCACCAGCACCCCGGCGATGGCGAGCAGCTGCTTCTCGCCGCCGCTCATCTGGTGGGCCGGCTGGTGGCGGTAGCGGTCGAGACCGTAGCGCTCCAGCGCCCCGGCCACGCGGCGGGCGATCTCGTCCTTCGGCAGCTTGCGCGCCTTCAGCCCGAAGGCGATGTCCTCCTCCACCGTCGGGTAGACGATCTGGGTGTCCGGATTCTGGAAGACGAAGCCGACCCGCTGGCGCACCGCGCGTCCGTCGGTCCGCGTGTCCAGTCCATCGACGGCGACGCTGCCGGTCGTCGGCACGATCAGCCCGTTCAGCAACCGCGCCAGCGTGCTCTTTCCCGACCCGTTGCCGCCGAGAATGGCGATGCGCCGTTCCGCCAGCCGCAGCGACAGATCGTGCAGGACGGGACGGTCGCCATAGGCGTGGGTGACGGACCGGAGTTCGATCATCGATGGAGACGGGGCTTTCGCGTTGCAGTCCTGTTGCGCTTGCGAAAGCTACTTAGCCGGTTTGCGGGCGGGGTGCCAGAGGGGAACAAGTCCCCATCCAGGGTCAAGACGGTCAAGCTTGGCGCAATCCCGCCATGGCTCACCGGTGAGTCATGGGCTCGACGATCCAAATCCGGTCGCCAGGGGAGGTTGCCGGAGTGGCATCGAAGCCGCCGAGTTCCGCCACCACCCGGAAGCCGTGGCGGGTAAACAATGCCCGCATTTCTTCCGAAGTGCACCAGCGCAATTCCAGAACCTCATCTTTGCTTCTCAGGACCCTATTTTCCTTGTCCAATATCTCATAGGTGACGGTGAATTGCGCGATCTTCCTTTCCTGATCTACCTGATTACTCTTGAAGGTTCGGGCGACGTTGAAGGGAGAACCCTCCAGATTGATGAGCACCCTTGGATTCCGGTGGGCCGGGCGGAGACGGCTGTCGTTGTCGCAGGCCCCCCAGCAATCGAGGACGGCCCGGCCGTTATCGGACAGAAGCCGATGCAGGCCGTCCAGAAACCTGCTTCTGTCGTCGTCGTTCAAAAGAAAATTGAAGACGCGGAAGGGAGCGATCGCGAGATCGAAGCGGCGGCCGAGGCGGAGCGCGCAAACGTCCGCCTGGCAAATATCCGCCTGAATGAATGACACACGCCTCTTCACAGCCTCGTCGGCGGCCTCCAGCTTGCGGTGGGCGATCGCAAGCATGTCGTCGGAAAGGTCGAGACCGATCACTTCGTGCCCGGCCTCGGCAAGTGCGAAGGTCAGCCGTCCGGTTCCGGCACCGATGTCCAGGATCGGCGTTCCGCCGCCGATCGCGAGCGTTCGATAGAATGATGCCTCACTCTCCGGACACAGCGCGCCATCGATCAGGTCGTACAGTGCCGCACTGAAGCTGCCCTGTCCGTAGTAAGGCTCCGTCATTCCGCCTGCCGCCCTTCGGGCCGATGAAAGCTCCCCGATTGGAGCTGTTGGGGCCGCAGTTATTCATATCCGGCCAGCATCGGGCAAGGCCATCGTCGCAGGTCCGAATGGTCATCCTCCTGCCCGGCTCGGATCGCCTTGCCCTCGGAACCACGTTGCGGCCGGACGGTCAAAAGCTGTTGCGCTCATGGTAGGTCTGAAGGAACTGCTGCACCCGCGGTTCGGTGGATTCGTGGAAGACCTCGCGCGGGGTGCCGAAGGCGGCGATGCGGCCATGGTCGAGGAAGGCCACCCTGTCGGCGACATTCGCCGCAAAGCCCATCTCGTGCGTCACCACCACCATGGTCATGCCGTCCGCCGCCAGATCGCGCATGACCTGCAGCACCTCGCCCACCAGTTCGGGATCCAGCGCAGAGGTCGGCTCGTCGAACAGCATCAGGTGCGGTTCCATCGCGATGACGCGGGCGATGGCGACGCGCTGCTGCTGGCCGCCGGACAGCCGGGCGGGATAGCTGTCGGCCTTGGCGGACAGCCCCACCCGGTCCAGCATGCGCCGGGCGTGGGCGGATGCTGCGGCCTTGTCCATGCCGCGGACCTGCACCAGGGCTTCCGCCACATTCTCCAGCGCGGTCATGTGGGGCCACAGGTTGAACTGCTGGAACACCATGCCGACGTTGCGCCGCAGATCCCGCAGGTCGCGGTTCGACAGGCGGCGGCGCGGCGTGCCTTCGGTGTAGCCGACCAGCTTGCCTTCGATGCGGATCTCGCCGCGGTCGTAGACCTCCAGGAAGTTGATGCAGCGCAGCAGCGTGCTCTTGCCCGATCCGCTGGGGCCGATCAGGCAGACGACCTCCGACTTGTTGACGGTCAGGTCGATGTCGCGCAGCACCTCGTTGGTGCCGAAGCTCTTGCTGACGCCGCGGATGGAAACCATCGGCACGGCATCGGCGGCGGCGGCGGAACGGGGCGGGGAGGCGGTTTCGGAAACGGCGGTCATCACGCCCTCGCGGTTGCGGTCTGGGTCGAATCCCCCTGCGGCGACGCATGGGTCAGGAAACGGGTGACGCGGGCCTCCAGCCGGCGGCCCAGGCGCGACACCACCTCCACCAGCAGCCAGTAGAACAGCGCCATGCCGACGATCGTCTCGAAGGTGGCGAAGGTCTCCGCCGCCATCGTCTGCATCTCGTACATCAGTTCGGGCACGGTGATGATCGACAGCACCACCGTCTCCTTGGTCAGGATCGCCAACATGTTGACGATGGCCGGGATGGTCGACACCAGCATGGCCGGCACGATCACCCGGCGCAGGATGGAGCCGTAGGACATGCCGAGGCTGAGTGCCGCCTCCACCTGTCCCTTCGGCACCGCCTGATAGCCGGCGCGGAAGATCTCGGCGAAATAGGCGCTGCCGTAGATGCCGAGGCCGATGATGCCGGCGGTGGTCGCCTCCAGCCGCAGGCCGATGGACGGGCCGCCGCTGTAGAGCAGGAACAGCTGGATCAGGAAGGGCGTGCCGCGGATCACCTCGATATAGGCGCGGATGACCCAGCGCAGCGGCTTCAGCGGGATCTGGCGCAGCAGCATCAGGACGAAGCCCAGCACCATGCCGATCAGGCTGCCGGCGCCCCAGCACAGGATGGTGACGCCGAAGCCGCGCAGCAGCGCCGGGCCGTACTGGACGAGGATGGCGAAGTCCAACATCGGATCAGGCCTGTTGCAGGCGGCGTTCGACCAGCGTGCCGAACAGGGCCAGCACGCCGTTGATCGCCAGATAGATGAGGCCGGCCGCGAGGTAGATCTCGAGCGGTCGGTAGTTGCTGGCCGAAATGGTCTGGGCGGTCCGCGTCAACTCCGCCACCCCGACGACCGATATCAGCGAGGACGCCTTCAGCAGCAGGATCAGCTCGTTGACCAGGGCCGGCACCGAGATGCGGAAGGCCTGCGGCAGCAGGATGCGCGTCCAGATGGCCGATCCGGGGAAGCCCAGCGCCAGCGCCGCTTCGGATTGGCCGTGCGGGACGGCGTTCAGCGCGCCGCGGTAGATCTCCGATACATAGGCGCCCGATGCGAGGCCCAGCGCGGTGATGGCGGCGACCAGCGGCGGCACGTCGATGCCGATCAGCGGCAGCATGTAGTAGATCAGCAGAAGCTGGATCAGCAGCGGCACGCCGCGAAAGAAGCTGACATAGACGCCGCCCGCCATGTCCGCCGCCCAGTTGCCGGACTGCCGCGCCACGCAGACGACCAGGCCGATCACCTGTCCCAGCAGCACGCCGAGCAGCGAGACCCAGACGGTCGTGACGGCCGCCCCCAACAGATGGGGAAGGGCGTCGATGATGACGCTGAACTTCATTGATGGGCCTTTGTCGAGCGATCCTGCCCCTCTCCCGACCCGGGAGAGGGAAGGGGCCCATGGCGCAAGCCATGGGAAGGGCGGGGGGTGATGCAAGGATCGAGGAATCCATGTCCGGATTGCCCCTCACCCTCCCCACTTCGTGGGTCCCCTCCCTCTCCCGTGGCGGGAGAGGGAAGGTTGTGCCCCAGCCTTACAGCTGCGGTTCCGGAACGGTGGTCGGCAGTTCCTGCGAGACGCCGAACCACTTCTTCTGGATCTCGGCCATGCGGCCGTCCTTCTGGATCTTCACCAGCGCGGCGTTGACCGCCTCGATCAGGCTCTTGTCGTCATCGCCGAGGCGGCCGACCCACGAGAAGTAGGAGGGCTTGCCGAAGGGCGGCTGGACGACGGTGAAGGTCTCATTGCGCTTGGCGGCGGCGAAGGCGAGGTTCGGCAGCGAGTTGACCGAGGCGTCGATGCGGCCGGCGGCCAGATCGGCGTAGGACTGGTTGCTGTCGACATATTCGCGCACGTCCGGCGGGGTCGGCAGGGTCTGGGCGTATTCCTTGAGCTGGGCCAGCTGCGAGGTGCCCTTGCCGCCGCCGACCTTCTTGCCGGCGATGTCCTCCGGCTTGTTGATGCTCTTGTCGTCGGTGCGCTTCATGATCGCGGCGGTCGCCTCGGAAATCGGAACGGTGAAGGCATAGCGCTTCATGCGCTCCTTCGTGATCGTCACCGGGGCGATGACCAGATCGAACTTCTTGGCTTCCAGGCCGGGCAGGACGCTGGTCCAGGGCAGGTCGATATACTTGGGCTTGACGCCCAGTTCCTTCGCCACCTCGTCGATCAGGTCGCGGTCGACGCCCTTGTATTCGTTGTTCTCGAGGAAGTCGAACGGCGGGAACTGCATCTCGGTGGCGACGGTGAGGACACCGGCCTTCTTCACGTCGGCCAGCGTATCGGCCATCGCCGTGCCGGCGGCGGCGCCGGTCACCAGCAGAGTGGCGCCGAGCAGCGCCGCCTTGAACATCGTCCGAACCATACCCTTGCTCTCCATCGTGAGTGGTCCCCGGTGGTGGCCGGCCAACTGTGGCCGGTCCTTTTGTGTTTACAAATTCAACTCGGTCGCGCTGTCGGTGATCGACGAACCGCTCAGGCTGAACCGGTCGCCGACCGAGAGGAAATGAACGAGCGTCACCGGCCGGCTGAGATGCATGGTCTGCCGCCGGATCGACAGGCAGGCAGCCCCGGCCTCCACCCCCAGCAGCGCCGCCATCTCCGCCGTGGCGTTGACCGCGCGCACCGTATGGTCGGCCGATGACCAGGGAACCCGCTCGACCAGCCAGCGGCTGGGCGCCACGCTGTCGAACGGTTCCTCCGCCACTTCGGGAACGGCGTCGAGGCTGACGAGGCGCCGCTCATGCTGGATCGGCGTCCCGTCGCTGAAATGCAGGCATTCCAGCGCCAGGATCGGCGCACCGTCGGGCAGGTCGGGCCAGCGGATGCCCTGTCCGTTGCTTATGCTCTTGCGTTCCCGGATGCGGAACTCGTAAACACGGCCCTCCCGCGCGACGACGTCGCCGATGTCCTCGATGGGCAGGGCGAAACGGTCGCGGCGGCCGGTGGCGACGAAGGTTCCGGCACGGCGGCGGCGGACGAGGAAACCCTCCCGCGCCAGCAATGCGATGGCCTTGTGCACGGTCTGGCGGGAGACGCCGTAGAGGCTCGACAACTCCGCCTCGTTGGGCAGGCGTTGGCCGGCCTGCCAGCGCCCCCGCAGGATCTGGCCGGCGACGGCGCGCTTGATCTGGTCGAACAGCGCGCCCCGGCCGTCGAGGGTAAGGCCGTCAAGTGCTTGTCGGTCAAGGGCTTGGCCGTCGAGTGCTTGGCCATCGGGGGCAAGCTCGTTCCGCGGGGCGCGTGCCGGCGTGGATGCCGGTCCGCCGCCGCGGTCCCGTCCGGTCAGGCCTTGCCGTGCCACCCCCTGCACCCCGCTCTCCGCGCCCCGATATGACGTTCGGCGATAATGTATGTACATAATCTTACGGTCAATC
This sequence comes from Azospirillum ramasamyi, assembly GCF_003233655.1. Lineage (NCBI taxonomy): Bacteria > Pseudomonadati > Pseudomonadota > Alphaproteobacteria > Rhodospirillales > Azospirillaceae > Azospirillum > Azospirillum ramasamyi. The sequence goes on from NZ_CP029831.1 coordinate 668,586, forward strand.
GCCAATTCCTGGTCCGGCGGGAGGTTTTGCTGCGACGCGGCGGAAAATCGCCTATCCCGTTCGCCGGGGCTTGCGCAGCCGCCTGAAAAAGCCAATTGGAGTGCGGGATTTACGATAAAGTCGGTTCGGGCGCGTGCATGTCGATGTGGCAGGGCAAGGACGGGTTGAGGGGGCCTCGGGCGACGGTTCGGGACGATCTGGTCGGATGCCCGGATTGCGGGCGGCTTCACCGTGCCCGTGAATTGCCTCGCGGCGGCCGGGCCGTCTGCACCCGGTGCGGCTCGCTGCTGTACCGGCATGTCGCGGGCGGGGTGCGTCATGCCCTGCCCATGGCGCTGACCGCGCTGCTGCTGCTGGGATTGATCGCCGTCGCTCCGCTGATGGCGGTGAATATCCAGGGGAACATCCGCGACGGTCTGGTGGCGACCGGGTTGGAGGAGTTGGCCGACCAGGGGATGTGGCCGCTGGCGCTGCTGGTCGGGACGCTGGTGCTGGGCGCGCCGGTGGTCCGCGTGTCGGCGGTGATCGCCGTGCTGCTCAGCCTGCACGGCGGACGTCCGCCGAAATCGCCCCGCGTGATCGCCCGGCTGTTCGCCCTGACCGAGACTCTGCGCCCCTGGGCGATGCTGGACGTCTTCCTGCTCGGCCTGCTGGTCGGCTATTCCAAGCTGTACGGATTCGCCAATGCGGAAATGCTGACCGGCGGGCTGGCGCTCGGCGGCTATGTGCTGGCGATCACCGTGATGGACCAGGGGCTCGACCGCCGGGCGCTATGGTCGGCCATCGACCATGTGCCTGCCGGCCCTTCGCCCTTCCCCCGGCGCTGGGTCTCCTGCCCGGTCTGCCAGCGGGTCCACGGCCATGACCATGAGCCCGTGCCGCACCTCTGCACCCGCTGCGACAGCCGTATGCACAAGCGGGAACCCGACAGTCTGCAACGGACCACGGCCCTGGTGGCGACCAGCGCCATTCTCTATGTGCCGGCCAACCTGCTGCCGGTGATGACCGTCGTCAATTTCGGCCGGGGCGATCCCAGCACGATCCTGGGCGGCGTCGGGGAGTTGGCGGCGTCCGGCATGTGGCCGCTGGCGCTGCTGGTCTTCATCGCCAGCATCGCGGTGCCGCTGCTGAAGCTGGGCGGGTTGCTCTGGTTCGTCGTCACGGCATGGCGCGGATCGGCTGCGCGGCTGCGGGGACGGACCCGCCTCTATCGTTTCATCGACGCCATCGGGCGTTGGTCCAATGTGGACGTATTCATGATCGCCATCCTCACGGCGCTGGTGCAGTTCGGCGCCGTCGCCTCCGTCCGCGCCGATTCCGGCGCGATCGCCTTCGCCGCCGTGGTCATCCTGACCATGCTGGCAAGCCACGTCTTCGACCCGCGCGTGATGTGGGACCGGGCGGACGGGGGGCGGCATGACTGACTCCGGCCAGCCCCCTCCGCCCGCATCTCCCGCCGCTCCGCCGCCTTCTCCTCCGCCGGAGGTCGAGGTATCGACGCGCCCGAGGCTGTCCCTCCTGTGGCTGCTGCCGCTGGTGGCGGCGCTGATCGTCGGCTGGCTCGGCTGGCAATGGCTGGAGGACCGCGGTCCGCAGATCGTCATCATCTTCCAGTCCGGCGACGGGCTGGAGGCCGGGCGGACCCCGATCAAGCTCAAGAACGTCAATCTCGGCGTGATCGAGTCGGTCCGCCTGTCCGACAACCTGTCCCAGGTGATCGCCACCGCCCGCATGGACCGCACCGCCAGCCAGCACCTGAGGGAGGGAACCCGCTTCTGGGTGGTGGAGCCTCGCCTCAGCCTTGGCGGGGTGTCCGGTCTGAGCACCGTGGTGTCCGGCACCTATGTGGAGATGGAGCCCGGCGGCGGCGCGGAGCGGCGAGAGTTCTACGCGCTGGACGAACCGCCGGTGGTCCGCGCCGACACGCCGGGCCGCAGCTTCACCCTGAAGGCGGAGCAGCTGGGATCGCTGGCGCAGGGGTCGCCGGTCTATTTCCGTGGCGTCCAGGTGGGCGAGGTGATGGGCTACAACCTGTCGCCCCAGGACCGCACGGTGTCGGTCTCCATCTTCGTCCGCGCCCCCTATGAGGGACTCGTGCGCGAGGGGAGCCGGTTCTGGCGGTCGTCGGGTATCCAGTTCACCGCTGGGGCCGAGGGACTTAAGTTCCAGATGGAATCGCTGAGGGCGCTGGCGCTGGGCGGCGTGGTGCTGGAAACCCCGCCCGATCCGGAGGCCGGAGTGCAGGCGAAGGATTGGTCCACCTTCACGCTCTATGAGGATCAGGCCGCGGCCGTGGCGGCGCGCGACCGGCTGCGCGTGCGCTATCGGCTGGAGTTCCCCGGTTCGGTCCAGGGACTCCAGGCGGGGGCGCCGGTGCTGTTGCGCGGCTTGACGGTCGGGCATGTGGCCGCCGTGCGGCTGGAGTATGACGAGGCGACGCAGGAACTTCGCATCCCCGTCTTCATCGATTTCGAACCGGAACTCGTCGTCCGGACCTATGATGTTCAGGAAAACCGGCCGTTGGACGAGGCTGCCGTGCGCCGGCTGGTCGCCACCCAGGTGGAAAAGGGCCTGCGCGGCCGTCTGGCATCCGGAAACCTGCTGACCGGGCAAAGGCTGGTGTTCTTCGACTACGCGCCGGACATGCCGCCCGCACTGGGGCCGGACCGGTCGGAATTGCCGACGGTGGCGTCCAGCGACCTTGATTCGATCATGGCGTCGGCAGGCGAGGTGATGGACAAGATTTCCGCGCTGCCGCTGGACGCGCTGATCGCCGATCTGCGCGGCACCCTGCAATCGGTGAGCGGCCTTGCCGGCTCCCCGGACCTCGCGCGCTCCCTCGCGGAACTCGCCAAGGCGCTGGGCAGCGCCGACGCGCTGATGCGCAATGCCAACCGCCAATTGCCGGAGGTGGTGAGGAGTCTGCGCGGGGTGGCGACGGCGGCGGAGGGAGCGTTGAACAGCGCCAACGGCTTGATGACCGGAAGCGGCGGGCAGCCCGACCTGCCGGAGGTGCTGCGGCAGTTGAACGACGCCGCGCGGTCCTTCCGCGTGCTGGCCGACTATCTGGAACGCCACCCCGATGCGCTGATTTGGGGCAAGAGACGGTAAGGGATGGGGGAAGGAATGAGGATGGAGCGGATGCGCGGATTGCGGGGGGCGGCGATGGCGCTGCCCTTGCTGGTGCTGGCGGCCTGCCAGTCGGCGCCGGACAGCCAGCTCTACACGCTGGCGGTGGTGCCGCCGTCAGGAACGGCGCAGCCGGTCCGCACCGCGTTTCAAACCTTGGCGCTGGGATCGCTGGACCTGCCGATGCTGATCGACCGGCCTCAGATCGTCGTCCGCATCGACAGCAACCGGGTGAAGGAACTGGAGTTCAACCGCTGGGCCGAGCCTCTGGCCGACGGGCTCCGCTCCACCCTTACCGGCGATTTGACGGCGCGCCTGCCCGGCGTGACCGTCCTGCCGGTGGCCGGCAGCGCGGTGGAAGAGGGCACGGCGGTGCTGGCCGTCACCATCCTGCGCTTCGATGCCGACATCAGCGGCCGGGTGGTGCTGGACGCGCAATGGAGCCTGACCCAGGCCGGCGGCGCACGGAAGATCGGCCCGACGCGAGAGGCGGTGGACGTCTCTGCCGCCAGCGCCGGGCCGGATGCCCTGGTGCGGGCGATGAGCCAGGCGGTCGCCATTTTCTCCGACCGCATCGTCGCCGCGGTGCGCCGCTGAGAAGCGGCCCCGTTCAGTGGAGCAGGGTGGCGCCGCGGTCGGCAGTCGGGTGGGGGCGGTCCATGCGCCCGGCCGCCGTCCGATGGGGCCGAAGGTCCTCCGCCTCCGGGTCGGGCATCAGCAATCCGGCGCGGCTGAGGGCGGAGGCCAGGACGCAGAGCGGCGCCATCGCCATCCGCACGCCCGCCAGCGGCAGCCAATCGTTCATCAGCACTCCGGCTTCACCATGCTGCCCCTGCTGGGCGAGCCGCAGCATGTCGAGCAACAGCGCCTCGTCGATGCCTAGCGACGGGCAGGGCGGCCGGTGCAGGTCCAGCGGGCGGGTGGTGGCCGCCAGAACGATGCGCATCAGCGTGTCGAAGGCCACCGCGGCGTCGTTTGACAGACCCGCCGTGGTCATTCCGTCCTGCCAGTGCGGATGCTGGCGCTCCGGCTCGCGCAGGGGTTCGGCCCACAGGCGCAGAACGGACACGACCAGCGCCTCCGCCGCGTGCAGATCCTGGAATCGCTGGCGCGGCGGCATGGCGCGGCGATGGGACGACATGGTGGGCATGGCGAACTCCGCATTGAAGACAGGCGGAGATTAGGCTGCTCAAAATGATAATGCAAGTCATTCGCATTTGCATTGAGCGAGGTTCGTTGCTCAGCGGTATTCCGCCCGCTGCGCCAGCCCTTCCTTCAGATGCCGGATCGCGGCATGCACCTTGGGCGGCACATGGCGCTTCTGCGGATAGACCGCCCACACCGCGGTGTTCGGCGGCCGGTGGCGATCCAGCAGGGAAACCAACCGCCCCTCCGCCATCGGCACGCGCACGTAGTAATCCGGCAACTGGCAAAGCCCGAATCCCCGCAACGCGGCATCCAGCACCGAGAAGCCGCTGTTGCAGCGCCAGCGGCCGCGCGGACGGAACAGCCAGTCCTGCCCTTCGTCGTCGAACAGCCAGTGATCGGAGGTGCCGATCAGGCATTGGTGGGTGCCGAGGTTTGCCAGGCCGTCGGGGATGCCGTGGCGGTCGAGATAGGCCGGCGCCGCGCAGAGATGCATCACCCGCGGGGCGATGCGGGTCGCCACCATGCTCGATTCGCTGAGGCGGCCGAGGCGGATCGCCAGATCATAGCCCTCCTGCACCAGATCGAGCTGCCGGTTGGTCAGCTCCACCTCGATGCTCAGCTGGGGGTGGCGCTCCATCAGGTCGTTGATCAGCGGCATGACGAAGCGCTCGCCATAGGCGGTGGCGCAGGTCATGCGCAGCATTCCCTTGATCTCGCTGTCGCTGTCGCCCTGAAGCGCGCCCACCGCCAGGAAAGCCTCGTCGCGCTGTTCGGCCAGCCGCCGGCAGCGGGCGAGAAAGGCGTGGCCGCTCTCCGTCAGGCTGACCTTGCGGGTGGTGCGGTAGAACAGGCGGGCCTGCAGCCGGTCCTCCAGCCGCGCCACGCTGCGGCTGACATGGGAGGAGGAGACGCGCAGACGCTCCGCCGCACGGGAAAAGCTGCCGGTTTCGGCCACCGCCACGAATTCGTCGATGCCGTCCCAGCCGCTCATGGTCATTCTCCCAAGGCCATCCGGACATTATCCCCGCACGGCAAAAATCTATTCCCAAAATCGCCGTTCTGGCAATGACCGCTCGCGGGCTACACTGCGGTAATCAAATGCCAATCCTCATTGGCGAAACCGTTTTCGGGAAGGAAAGCCACATGGTCCTGTCACGCGCCGCCGTCGCCTGGGAAGCCAACCGTCCGCTGGAAATCGAGGAAGTCGAAGTCGCGGCGCCCAAGGCCGGCGAGGTGATGGTCCGCATCGTCGCCACCGGCGTCTGCCATACCGATGCCTACACCCTGTCCGGCAAGGATTCGGAAGGCGTCTTCCCCTGCATCCTCGGCCATGAGGGCGGCGGCGTGGTGGTGGAGGTCGGCCCCGGCGTCACCTCCGTCGCGGTCGGCGACCACGTCATCCCGCTCTACACCCCGGAATGCGGCAAGTGCAAATTCTGCCTGTCCGGCAAGACCAACCTGTGCCAGGCGATCCGCGCGACCCAGGGCAAGGGCCTGATGCCGGACGGCACCAGCCGCTTCTCGCTGAAGGGCAAGCAGATCGCCCATTATATGGGCACCTCGACCTTCTCCGAATACACGGTACTGCCGGAGATCGCGCTCGCCAAGATCAACAAGGCCGCGCCGCTGGAAAAGGTCTGCCTGCTGGGCTGCGGCGTCACCACCGGCATGGGCGCGGTGATGAACACGGCGAAGGTGGAGCCGGGCTCGACCGTCGCCATCTTCGGCCTGGGCGGCATCGGCCTGTCGGCCATCATCGGCGCCACCATGGCGAAGGCCAGCCGCATCATCGGCATCGACATCAACCCGTCGAAGTTCGAGATCGCCAGGCAGTTGGGCGCCACCGACGTCATCAACCCGAAGGACTTCGACCGCCCGATCCAGGAAGTGCTGGTGGAGATGACCGACGGCGGCGTCGATTACAGCTTCGAGTGCATCGGCAACGTTCAGATCATGCGCGCCGCCCTGGAATGCTGCCACAAGGGCTGGGGCGAGTCGGTGATCATCGGCGTCGCCGGCGCCGGCGAGGAGATCTCCACCCGTCCGTTCCAGCTGGTGACCGGCCGCGTCTGGCGCGGTTCCGCCTTCGGCGGCGTCAAGGGCCGCTCGGAGCTGCCGGAATATGTGGAGCGCTACCTGCGCGGCGAGTTCGAGCTGGATACCTTCATCACCCACACCATGGGGCTGGAGGACATCAACCACGCCTTCGACCTGATGCATGAGGGCAAGAGCATCCGCTCGGTCATCCTCTACAACCAGTAAGGCCACGGCTGCTAGGATGACGGCGCTCCCCTCTCCCGCAGCGGGGGAGGGGAGCGTTTTGCGACAGCGACTTTGAAAAGGGCAGTTCCATGACCGACCCCCTCACCACCCTGTCGGAAACCCGCGTCTTCGGCGGCCGGCTGAAGCGGGTGCGGCACCAGTCCGCGGCGGTGCGCTGCGAAATGACCTTCGCCATCTTCCTGCCGCCGCAGGTGGAGGACGGCGCCAAGGTGCCGGTCTTCTATTGGCTGTCCGGCCTGACCTGCACCGACGAGAACTTCACCCAGAAGGCCGGCGCCTTCCGCGTCGCGGCTGAGCTGGGCCTTGCCATCGTCGCCCCCGATACCAGCCCGCGCGGCGAAGGGGTGCCGGGCGATCCCGACGGCGCCTGGGATTTCGGGCAGGGCGCGGGCTTCTACGTCGATGCGACGGAGGAGCCGTGGGCGCGGCATTACCGCATGCACGATTATGTGACGCGGGAACTGCCGGCGCTGGTCGAAGGGAATTTCCCGGTCAGCGGCCGCCGTTCCATCGCCGGCCATTCGATGGGCGGGCATGGCGCGCTGGTCTGCGCGCTGAAGCATCCCGGCTTCTACAAGGCGGTGTCGGCCTTCGCCCCCATCGTCAACCCGGCGGCGGTTCCCTGGGGCGAGAAGGCGTTCGGCCGCTATCTGGGACCGGACCAGGACCGCTGGCTGGACTGGGACGCCTGCGCGCTGATCGGCAAGGCGAAGGAGCGTTTGCCGATCCTGATCGACCAGGGTGACCGCGACGGCTTCCTGGAGGCGCAGTTGAAGCCGCAGGCGCTGGTCGCCGCGGCGGAGGCGGCGGGTCATCCGCTGACGCTGCGCATGCAGCCCGGCTATGACCACAGCTATTTCTTCATCAGCACGTTCATCGAGGATCACCTGCGCCATCACGCGGCGGCGCTGGCGGGGTAGGGGCAGGCTTCGATTGCCCCCACCTAGCCTCCCCCGCCGGGCGGAGGAGAGTTGGGGTGGGGGCCTAGCTTCGTTCCCCCGCCGGCTCCCTTACCCCAGCCGCCGCGTCAGGTGGTTGTCCCACCGGAATTCCGGCGCCCGGCGCTCCGGCCCTGCCGTTGCGCTGACCGACACCGGTTCGATCACGCCCAACCCGCTGGTCGCCAGATACCCCTCGTCGCTCGGCGCCAGCCCGCAGCCGTCGGTCAGCGTGGTCGAGCCGAGCCAGGCGCCGGTCGCGGCGTCCCACAGCCCGATGATCCCGCCCGGCGGCGAACTGGCGGCGACGGTCCTGCCGTCCGACGCGACGCTGCCGATATAGCCCTGCATGCGCGACAGCATGTCCTCCGGCGTATCGAAGAGGCGGACGGCCCCGCTGCCGGGGCGGTGCGCGCCGGTCAGGGGCTGCAGCATGCCGATGGGCCGCTCGTCCTGCATGCCGAAGGCGACGCCGCCGTCGTCCAGCAGGGCGATGTGGCGGATGCCGAGGTTGCTGTGTTCCTCCGGCAGGCGGACCTTGTCGAGCAGCCTGCCGGTCGCCGCCTCCACATAGGTCAGCGAGGCGTCCATGCTGTCGAGGTTCAGCTTGGCCCGGCCAGTGTCGGGATGGGTGATGACGCCGCCATTGGCCACCGCGAGCGTGGTGCCGTCATGCATCAGGATCAGTTCATGCGGTCCCAGCCCGTGGGTCGGGATGGCGCCGGTGCGGCGGTAATCGTCGGTGGCGTCATAGACGCCGATGGCCCCCTCCTCGCGCGGGACGTCGTCCTCGGCGACATAGAGGGTGCGGCCATCGGCGGAATAGCCGCCATGGCCGGTGAAGCGGCGGTCGTCCGGCGCCCGCAGGACCGGACCGGGAGTGCCGTCGGCCAGCGACAGGATCTGGAACCAGCGGCCGGGCCGGCGGGAGAAGACCACGGCCTCGGCCATGGCCGGACGCGGCACGATGCCGTGGGCGCGGCCGGGGGTGGGGGTGGTGAACAGCACCTTGCCGGCAGGGTCCAGCGCCGCGACGCCGTAGCTCGGCTCCGCCCCGGCGGTGGCATAGGCGTTGAGATAGATCGTGCCGTTGCCGGCGGCATGGGCCGTGCCGGTCAGCATGGCCAGCAGCCCACCGCCCAGCAGTCGCCCGCCAATCAGATTCCCGCCCGCCATCAGGCCGAGGATGTGCCGGCGGTCCATCGCTCCCTTCCCGCTCATGGGTTCAGTCCCCGTCCAGCTCATTGAAGCCCAGCGTGATGTCCAGCAGCGGGGCGAGCGTGCCCAGCATCTCCACCCGTGCCGCCTTGATCAGGCGCAGCGCGGCATCGGTTTTCTGGCGGGCGGCCGGATCGGTCACCGCCTTGTTCAGCGGACCCGGCACCGCCGCCACGGCGCCGATCGCGGCGGCGAAGCTCCCGTCGACCGCCTGCTTCGCGGCGGTTCCGTCCTCGCCCGGCGGCAGCAGCGAGACGAAGCCCGGCCCGCCATTCTCGCCCATCAGCAGGGCGCGCAGCCCTTCCAGATTCAGCGCGATGTTGCGCAGCCCCCGGCCGCTGCGCAGGGCTTCGACCACCATCGGCTTGGCATCCTCGATGCCGGTGCCGAGCGGGGCCATCAGCTTCTGATCGATGATCACCTGCATCGCGGTGACGGCGGAGGTGTAGAGCGTGTTCACCGCCTCCGACGGGGTGGGGCCGAGGACGGTCGCCTCACCGGCGGCCAGCGGCGCCTCCAGTTCCTTCCAGCCGTCGCGCGCATCGGCCGCGATGGCGGCGACGTTGCGGGCGGCGGCGGCGGCGAGCCGCGCGCGGAAGCGCTTGGCGTCGCTGCCGGTGAAGCTCTCCACCGTGACGTTCTCGTCGAACAGCAGCCGTTCCAGCACGGTCAGGCCCTGCACGGCCGCGCTCTGGCGGGCGAGCGCCCCCGGCTGCAGCAGCTTCGGATCCTGGTCGCGCAGAATCTGGCCGATCTGGCGTTGGACCACGCCGGCCCGTTCCGGCCAGAAGGACAGGCGGTCGGCCCGCAGGTTCACGGTCAGCGGACCCGGCCGCAGATGCTGCACGCCGGCCCAGGCGTCGGTGACCCGGGTGTGGGCCGTCCGCGCCTCCTCCAGGCCGGCGGCGCTGGGGCTGGCGGCGAAGCGGTCGAGCGTGTCGGCATAGGCGTCGGCCGCCGCCGCCAGCGCGTCGAAGCGGGGCAGGGCATGGGTGCGGACCATGCCGGCCAGGAAGGCGCTGTCGTTGTCCGACTGCCGGGCGGCGAAGGCCGGGGTCCGGGGCAACAGGGCGGCCACGGCGGCGGCCGACATCAGTCCAAGCACTATGCGGCGTCGCATACGATCAAATCCCTTCTGCCGGTTACGCGGATCAAAGCCCCGCCCATCCTTTACAAACCAAAGACATAGCGCACCAGCCGCTTCCGCTCCGCCGCAGGCAGGGTCATGAAGCGGTCCTTCGCTCCCTCGGCTTCGCCGCCGTGCCACAGGATGGCTTCGGTCACGCTGCGGGCGCGCCCGTCATGCAGCAGCGATAGCTGCCCGTCCTTTGCCGCCAGCCGGTTCAGCCCCCAAAGCGGCGTGGTGCGCCAGTCGCTTCCGCGCGCCTCGCCCATCGCCAGCCCATCGCCCAGCGCCGGGCCGAGGTCGTGCAGCAGCATGTCGCTGTGCGGGAAGATGTCGCGGTCGGACAGGGCCGGATGGGACGGATCCTCCACCGTGCGCCAGGACGGGCGGTGGCAGGCGGCGCAGCCGGTGTCGGCGAACAGCCTGGCGCCGGCCTCGTCCTTCGACGCCTCCAGACTGCCGTCGGGCGGCAGGTCGCGCAGGTAGCCGTCGATCAGGCCGATCACCGTGCTGGGGATTTCCAGCCCCTCGAACTGCTTGGAGTCGCCGTGCGGGGCGTTGCGGCAGGCGGTCTGGGCCGGGGTGCAGTCGCCCCAGGGTACGGGAAAGGCCGGGGTCGACATGCCGATGTCGAGGCTGAAGGCCTCCGCATCCTGATGTTCGAGCGTGGGGTGCATCGCCTTCCAGCCGAAACGGCCGACCTGACGCTTGCCGTCCACCGTCACATTGTTCACCCGGCCGGCCACGGGACCGCCGGACGCCGCCTGCCTTGCCGCCTCCGCCTCGATCGCCTCGGCCGGGATGCGGTCGAGCAGGCCCATGCCATGGACCCGCGGAGGCACGCGGGCGGACATCACCGTCGCTTCGGCCAGCGGGCCATAGCCGAGATCCTCGACCACCGGGGTGGGATGGCGCAGCCGGACGATTTCGCCGTCGGGGAAGCGCACCTCCTCCTCCCGGTAGGTGACACGGGGGCGCCCTTCGATCACCTGTCCGAGGATGGCGTTGGCCTGGATCTGCCGGCCATAGACCGGGTCGTCGTTCAGCTTGATCGTATAGCCGACGCCCTGGTCCCCCGCCATCGCCGGGTCTGGCGGACGGCCGCCGCCGCCGCGCGGATGGCAGACGGCGCAGGACCGCGCGTTGTAGAGAGGCCCCAGACCGTCCGCCGCCTGGGTCGCGGTGGGCGCCGCCACCCACATGCGGCGGAACAGCGCCTCGCCGATGCGGTTGTCGAGGCCGCTGTCGGCCTGCGCGGCAGGAGCGAGAAGGAGAACAAGCGCGACCGCTGTGCCGCGAAGTGATATCTCAAGCAACGCGGATATATCCCATCATGCCGGTGTCCTGGTGTTCGATGATGTGGCAGTGGAACATCCAGTCTCCGGGATTGTCGGCCTTGATGGCGACGCGCAGGCGTTCCTTCGGCTCCAGCAGCACGGTGTCGGCATGGTGGGGCACCACCTTGCGGCCGTCCGACGACAGCACCTTGAAGGTGTAGCCGTGGATGTGGATCGGGTGCAGGTGCGGCGTCAGGTTGGCCAGCTCGAAGATGTAGCTGCGGCCCTTCTCCAGCGTGACCAGCGGCGGCGGCAGACGCTGGTGCCCATCCTCCGGCCAGCTCTGCTGGTTGATCGCCCAGAAGGTCTTCTGCGACAGGCAGAGCGAGTCGGCATAGGGCAGGCCGGCCAGGATCGCCGGGTCGAAGCTCTGCGCCACCGCGGTGGCGGAGAAGGCCAGCGGGATGACCGGCGCGTCCTTCAGATCCGGCTCGGGGATCGTGGAGGTGGGCAGGGCGCGCGGCTTGAAACGCTTGTTGGGCAGGGCGGGGTCGACGGCGCGGAAGGTGGCGAGCGGCCGGGGTTCGGCGGAATAGACGTTGGTCAGCCGCAGGGTCTGGCCGGCCCTGGCCGGTGCGCGGAACAGCACGTCGATGCGCATCGCCGGGCCCATCGGCCAGCCGTCCAGCGGGCGGGGCGGCAGCGGATTGCCGTCCGCCGCGACGATCCAGGCCTCCGCCCCCTCCACCCGCAGATCGACCACGCGGGTGCTGTCGATGTTGTAGAGCCGGGCGCGGATGTCGCCGTTGGCGGGAACCTCGATCACCGGATCGATGGCGCCGTTGACGGTCGACACGCTGCCGAAGGTGCCGGCGCGCGCCGCGCCGCGGTCGGTGATGAAGGCGCCGAAGCTGCCGGTCTTGTCCAACTGCCAGTCCTTGACCAGACAGACGATGTCGGCGTCGACCTTCGGCGCGTCCGGTTCCTCGACGATCAGCACGCCAGCAAGGCCGCGCCCCAGCAGCTCCACCGTGTTGCAGTGGGGATGGAAGAAGAAGGAGCCGGCGTCGGGCGGGGTGAACTCATAGACGTGGCGCTCGCCGGGCCTGGTCGGCGGCTGGGTCAGATAGGGCACGCCGTCTTCCAGGTTCGGCAGGCGGATGCCGTGCCAGTGGATCGAGCTGTGCTCGTCCAGTCCGTTGACGAGCGTGGCGCGCAGCCTCTGGCCCTTGCGCATGCGGATGACCGGGCCGGGAAAGCTGTCGGCATAGGTGATCAGCGGCGACGGCTCGGCGGGCTCCGGCAGGATGCGCTGAAGACGCTGCTTCGCGAACAGTTCCACCTCGACCAGATCGCCGGCGGAGGTGATGGGGACGGGGCCGGTCCAGCCGGGCTTGAGGGCGCCGGCGGCCGGTGCGGCGGCTCCGGTGCCGCCCATCGCCGCCGCCGCGACGGCAGTTCCCCCGGCGCGCAGAAGCGCACGGCGGGACAGCGGGGCGGCAAGGCGGTGCGGCATGACGGCGGTCCGAAAACGACAGACAGGAAAAGGCCGGCTCCGCTCCCGCCCCCTCCGTACCGGAACGGCCCGGAAGGGAAGGTGGGGAAACGGTCATGCGCGGATGAGGCGCGGGACCGGAGCCGGATGCAGGCTTACTTGCCGACCTTCGACGGATCGTCGAGGCTGTCGGAACCCTCGATGCTGATGGAGACACCCAGGGTGTTGACGGCGCCTTCGAGCGCCTTCTTCTGATCGACGAGACGGTCGACGGCGGCGGCGACCAGCTTGTTGCCCTCCTCGTTGTCGGCGGCGATCATCTGGTCATAGGCCATCTTGCCGCTGTCGGCGGTGTCCTTGATCGCCTGCATCGCCTTCATGGCCTCGGACATGGCGGTCTTCACCGCGGCGTCGGCATCGGTGGACTTGGCGGCGACCAGCTGCGACAGCGAAGCGCCGGACACGGTCTTGCCGTCGGTGCGCGTGTAGCTGCCGTTGTAGACGTTCACCATGCCGACGACGTCGTAATAGTGCGAGTTGTGGGTGTTGTCGGAGAAGCAGTCATGCTCCTCCTCCGGGTCATGCAGCATCAGGCCGAGCTTCATGCGCTCGCCCGCCAGCTCGCCGTAGCTCAGCGACCCCAGGCCGGTCAGCATGCGGGCGACCCCTTCGCCTTCCGGGGCCTTGGCGATGGAGGCGCGGGCCTTGCCCTTCGGCGCCCACTCCGCCGTCATCTCGGCGAGGTCGTCGACCAGCATCTGGGTGGCGACGGTCAGGTACTGGGCGCGGCGGTCGCAATGGCCGTTGGTGCAGTCCTTGCCCTTGGCGTAGTCGGTGGCCTTGCGCGCACCAGCGCCGGGGCCGGTGCCGTTCAGATCCTGGCCCCACAGCAGGAATTCGACGGCGTGATAGCCGGTGGCGACGTTCGCCTCGACCTTGCCGGCCTCGTGCAGCTTGTCGGCCAGCAGTTCCTTGGTGATCTTCGTCGCGTTGATGGTCTTGCCGCCGGCCGTGATCTTCGGGTTGGCGATGACGTTGGCCTTGGCGTAGGGGTTGCTCTCGCCGCCGGCATAGCCTTCGTCGACATAGTCGATCAGGCCCTCGTCCAGCGGCCAGGCATTCACCTTGCCTTCCCATTCGTCGACGATCGGGTTGCCGAAGCGGAAGGCTTCGGTCTGCATGTAGGGAACGCGGGCGGCCTTCCAGGCCTCGCGCGCCTTCGCCAGCGTCTCCTCCGTCGGATTGGCGACCAGGGCGTCGACCGCCTTCTTCAGCGCCTTGGCGCTGTTGGTCGCGTCCTCGTAGGCGGCATGGGCGATGTCGGCGTAGTTCTTCGCCACGTCCTTGTAGGCCGGCGCCGCCGCCTGGGCGGCGAACGGCATCAGGGCAACGACGGCTACGGCGGCAAGGCCGGCAGCGCGCTTCGACATGGAGGTCTCCTCGAACGGCGGGGGTCTGAAATGACAGCAAGTGCGACTTATTCTCAGAGAATAACGTCGCGAATAATTCTCACTGTCAAGCCCTATCCGCGTTGGGGATACTCGGAAATGCGGCTGCGGCCGGGGCCTGCGTCGATATTACCCGGTGACGGGGAAACGCAGGCCGTTCCTCACCCCTGGCGGAGCGCCCGATTGAGCGCCTGCGCCAGATCGTCGAACAGGTCGTCGGGCGACTCAAGCCCGACCGACAGGCGCAGCAGGTCGCCGGGAACCGGGGAGGTCGGGCCTTCGATGCTGGCGCGGTGTTCGATCAGGCTTTCCACCCCGCCCAGCGAGGTGGCGCGGCGCCAGACGCCGACATGGGCGGCGGTGTCGATGGCGGCCTGGGTGCCGCCCTTCACCCGGATCGACAGCATGCCGCCGAAGCCGCCGGTCATCTGGCGGGAGGCGATGCCGTGGCCGCGGAAGCCGGGAAGGCCGGGATAGAGCACCTCCGACACCTGCGGGTGGGCGGACAGGCGCTCCGCCAGGGTCATGGCGGCGGCGCACTGCCAGCGGACGCGGGCGAAGAGGGTGCGCAGGCCGCGCTGGAGAAGCCAGGCCTCGAAGCTGCCGAGGATGCCGCCCTGCTGGGCCTGCACCGCCTTGATGCGGCTCCAGAACTCGTCCTTGCGGGCGGCGGTCAGGGTGCCGGCGACGACGTCCGAATGGCCGTTCAGGTATTTGGTCGCCGAATGCATGACGATGTCCGCGCCCAGTTCCAGCGGACGGGTCAACACCGGGGTCGCCACCGTGCTGTCCACGGCGAGCCAGGCCCCGGCGTCATGCGCGAGTTCGGCGACCGCGGCGATGTCGGTGACGGTCCACAGCGGGTTGGCGGGGGTCTCCAGCCAGACCAGCCGCGTCTCGCCGGGGCGTAGCGACGCCCGGACCGCGTCGGTGTTGCTGGTGTCCACCCCTTCCACCCGCAGGCCCCAGCGGGTGGCCGGGCCATGCACCCAGTTGCGGAAGGCCCAGTACATCACGTCGGGAACGACCACATGGTCGCCGGGATCGAGCGCCTGGAACACCGCCGTCGCCGCCGCCATGCCCGAGGCGAACAGCAGCGTGTCCGCGCCCTTTTCCAGTTCGGTGATGGTCCGGGCCGGCGTGTCGAAGGTGGGGTTGTCGGCACGGGCATAGACCCGCCCGCGGCCATAGCCGTTGTCGGGGTCGCGGATGTAGGTGGTGGAGGGATGGATCGGCGGAATGACCGCGCCGGTGGCTGCGTCCTCAAACCCCAGGGCGCCGGCGGCGATGGTTTCGGGACGGTGGGGGCGGTCGGTCATTGCCGGGGCACTCCGGGTCGGGGCGAAAGGGGGATCAAGGATACGCTTCGAACGAGCGCCGGCGCAACGCCGCGTCCGGCTGTCCGACCTTCGCCGGAAGCTCAGGCGTAACGGGCGATCAGGCGGGCCAGCGGCGGTCCAGACAGCACCACCACGAACAGCCGCAGGGTCTGCAGCGCCAGGACCAGCGGCAGGTCCACCCCGGTGCCGAGCGCGATCACCACGACGGAATCGAGCCCGCCCGGGCTGGTGGCGAGGAAGGCGGTCAGCGGGTCGGTCGGCAGCAGCGTGACCAGCACCCAGGCCGACAGGCTGCAGAGCGCGATCATCAGCCCGGTCGACAGCAGCATCTGCGGCACCGCACGGAACGCGTGGCCCACCACCTCCCGGGTGAAGCGCAGCCCGATGCTCCAGCCGATCACGGCATAGGTGACGATCAGCAGCGTATGCGGCAATTGCAGCGATATCCCGGCACCGGTCTGGACCAGCGCCCCCAGCACCATCGGGACCAGCAGGGCGCCCGACGGGATGCGGAAGCGATGCCCGATCCAGCCGCCGGCCAGGGCGACCAGCAGGGTCGCCGCCAGCCCCGCCGGATCCAGAGCCTCCACCAGCGCCTCCACCGGGGCGGCCGCCGGGGCCGCGCCCTGCGGACCGGCGGTCAGCGCGTGGGTGACCAGGGAGGCGCTGAGCACCACCAGAACCACGCGCAGATACTGCATCACCGCGACGAGCCGGGCATCCGCGCCATGCTGTCCCGCCATGGCGACCATGGCCGCAGCGGCTCCCGGCGACACGCCCCAGGCCGCGGTGGTGCCGGGCAGGCTGCCGTAGCGGACGAAGAGCCAGCCGACGATGCCGCTGACCATTACCGTCAGCCCGACCGTTCCCAGCATCAGCGGCCAGTTGCGGGCGATGGACAGCAGGATCGACGCGGTGACGGCATGGGCGACGAGGCAGCCGATGATCGCCTGCGCCACGGTGAAGCCGGATGACGGCACCCGGATGGAGGCGCCGCCGACGCCGAACGCGATCGCTCCCACCATCGGCCCGATCAGCCAGGCGGCCGGCAGCCCGACCCCCTCCAGCCCCAGCGTGACCGCACCCGACAGGGCGAGCAGGCCCGCCCATTGCGCCAGCTTGCCGGCCCGCCCGTTGAGCCGGCCGGTTCCCGCCCGATCCTCCGCATCCGCCACGGATCCATACCTGTAAGAATATTTTGCGACCGGAACATGCTGCCTGCCGCGGAACCTTCCCGTCCAGCGGCGGGGAGGGCGCGGCAGCCATGCATCGGCGGTTGCGGAGCGGCCGGGCCGGTCAGCTGGCGGAACGGATGCGGCTGAGGAAGTTGGCGACCCCCTTGTTCAGGTCATCCGCCTGGCGGTGCAGCAGGCCGGTCGCCAACAGCACCTCCTGCGCGATGCCGCCGGTTTCCGCCGAGGACTGCGTCACCTGACCGATGGAGCCGGTGATGCGGCGGGCGCCGACGGCCACCTCCTGCACGTTGCGGGTGATCTCCTGGGTGGCTGCGGTCTGCTGCTCCACCGTCGCGGCGACGGTCGTGACGATCCCGTTGATCTGGGTGATGGTGCTGCCCACCGCATGGATCGCCTCGGCGGCGTTGCCGGCGGCGTTCTGCATGCCGGCGATCTGGGTGGAGATGTCCTCCGTCGCCTTGGCGGTCTGGTTGGCCAGATGCTTCACCTCGTTGGCGACGACGGCGAAGCCCTTGCCGGCCTCCCCGGCGCGGGCGGCCTCGATGGTGGCGTTCAGGGCCAGCAGATTGGTCTGGCTGGCGATGTTGTTGATCAGCTTGACCACATCGCCGATGCGCTGCGCCGCTTCGACCAGACCGCTGACGGTTCCCTTCGTGCGTTCCGCCTCGACGACCGCGGAGGTCGAGATGCGGGAGGATTCGTTGACGTGGCGGCTGATGTCGGAGATGGAGGCGGCGAGCTGCTCGGTCGCGGCGGCGACCGTCTGCATGCTGGAGGAGGCGATCTCCGTTTCCGACGCCACATCGGTGGAACGGCGGTTGGTGGCGGTCGCGATCTCGGACATGCGCCGGGCATGCGCCTGCATCTGGTCGGACGCCGCCACCGTGCTCTCGACGATGCTTTTCACGCTGTCC
>NZ_CP029832.1:300000-475000 GCF_003233655.1 Azospirillum ramasamyi
CCCCGCGTCCGCAACGTCTGCATCGTCCGTGTCGTCTCATCCGGCGGCGACAGCATGGCGGATTCCGGCAGTTCCAGGATCAGCCGGTCCGGCGGAACGCCGTGGCGGGCGAGACTGCCGGCGACCTGCTCCGCGAAGCCGACATGCCGGATCTGCAGGGGGGACACCGGGACGGTCAGACGCAAGCCGGCGGCCCCGCGATTGCGCCAGTCCGCCAGTTGGCGGCAGGCGGCATCCAGCAGCCAGCCGCCGACCGTCAAGATCAGTCCATTCGCCTCGGCAAGATGGAGGAATTGACCGGCGGAAAGCAAACCGCGGTCGGGATGGTTCCAGCGCAGTTCCGCCTCGGCGCCGGCCAGCCGCCCGCTGGCGACATCCACCACCGGCTGGAGGAACAGCGCAAGCTGGCCCTTGGTCACCGCCTCGTGCAGTTCATTTTCCAGCTGCAGATGCGCCAGGGCGTCGGCATCCATCGCGGGGTCGTAGAAGGTCCAGTTTGCGGTGCCGCAGCGCTTGGCGTGGTACATCGCGACGTCGGCGTTCTTCACCAGACGCTCGGGATCGCTACCCTGGTCGGGGGCGACGGTGATGCCGATGCTGGCGGAGATGTGCAGGGTCTGGCCGGCGATGCGGAACGGCTCCGACAGGCAGTCGAGCAGGCGGCGGGCCACCCGCTCGGCATCCTCGCGGTCGCCGATGTCGGACAGGATCACCGTGAACTCGTCGCCGCCGATCCGGGCGATGGTTTCCGAATTGCGCAGGCAGCCGGCCATCCGCTGCGCCGCCTCGCGCAGCAGCATGTCGCCGGTCTGGTGGCCCAGCGTATCGTTGACCCACTTGAAGCGGTTCAGGTCGATGAAAAGCAGGGCCATCCGGTTGCGCAGCCGCACCGCCCGCCGCAGCGCCTGCCGCAGCCGGTCGTAGAACAGCGGCCGGTTGGGAAGCCCGGTCAAGGCGTCGTAATTGGCCTGATGCCGGATGGTCTCCTCCGCGAGGCGGCGGGCGGTGACGTCCTGGATGGCGGTGATCAGGCCCAGAACTCGGCCCTCCGCATCGTGGAACGGCTCCCCCACCTCCTGAAGGTCGAGATGGCCGCCGTCGGCCCGGACGATGCGGTATTCGATGTCGAAGCGGCTGTTCTCCGTCCGGGCGCGGCGGTAGGCCTCCTGCACGTCCAGCCGCTGCTCCGGCTTCACCCGGTCGAGATAGAGGCCGATGGTGAGCGGACCGGTGTCGTCCGGCAGACCGACCAGCTCGCGGAAATTGGCCGAGACCTCCAGCCCTTCCTCCGGCAGATGGACGGTGTAGGCCAGCCGGGCGACGCGCTGGGCCTGGGCCAGCCGCGCTTCGCTGAGGCGCAGCGGCTCCTGCCGCTTCAACCGGTGCAGGACGCGCTGGAACAGGAAGAGCAATGCCAGCAGGGCCAGCGCGAATCCGGCGGCATAAGGCGCGATCCGCCGGACCAGCGTGCCGCCGGGCTGTTCCGGCTTCCAGGTCAGGATGCCGACCGGCTGATCCGCGATGGCCTCCAGGGGCAGGCTGGCCAGGGCCGGGACAACCGGCGTGTCGGGCGGGACCACGCGCAAGCCGGCGATCCGCCGCGACTTGGCGAGCTTCGCCAACTCGCCTTCCAGCGCGGTCAGGAAGACCTGGACGGGCTTCTGCGGATCGGGCGGCAGGGCGGCGCGGCCCTCCTCGTACTCGATCACGCGGGCGCCGAAGACGAAGGGAGTCTGCCCGATATGGACGATGCCGCTGACCGGCCGGCCGGCGGTTCGCGCCGCCGTCAGAACCGGCCGCAAATCCGCCGCTTCCCGGGCCGCCGCATCCAGGTCGCCGCGCAGGGCGCCGCCCTTCGACGCATAGATCAGCCGGTCGCTGCCGTTCCAGGCATAGGAGCGGTCCAGCCCCCACAGGCGTTCGGCATAGGGACCGACATTGGCGTTGGCCCAGGCGCCGTCGAACCGCACCACCAGACGGTCGACGGCGTCGTTCCACAGGCTGTATTCCTCGGCCCTCTTGCCCATCGCGGCGCCCAGATCTGCCACCGCATCGACGATCTCCGCCCTCGTCCGCTCCGCCACCGTCCCGTCGATCCGCCTTGCGGTCTCCAGCGCCATGAACATCACGAACGCGATGGCCAGCACAACCATTGCGGCAAAAAGCAGGCCGACAAGGTTGAGCCGGCGGGCATCGCCAGCCGCGCGACCGAAGATTTCTGGAGCGCTGGGAGAGATCATCGCGAAAACTACCGGTTCCGGAACATCACGATTATTGTGACCTCCTTCCCGTTAATTTTCCGCTTATGAGGAGAGCTCGCAGGATGCCCAAAGCAAACCTGCCGCTCGGCCTTTCACCTGACGCCCAAAAACTTTCCTTTTGTCATAGAACTGATTTTGCAGTGCAACGCAATCCTTAAAGCGGATTGCAATCCGCTTTGGACCGCGACGGCGGCCCCGGCCGCTCATGCGGCCGAAGCCCGACCGGCGAATGGGGTCGTATGACTCTGAAGCGAATGCAAATTCGCTTCAGAACGGCAATGCCGGTGCCGGCGCTCCTTTCGGCCGGGCGGGAGCGGGCAGGCCGCAGGGCAGGAAGGCGCCGCGGCCGGGCGACGCGAGAAGCTCGCCGTCGCGGCACACCACCTCGCCGCGCGACAGCGTGACCACCGGCCAGCCGCTGACCTCGGTCCCCTCATAGGGAGTGTAATCGACCTCGTGATGCAGGATGGCGTTGGTGATCGTCACCTTGCGCGCGGGATCCCAGATCGCGATGTCGGCATCCGACCCGACGGCGATGGTGCCCTTGCGCGGGTGCAGGCCGTACATGCGGGCGGGATTGGCGGCGGTCAGCTCGACGAACTTGGTCAGCTCCATGCGGCCCTTCATCACGCCTTCGGAGAACAGCAGAGGCAGCCGCGTCTCCACCCCCGGAATGCCGTTGGGCACGCAGCGGAAGGGCGCCTTCTCGCCGTTCACCTTCTTGCCGTCCGGCCCGTCGAACCGGAACGGCGCATGGTCGGAGGAGAAGATCTGGAAGGCGCCGCCGGTCAGCCCGTCCCAGATCACCTTCTGGTTGGCGGCGTCGCGCGGCGGCGGCGAGCAGACGCATTTCGCCCCCTCGAATCCCTCCCCGCCCAGATCGTCGGCGGTCAGGAAGAGATATTGCGGGCAGGTCTCGGCATAGATGCGCAGGCCGCGGCCCTGGGCCCAGCGGATCTGTTCAACCGCGTCGGCGCCGGAGACATGGACGATCAGGATCGGCACATCCACCAACTCGGCCAGCGAAATGGCGCGGTGGGTCGCCTCGCGCTCCGCCACGCGGGGACGGGAGACGCCATGGAAGAACGGCGCGGTCTGGCCGGCTCGCTCCAGCTTCTCGGTCAGCCAGGCGATGCAGTCGGCATTCTCCGCATGCATCATCACCATGGCGCCCTCGGACCGCGCGATGTCCAGCACCTCCAGGATCTGGCGGTCGTTCAGCTTCAGCGCGTCGTAGGTCATGTAGATCTTGAAGGAGGTGTAGCCGTCGCGGATCAGCGCCGGCAGTTCCTGCCCCAGGACCTGTTCGGTCGGGTCGGTGACGATCAGGTGGAAGGCATAGTCGATCACCGGCTTGCCCGCGGCCCGGCGGTGATAGTCGTCCACCGCGGCGCGCAGCGACTGGCCCTTCTGCTGGCAGGCGAAGGGCAGCACCGTGGTGGTGCCGCCGAACGCCGCGGAGCGGGTGCCCGACAGGAAATCATCGGCCATGACCGATTCGTCGCCGGTCGGCTGGTCGAAATGGACATGGCCGTCGACCCCGCCCGGCAGGACCAGCAGCCCGTCCGCGTCGATCTCCTCCCGCCCGGCGGCGAGCCCGCTGCCGAGCGCCGCCACCTTGCCGTCCTTCACGCCGACATCGGCCTTGAACACGTCCGACGCGGTGGCGACCGTGCCGTTGCGGATGACCAGATCGAAGTCCATGCTTCCCTCCCCTTCCTGTCGCGTCAGCCGTGCAGTTCCCGGAACAGGCTGCCCCAGCCCTGGACCCGGCGGGTGTCGACGCCGGTCATGCGCAGCGCCTTCCACACCACGGTGGAGACCGTGTCGTAGACGGGGATGCCCAGCGCCTTTTCCATCCGCTCCGCCACCGGGGCGCCGCGCATGTTGGTGCAGATGATGGCGATGGCCTCCGGCTTGGCCTCCGCCACCTCCAGGCACATGCGCTCGATCCGCTCCTCGGTGATCTCGGAGAAGGAGAAGTTGCCGCGGTCGTTCAGGTGACGTTCGGCCACCACCTCGAACCCGGCGGCGTTGTAGTTGGCGACCATCTTGTCCTGAATCTCGTCCAGATAGGGGCTGACGATGGCGAAGCGCTTGCGCCCCGTCGCCTCCAGGATCTCGTTCAGCGCCAGCATGGAGGTGCAGGCGGGAATCCCCGTCTCGTCCTCGATCGCCTTGCACAGCCTCACGTCGGCATCGAAGCCGAGCCAGCCGGCCGAGGTGCCGTTCCAGCCGATCACGTTCAATTGCGCATCGGCCAGCAGCCGGGCGGCGTCGAGGAAGGGCGCGTCGGTGAACTGGTCGAGCGCCGCGGCGCGCAACGAGATCTCCTTGACGGTGAAGCGGCCGAAATGGGCGCTCACCTCCGGCAGGCCGCTCAGCATGGCGGCAGTCACCGGTTCCAGCACCGTGTTGGAGGACGGGGTCAGCATGCCCAGAAGTACGCGCTTGGTCATCTCGGGATCGGTCTTTCTTTGGATGGATGGGATCAGGCACGCGCCCACGGGGCGCGGCCGGCCGCCTTGCCGAGCATCGGTGTCCGGCTCATGCCGCCCGACAACGGCGGATCGCCCTTCGCAGGCTCGGGCGTCAAAGCCAGCGCGGCGGCAGAGACGGCGTTCAGGCTGAGGGACCGGATCGACATGAGGCTTCGATTCCAGATACGGTTGCGTTTCCAACTCTGTCGCAAGCCCTGTGCCAGATTGTATACAATATCTTGTTTTATGGATTTGCCAGCTATTTCAATTGTTTATATTGTTTTTGAAGTGATGCGTCATCAATGATGCTGCACGCCTTGTTTTTGAGCATTTGATATCGTTTGAGCAGGATTGCCTAATTATGCAGCAGAACAGACCAGCCGGATCGACCATGGACAGCCCTGCAAAGACCGCCGCCGGCCCCCTGCGCCGCGAAACGCTGCATCACTCCGCGGTGGCGGAGTTGCGGGCGATGATCCTGGAGGGGGAGTTGCCGCCCGGCCGCCGCGTGCCGGAAATGGAGCTGTGCGCACAGCTCGGCATCTCCCGCACGCCGTTGCGCGAGGCGTTGCGCGTGCTGGCGGCCGAAGGGCTGGTGGAACTGCGCCCGCACCGCGGCGCGGTGGTGACGCCCATCGATCCCAAGGAGATCGCCGCGATCTTCGAGGTGATGGAGGCGCTGGAGAGCCTCGCCGGCCGGCTCGCCTGCGGCAACGGTTCGGCCGAGGCGTTCGCGGAGCTGGACCGGCTGCACGACGCCCTCGTCGCCCAGTTCCATGCGGGGGAGCGCGCGGCCTATTCCGCCACCAACCGCCGCATCCATGACCGGATCATCGCCATGTCCGGCAATCCGGTGCTTGAGGCGACCTATCGGGGCTTCGCCGCCCAGCTCGGCCGGGCGCGCTCGCTGGCGAATTACGATACCGACCGCTGGCAAGAGTCGCTGGCGGAGCATGAGGCGGTTATGGATGCCCTGCGCCGCCGCGACGCCGCTGCCACCGCCGCCCTGCTGGCCGACCACAGCCGCCGCACCGCCGATGCGGTCCTGCGCAGCCTGCGGCAGGATGGGAGCAGCGATGGGATCAGCGGGAACCGGTGATCAGGATCGCGCGGAAATCATTGACGTTGGTCAGGGTCGGGCCGGTGACGATGCCGTCGCCCAGCCTTTCGAAAAAGCCGTGCCCGTCATTGGCGGCAAGGCTCTCCTTCGGGCGAAGCCCGAGCTTCCAGGCCCGTGCGAGACTGTCGGGGCCGAGATAGGCGCCGGCGATCTCCTCCACCCCATCGACGCCGTCGGTGTCGCCGGCCAGGGCATGCACGCCGGGGCAGCCGTCCAGCGCCACGCCGAGCGACAGCAGGAATTCCACATTGCGGCCGCCGCGGCCCGCACCGCGCAGCGTCACCGTGGTCTCGCCGCCGGACAGCAGCACGCAGGGCGCGGTGAAGGGCTGCCCCCGGCGCGCCACCTGCAACGCCATGCCGGCCATCGCCCTGCCGACGTCGCGGGCCTCGCCTTCGATGGCGTCGCCCAGGATGTGGACGGGATAGCCGGCCTCGCGCGCCACGGCCGCGGCGGCCTCCAGCGCCATTTGCGGCGTGGCGACGATCCGCGTCTCGGCGACGGCCAGCCGCGGGTCGCCGGGATCGATGCTCTCGCCGCGACCGCTCTCCAGCACCTCCAGCACCGCTGCCGGAACCGTGATGCCATAGCGCCGGACGATCGCCAGCGCGTCGGCGCAAGTCGTGGGGTCCGCCACGGTCGGGCCGGAGGCGATGTCCATCGGGTTGTCGCCCGGCACGTCGGAAATCAGCAGAGTCACCACCCGCGCCGGGGCGCAGGCGGCGGCCAGCCGCCCGCCCTTCACCGCCGACAGGTGGCGGCGCACGCAGTTCATTTCGGAGATGGTCGCGCCGAAGGCGAGCAAGCCGCGGTTGACCGCCTGCTTGTCCTCCAGCGTCAGGCCGTCGAACGGCTGCGTCAGCAGCGCCGAGCCGCCGCCGGACACCAGGCAGAGCACCAGATCATCCGCCGTCAGGCCGCGCACCAGGTCCAGAATCCCGCCGGTCGCATCCAGGCCGGCGGCATCGGGCACCGGATGGGCCGCTTCCACGATGCGGATGCGCCCGCAGGGCACGGCGTAGCCATAGCGCGTGATGACGAGCCCCGACAACGGCCCCGGCCAGTTGTCCTCCACCGCGCGCGCCATGGCGGCGGACGCCTTGCCGGCGCCGATCACGATCAGTCGCCCCTTCGGCGGCTCCGGCAAATGCGCCGGCAGGCAAAGCGCGGGCTGCGCCGCAGCGATGGCGGCGTCGAACATCCGCCGCAGGAGGTCGCGCGGCTCGGCGGCCATCATGCTGTTCCCCGTTTGCGTCGTTGAGAAAGGAAGGGCGGCCGGTCGGTTTCCGACCACCCCGCCGGCATCGTCGCGGCGTCAGTAGGCGCCCGTCAAGAGGTTGCTGGGCGAGCCGGCGACGAAATTCTCGATGTTGTCGATCAGCTGGTCGGCCAGCGCCTGCTGCGCCTCGTCCGATGCCCAGCCCAGATGCGGCGTGACGATGACATTGGGCCGTCCGGCGATGCGCATCAGCGGGCTGTCCGCCGGCGGCGGTTCGGGCAGCGTCACGTCGAAGCCGGCCCCGGCGATCAGCCCCTCGTCCAGGGCGGCCACCAGATCCTCCTCGACCACCAGACCGCCGCGCGCGGTGTTGATGATCAGCGGCTTGCGCTTCATCCGGCGGAACTCGGGCATGGCGATCATGCCGCGCGTCTCGGGCGTGAGCGGGCTGTGCAGGGTGATGACGTCGCTGGTCTCCAGCACCACCTCCCACGGCGTGTAGAGCGGGCCGAGACCGGACTTGCCCTTGTGCGCGGCGAACAGCGGAACCATGCCGAAGGCGCGGGCGATGTCGGCGACCCGCTGGCCGAGAACACCCTCGCCGATGATGCCGAGCCGGGCGCCCTGAAGGTCGTGGATCGGGTGGTTGAAGAAGCAGAACTGGCCGGACCGCTGCCATTCGCCGTCCAGCACATCCTGCCGGAACGGCACGATGTTGCGGCGCAGCGCCAGCATCAGGGCGAAGGTGTGTTCCGGCACCGTGTTGACGGCATAGCCGCGGATGTTGCTCACCGCGATGCCGTGCGTCCGGCAATACTCCTTGTCGACGCAATCGGTGCCGGTGGCGGCGACGGCGATCAGCTTCAACTGCGGCAGCCGTTCCAGAAGTTCGGCGGTCAGCTGCACCTTGTTGACGATGGCGATCTCGGCACCGGCCAGACGCTCCAGCACCTGATCCGGCAACGTCCGGGCATGTTCGACCAGCTCATGCGGGAAGCCCGGCCTGCGTAGGCGGATCTGCGGAGCGAGGGTGGCGCGGTCGAGGAAGACGATCTTGCGCATCGTAAAGTCCTTGGTCGGGAATAGGGGGAGTGGAGCGGTCAGAGCCGGCGCTTCACATCGGCCACGATATGGGCCGCGGTGATGCCGAAGCGCTCGAACAGCGCATCGACCGGGCCGGAGGCGCCGAAGCCCGTCATGCCGATGAAACCGCCATTCTCCCCGACATATTTGTCCCAGCCCAGCCGGACCGCCGCCTCCACGCCGACGCGCACCGTGCCATAGCCGATCACCTCCGCGCGGTAGGCGTCGTCCTGCCTGTCGAACAGTTCCCAGCAGGGCATCGACACCACGGCGGTGGGAATGCCCTCGGCCTGCAGGATCCGGCGTGCCTCCAAGGCCAGCGCGACCTCCGACCCGGTGGCCATCAGCGTGACCAGACGCTTGCCGCCTTCGGCCTCGGCCAGCACATAGGCGCCGCGCCGCGTCAGGTTCTCAGGCCCATAGGCACGGCCGGTCGGCGGCAGCGCCTGCTTGGAGCAGACCAGCATGCTGGGCCCCGTCCTGTGTTCCAGCGCGATCTCCCAGCACTCGGCGGCTTCGACCGCATCGGCCGGGCGCATCACCAGGATGTTCGGCATGGCCCGGAAGGAGGCGAGGATCTCCACCGGCTGGTGGGTCGGCCCGTTCTTGCCGACCGCCAGGGAATCGTGGCTGAACACGTAGATCGCCGGCAGGCCCATCAGCGCCGCCATGCGCAGGCTCGGCCGCTGGTAGTCGGAGAAGGCCAGATAGGTGACGCTGACCGGGACGATGCCGCCATGCGCGGCCATGCCGTTGACCATCGCCCCCATCGCATGCTCGCGCACGCCGCAATGGACATAGGTGCCGGCCGGGTCTTCGAAGGTAAAGGCGGTGCGCGTGCGCTTGTGGTTGGTCGGCGCTTCCAGGTCGGCGCAGCCGATCATCATCTCCGGCAGAGCGTCGGCCAGCAGCGTGGCGATGTCGCCGGACGCCTGGATGGAGGGCTGGGCAACCCCTTCGTCGGCCATGCGCTTCTTGTAGGCGAGCAGCGCGTCCCGCCAGCCGTCGGGCAGCCGGCCCTCGATCACGCGGGTGAACTCGGCGCGCTCCTCATCCGGCAAGGCGGCGACGCGGCGGCGCCACGCATCATACTCGCCGCCATGGCGCGCACCGGCGTCGCGCCAGGCGGCCAGCACCTCGTCGGGGACGGCGAAGGACGGGTACGGCCAGTCGAGATTGGCGCGCGTCGCCTCCAGATCCTCCTTGAACAGGCGGGCGCTGTGGCCGCCGCGCTGACCCTCCAGGCGCGGGATGCCGCGGGCGATCACCGTGCGGCAGGCGATCATCGACGGGCGCGGATCCTTCTTGGCCAGCGCGATGGCCGCCGACACCGCCTCGACGTCATGGCCGTCCACCTCCTGCACATGCCAGCCGGCGACGCGGAAGCGGGCGGCGACATCCTCGCTGATCGACAGCACGGTGCCGCCGTCGTCGGTGATGCTGTTGTCGTCCCAGAAGAAGACCAGCTTGCCCAGCCGCAGATGGCCGGCGAGCTGGATGACCTCCTGCCCGACGCCTTCCTGCAGGCAGCCGTCGCCGACGAAGGCATAGGTGTGGTGGTCCACCAGGGCGGAGCCGTATCTGGCGTTCAGATAGGCTTCGGCGACCGCCATGCCGAAGGCGTTGGCGATGCCCTGGCCGAGCGGGCCGGTGGTGACCTCGATGCCCGCGTCGGGATCATATTCGGGATGGCCGGCGCAATGCGATCCGAGTTCGCGGAAATTCCTGATCTGGTCGAGGGAGATGCGCTCGTAGCCCAGCAGGTGGAGCAGGGAGTAGAGCAGCATCGACCCATGGCCGTTCGACAGGACGAAGCGGTCGCGGTCCGGCCAGCGCGGATCGGCCGGATTGCATTTGAAATGCCGCGTGAACAGGGCCGTGGCGATCTCCGCCATGCCCAGCGGCACGCCCTGGTGCCCTTCGGTGGCGCGCTCGATGGCGTCGATGGACAGGAAGCGGATCGCATGCGCCATCAGGCGGGGATCGACGGCAGCAGGGGGCATGGCGAAGGTCTCCTCGCCGCCATCCGCTTGGGAGGGCGGCGGTCGATGAAGGAATGGTCGGAAATCGGGAAGGACGGGGGCCGCGCGGTCAGCCGTGGATCAGCATGCCGCCATTGACGTCGATGACCGCGCCGGTGATGTAGCCGGACAGGTCGGAGGCCAGGAACAGGAAGGCGCCGGCCACATCCTGGACGTTGCCTAGGCGGTTCAGCGGGATGCCGGCCAGGATTTCCACCTTCTTGTCGTCGCTGATCTTGCCGGCGTTGATGTCGGTCTGGATCAGGCCGGGCGTGACGCAGTTGACGCGGATGCCGTCCTTGCCCAGTTCGCGCGCCATCGCCTTGGCGAGGCCGAGCACGCCGGCCTTGGCCGCCGAATAATGCGGGCCGCCGAGGATGCCGCCGCCGCGCTGCGCCGACACCGACGACATGCAGGCGATGGAACCCTGGCCGCGCCGCTGCATGTGCGGGATCACCGCCTGCGACAGGTAGAGCACGCCGCGCAGGTTGACGTCGAGGATGCGGTCCCAGCTTTCCGGGTCGATGTCGACGGTCCTGGCCGGCTGGGTGATGCCGGCGTTGTTGACGAGGATGTCGATCTGACCGAAATCGGCAATGACCCGCTCCACCGCGGTTTGGCAGGCGGTGCGGTCGGTGACGTTGCAGGCATAGCCGCGATGCGCATCTCCGATCAGCGCCGCCGCATCGGCGGCGGCCTTGCCGTCGAGATCGAGGATGGCGATTCTGGCGCCCTGTTCGGCGAACATCCTTGCGGTCGCCATGCCGATGCCACGGAGGGAGGCGGCGCCGGAGATCACGGCGACCTTGCCGTCGAGAAGGGAACGCTGCTGCATGGTCCTTGGGGCCTTTTCTGGTCGAGAAGCCGATCCCCGGCGCGGCGGGAACCGAAGGAGTTCGTGAGGACGATTCGTCGCCGGTGCCGTGCGGGGACGCGCCGGGCATGGATGCCGCTCCCGCACCCGCCATTCGGTCGATATCGGATTTACTATCCGTTCCGGCAGGTTGATCTCTGGATCATGCCTAAACGATGATTCTTTCCTTGCCGAGTTCTTCCAAAGGGCCACGACGCGATGAAAGACTTGCACCGCTGCGGACCATCTGGCAAACGCATCATTTGCAACAGGTCATGAATTGGATTCACCTATGGCCGGCCGTCTTCCCCTGACCCAGCTTCGCGCCTTCGAGGCGGCCTGCCGCCTGGGCAGCTTTGCCGCGGCGGCGCAGGAAATGGCGGTCACCCCCTCCGCGGTCAGCCACGCGATCCGGGAACTGGAGCGCATGCTGGGAGCCGTGCTGTTCCAGCGGTCACCGCGAAAGATCGAACCGACGCCGGAAGGACGGACGCTCTACCAGCACGTCACGCGCGGTTTCGAGCAGCTGCAACGCGGCCTGCAGGAGATCACGACCGCCGGGCCGGCGCGGATCAGGGTGCATTGCGCGCCGTCCTTCGCAGCGCAATGGCTGTCGCCGCGGCTCGGCCGCTTTCTGGGACTTTTCCCGGCGGTGGAGCTGAAGCTGTCGGCCAGCCCGGACTATCCCCTGTTCCCGTCAGAGGAATACGACCTCTCCATCGTCTATGGGGAGCCGCGCCAGTCCGATGTTGTTGCGATCCCGCTGGGCGAGGAGACGGTCTGCCCGCTCTGCGCGCCGCACATCGCGTCGCGCGTCACCGCCATCGACGATCTCCTGTCGGTCCCGCTCGTCCGCAGCGACCACAACCGTGTGACCTGGCCGCTGTGGTTCGACGCCAATTCCTCCATAGCCGCCACCCCGGCCGGCCCCCGCTTCGACCGCAGCTTCATGGCGATCGCCGCAGCGGTGAATGGGGTCGGCGTCGTGCTGGAATCAACCCGTCTGGCGGAACGCGAACTGCAGTCCGGCCAGCTGGTGGCCCCATTGGAGGGGCGCTCGAAAAGCCTGCGGCATGTCGCGCATTGGATGGTCTGGCCGAAGGGAGCCGAGCGGAAACACGCCTTCCGCTGCTTCGCGACGTGGCTTGTCGAGGAGTTGGGCGTTCCGAAGATCGATTTCGGCAATTCGAGCGCGGGCTACCGCCCGCCGCCGGGGTGAGGATGGCGGATCCCCGCCTCAAGACCCAAGCAGAGCCGCCAGCAGATCGGAGTGCGGATCCGCAAGATCGTCGATGACATCGAAGTGATGCCGCCCGCCGGCCAGCCGCAGTTCGGTCGCCGCCCCCAGCCCGTGCCAGATGTTGGCGAGCAGTTCGGTCTGCCGGATGAACTCCGGCCGTTCGGCCGCCCCCGCCCAGCAGGTGATGCGGGTGCCGGGCCGCGGGCGCAGAAGGGCCGGACTTTCCGCAACGGCCTCCGCCTCGTCCAGATTCAACGTGGCGTTCATGCGGGTGTTCAGCAGCGGCCGCAGGTCGTGCAGGCCGCTGATGGAAACGACATGCTCCACCCGCCCCCGCACCTCCGGCGGCAATGGCGCGTCGGCACAGGCAAGGCGGCTGACCAGATGGCCGCCGGCGGAATGGCCGGTCAGGCGCAACGGTCCCGGCTGGGCCTGCGCGATGGCTTCCACCGCACGCGCGACCTGCCGGGTGATGCCGGCGACACGGCTTTCGGGACAGAGCGTGTAGCTGGGCATCGCGACCGCCCAGCCATGGGCGAGCGCGCCGGCCGCAAGATGGGACCAGCGCCCCTTGTCGAAGGCCATCCAATAGCCGCCATGGACGAACACGACAGTTCCCTTGGCAGTTCCCTTGGCAGTTCCCTGGGCCGCACCGCCGGGGCGGAACAGGTCGTAACGCTCCCGCGCGCCCTCGCCGTAAGGTTGGTCGAGATCGACGCGCCCAACCGCCGCCAGTTCGGCCCGGAAGGCCGCAGCCTGCTCCGCCCAGCGCGCCGGATAGTCATCGCCGCCGGGGATATAGGCGCCGTTGCTGTAGGCGTCGTCCCAATCGGTGATCGCCTGCAACCCGCTCACAGCACCGTCCTCACGCGCCAGAGTTCCGGAAAGAGCTCGACCGCCAGCATGTTGCGCAGATAGGACACCCCGCCGGTGCCGCCGGTGCCGCGCTTGAAGCCGATCACCCGTTCCACCGTCGTCACATGGTTGAAGCGCCAGCGGCGGAAGTAATCCTCGAAGTCCACCAGCTTCTCGGCAAGCTCGTAGAGCGGCCAATGCGCTTCGGGGGACTGGTAGATGACCCGCCATGCCTCCGTCACGCCGTCGTTGGACTGGTGGGTGTGCGAGACGTCGCGCTCCAGAACCTCCGCCGGAACCGGGATGCCGTTGCGGGCCAGCAGGCGCAACGCCTCGTCATACAGGCTGGGGCGGGACAGCTCCTGCTCCAGCATGGCATGGATTTCGGGCCGGTGGGCATGGGGGCGCAGCATCGCCGGGTTGCGGTTGCCCAGCAGGAACTCGATCTCGCGATACTGATACGACTGGAAGCCGGAGGACTGGCCGAGATCGTCGCGGAAGCGGGTGTACTCGCTGGGCGTCATCGTCCGCAGCACGTCCCAGGCGGAGTTCAGCTGCTCGAAGATGCGGGCGACGCGGGCCAGCATCTTGAAGGCGGGCGACAGCCGGTCCTCGCGGATCGCCTCGCGCGCGGCGCGGATCTCGTAGACCGCCAGCCGCATCCATAGCTCCGACGTCTGGTGCTGGATGATGAACAGCATCTCGTCATGGGCGGTGGAGCGCGGGATCTGCGCGCCCAATATGCGGTCGAGCTGCAGATAGTCGCCATAGGACATCCGCCCGTCGAAGGCCATCTGGGCGCCCTCGTCCGCCGGATCGTAAGGCTTCTTGCTCATGTCACGCCCACTCATGTCACCGCCGCCTTCCTGTGGTAGTCGGGCCGGTCCCAAAGCCCGCCGTCCATCACCTGTCTCAACACGGCGACGGCGCCACGCACCTCCGCCTCGCCGATATAGAGCGGGGTCAAGCCGAAACGCAGGATGTCGGGCGCGCGGAAATCCCCGATCACGCCGCGGTCGATCAGCGCCTGCATGACGGCGTAACCATGGGGATGGCGGAAGGACACCTGGCTGCCGCGCCGCGTGCCGTCGCGCGGCGACGCGAGTTCCAGCGCCGGGCACTGCGCCTCCACCAGTTCGATGAACAGGTCGCAGAGCGCGATGGAGGTTCGGCGGACATCCGCCATATCGACGCCGTCCCACACGTCGAGCGCGGCGTCGAGCGCGGCCAGCGCGATCACCGGCGGGGTGCCGACGCGCATCCGCTCCACCCCCTCGCCGGGGCGGTAGGACGGGTCGAAGGCGAAGGGCGCCTCATGCCCCATCCAGCCGGACAGGGCCGGACGCGCCGTCTGCGCATGGCCCGGCGCGACATAGATGAAGGCCGGCGCGCCCGGCCCACCATTCAGGTATTTGTAGGTGCAGCCGACCGCGAAGTCCGCTCCCGATCCGGCCAGATCGACCGGCAGCGCCCCGGCGGAATGGGCGAGATCCCACACCGTCACCACCCCCGCCGCATGGGCCTTGGAGGTCAGCGCCGCCATGTCGTGCAGGCGGCCGGTGCGGTAATCGACCTCGGTCAGCATCAGCACGGCGACATCCTCGCCGATCGCCCTCTCCACCTCCTCCGGCGCCACCACCTTCAGGACATGGCCGCGGCCCAGCGTCTCGATCAGTCCCTCCGCCATATAGAGGTCGGTCGGGAAATTGCCGCTGTCGGACAGGATGACCCGGCGATCCGGCCGCATCGCCAGAGCCGCGGCCAGCGCCTGATAGACCTTGATCGACAGGGTGTCGCCCACCACGACGCTGCCGGCCGGCGCGCCGATCAGCCGGGCGATGCGGTCGCCGACGACGCGCGGCTGCACCATCCAGCCTGCGCTGTTCCAGCCGCGGATCAACTGGCCGCCCCATTCCGCAGTCAGGGTGCGGGCAACCCGCTCCTCCGCGGCGACCGGCAGCGGTCCCAGCGAGTTGCCATCCAGGTAGATCACGCCGTCGGGAATGCGGAAGCGGGCGCGGGTCGCTTGGAAATCCGTCATCGGTCTGACTGCCGCTGTCTGTCCGGCAAGCACCGCCGGGCCAATTTTGTTAGTTGGTCCAATCACCTACTGCCCTGGATATCTCCGCCACCCCGAGACTGTCCAGCGGAAAATGGGCGGCGGCGGGCCTCCACCGCCCTATTGACCAGGGGGCGGCGATCTGAAAGAAGGTAGTACACCAAACAATTTGCGGGTTTCCTTCGTGGCCGCGCAGACCGTTCCGTTCCGGCGATTTTCCACCGGCTTTCTTCCGGAGCGCGATCGTTTCGGCGCATGGCGCGAGGCCATGACGTCGGTCTACGAGATCGCCCCGCTCGAAGAGGAAGCCTGCCGGCGGTTCAGCGGCACGGCCACCAGCACCCATCTGGGGCCGCTGATCGTCGGCACCATGGATGTCGACGCGCTGGCCTACCACCGGACGGCGGCGAAGATCCGGTCGGACCACATGGACCATTTCATCATCCGCCTCGACCGGTCCGGCGCCGCCGGGAACGCATCGGATGAAATCCTGATCAAGGACATGGGCCAGCCGCTGGCATTGCCGCCGATGCGGCTGGACGGCGCCTGCATCATCGTTCCCCGCGACATCATGACCGCCATGCTGCCGCAGGCGGACGCGCTGCACGGGACGCGGCTCGGCGGCATCATGGGGCGGCTGCTGGCCGACCACATGCGGTCGCTGGCCCAGGCGGTGCCCGCGGCGACGGTGGAGGAGGCGCCGCAGATCGTGCGCCTCATCCGCGACATGGTCACGGCCTGTCTGGCGCCAAGCCACGACGCGCTGGCGCAGGCGAGGCCGCAGGTCGCCGCCACCCTGATCATGCAGGCGCGGCGCTACATCGACGCCAACCTGACGAACCCGGACCTGTCGCCCGACCGGCTGTGCATTGCCCTCGGCCTGTCGCGCTCGTCGCTTTATACGCTGTTCGAGCCCCGCCACGGCGTCAACCGCTACATCCAGGAGCGCCGGCTGCAGCGCGTGCGCGAGCATCTGTGCGATCCCGGCGAGCGGCGGCGCATCGGGGAGATCGCCTTCGCCTACGGCTTTACCAGCGAGGCGCATTTCAGCCGGGCCTTCCGTCGCGCCTTCGGCTGCTCGCCGTCGGAAATGCGTGCCGGGGCAACGGCCGGGCCGGAGAAGGATGCCGCCCCGACCGGTGCGGCGGGCACCATCGGCGGCGAGTTTCCGGACTGGCTGCGCCGGCTCCGCGCCTGAGCGCGGACGCATGGTCAAGAAATTTTGGACGCCCGGTCATGGTCCGTCCTCCATTGCCACGCTAGCGTGTTGTTCCATCCGATCAGCCGATCCGAGGCAAGACCCGTGGCTTACGACTTCAAAAGGCTTCTGGACGCCAAGCTCAGCCTGAACGAGCGCCCCATGGTGATGATGTGGGCGGCGATCAGCGGCGGCGCGGCCGAAGCGGTATTCCTGACCTGCCTGGAGCAGTACCGGCAGTCGCCGTCGAAGGCGAAGGTGAAGGTCATGCAGGAATGGCTGATCGAGCAGAATGCATCGAAGGGCAGCGGCTATTGGGGGCCGATGAACCTGGAATCGGACGGCGTCAGCAACACGACCAAGGCATCGGCCGCCAACATCTCCGCCGCGTCGACCTATTACATCGGCCGCAAGAGCTGGTGGGGAAAGAGGAACTCCACCTTCAACGCGGCGCTGGGCAATACCCCCGCCCCGAACATGTTCGACCCCCTTGTGGAATCGGCGGCCACCGCGCTGGGCACGGTGGAGCCACGGTTCAACAACTGGTCGCTGTCCCGGATGGACATGAAGGACAGCTATGTCATCAACTGCCTGAAAGGCATGGAGTACATGAACAACGCGTTCACCTCCGCCGGCTTCAACACCGCCGCGATGGGCATCCGGCTGCCATTCAAATTCCGTTGATGGGCAAATTCCGTTGATGGGCAAGTTCCGGTGACGGGCTGGACGTCGGATTGCCGGAGCCGCCGACGTCGCCCTGATCGTCAGCCCGGCATCGCCGGCATGGGATGCTCAAGGAAGAAGCGCATCATCTCGGCCGTGGCGTCCGGCCCCTGCGGGTCGGTGTAGGATCCGGCAGGGCTTCCGCCCGCCCAGGCATGCCCGGCGCCATGGATGGTCCAATGCTCGCACAGCGCCCAGCCGGCGGCATCGGTGTAGAGGGTCCGGCTGTAGGCGTGCCGGCCGGGGGCCTCGCCGTGCTGCGTTTCAGTGCGCAGGCCGGAGACGGCGGCGGTCGCCTGGGCCGCGACCTGATCGCCGTTCTGCGGATTCACCACCGTGTCCCGGTCGCCGTGGAAGATGATGAAAGGCACCTTGCGTCCGGTCCCCCCACGGTTGGGAGCCGCCCGGCCGCCCTGGCGCATGGCGGCAAGCGCGGAAGGGAGATCGCCGGCGGCACCGGCAGGCAGGCCGGAATGCACGCCGGCCGCGGCATAGAGATCGGGATAGGCCGCCGCCATGATCGCCGCCGCGGCGCCGCCGGCGGACAGTCCGGCGATGTAGACGCGACCGGGGTCGATGGGATGCTCGCGCATGATCCGGCGGGTGATGCCGGCCAGCAGGTCGGGCTCCCCACGGTCGCGGCGCTGGTCTTCCGGCTTGAACCAGTTCCAGCAGCGCTGGGGATTGGCCGACGCCGGCTGTTCCGGGTAGGCGACGAACAGGCCATGCTGCTCGGCGAAGGCGTTCATCCGGGTTCCGGCGGCGAAATCCTCGGGCGACTGGGTGCAGCCATGCAGCATCACCACCAGCGGGCGCGGCCCCTCGCCACGGTTGGCCGGCACATAGAGCTTGTAGGCGCGGGTCCCCGATGCCCCGCTGTAGGACGCCGTCACGAAGGACGCGCCGTCCGGCAGAGGGTCGGCGGGCGGGCGGGGGGCGCCCGTCCCCGCACCGTGCAGCCCGGTCGGCCGCAGGCGGGCGGCAAGGCCGCGCAGGGTCTCGCCCAGGCCGGTTCTCGCCGCATGTCCGGGCCGGTGTCCCGGCTCCTTGCCGGCAGGTGATGGGGGATCGAGCCGCGTGAACTCGCCCTCCAGAACGGTCGGATCGGGAGAAGCTTTGGGACCGGGTTCGCCCGCCCCCCGCAGCAGACGCTGGACGAGGCCGGTCGCCTCGGCAAGCCGGCCGGCGCGGGTCAGGCGGGCGACCTCGTCCATGCCGGGCAGGAAGCCGGTGGGGCGTGAATTGGGCATGAGGTTGCTTTCCAGTTTCGGGAAGGGTGCCGGACGCGTCAGTGAATGCGGTCGGCGAGCGCCGCCTTGACCGCGGCCGGCGCATGCAGCGCTCCCAGCACGGTCAGCGAAGCGATGGTGGCGCGGGCGAGGTCGGCGGAAACATCCGGGGCGATGGTGGCGAGACCGAGGACGCGGATGTGCAGCATCCGCCCTTCGGCCTGCACCGCCTCCAGGTCGGCACGGCTGAAATGGCGCAGGCCGAGGTCGACGCTTTTGCGCGTCACCGTCTGGCGGATCACGTCGGCGTGCCGGTCGACCTGATTGCGGATGGCCGTGCGGATGAAGTCGGTGCGGTTCGAATAGAACCCCTCCTCCACCAGCAGATCGATATTGCCCAGGTCGACATAGCCGAGATTGATCGTGATCTTCTCGCTGTCGCCTGCCTTGGGCCGCAGGTCACGCCCCGTGTCGCTCATGATCGACCATCCGTTAACCATCCAGCTGGATGGTATCTGGATGTCTCTCCCTTGCCGTTCAAGGCCGCCGCCTGGGTTTTCGCGAAACTGTACGAAGGGTCAGGTTCCTTTCCGGGCGGGATCGGGCCATTGAATTTTCGCTTCCGCGCCCGGTTGCGGTTCAGCCCGGCCGGAACACAGACAGGACCGGCGACCGCCCCGGCCCCGGCCAACTCCGTCCAGAAGGGAAACTTTGGAATGACCGTTCCGCCCAGCGATCAGGTGCAGCTCGTCGCCTATCTCGTCGCCAAGCCCGGACAGGAGCAGGCGCTGGCCGATGCAATCACCGCCATCGTCCCGGCCGTCCTGAAGGAGCCGGGCTGCCTCGCCTATTCCGCCCATGTCAGCCGCGAGCGGCCCGGCACCATCGTGATGTACGAGGTTTGGCAGGATCAGGCGGCACTCGACGCCCATGCGGCCGGTGCCGCCTTCACCGGCCTCGCCGCACAATTCGACACGCTGCTGGGCGAGCCGCTGCGGATCGACCTGCTGCGCCGCATCGGCTGACCGGAGCCCGCGCCGGCAGGCCGGGGCGCCCTGATCCGCATCGCCCAAAGACTGGCCGGCCGAGTCCGCCGGACGGAGTTCTGGGCCTCCGTTTCAGCGGGCCTCGGCCGGGACGCCGATCCCAAACCGCCCGGCCATCCGCCGCAGGAAACCTGATTTCAGCGGATTTCCTGCGCCTCGGATATTTCGTCCATCTCCTCGAAGGCTGACAGGTTCACGACAGGTTCGTCTGGTAAACAATCATTAATGCGAATGATTGCTCTGGGAGAACCGTCGTGACGGACCAGCCCGCAAGACCACCGGAACCCGCAAGACCACCGGATGCAGACCGCGAACCCGCCTTCCATGGCGCCGCGCACGGCGCCGGCGCAGGCGGATCGATTCTGCTGCCGGACATGCCGCTGCCGGAGCGCCAGACCGGACAGGCCGGCATCGGGGCGGCGCAGCCCGCCGGTCCGGGCAATCAACAGGGCGACCAACGATAAGTCCTGTCGGGGACAAAATCAGTCGGGAGGGTTCATCATGAAATTCGGCATTTCCGCCAGGCTGGCATTCGCCGCGGCCGTGGCGGTCGGCACCGCGTCCTTCAGCGTCCCGGCCCAGGTCAAAGCGGCCGAACTGAAGTCGGTGGAGATCATCGCCCCGGCCAATGCCGGTGGCGGCTACGACCAGCATGCCCGCGCGATGCAGCAGGTGATGCAGAACCACAAGCTGGCGTCCGGCGTCCAGGTGGTCAACATCCCCGGCGCCGGCGGCACCATCGGGCTCAGCCAGTTCGTCACGGCGAAGAAGCGCAATCCCGGCATGATGATCAGCGGCCTCGGCATGATCGGCGCGATCCTGATCAACAAGTCGCCGGTGACGCTGGATCAGGTGACGCCGCTGGGCCGGCTGACCGGCGAATACCAGCCGATCGTCGTCGCGGCGGATTCGCCGATCAGGACGCTCGACGACCTGATCCGCAAATTCAAGGACGATCCCGGGTCTGTGTCCTGGGGCGGCTTCGCCGTCGGCAGCCCCGACCACATCCTCTACGGCCTGATCGTCAAGGCGGTGGGCGGCGACGTCGGCAAGATGAACTACATCGCGGCCGGGGCCGGCGGCGAGATGATGGCGTCGATCCTGGGCGGCCACATCACCGTCGCCACCGGCGGCTACAACGAGATGGCCTCGCAGCTCCAGGCCGGAAAGCTGCGGGCGCTCGCCATCTCCGCCCCGCAGCGCGTCCCCGGCATCGACATCCCGACCTTCAAGGAACAGGGCGTAGACGTGGAGCTGGTGAACTGGCGCGCCGTGATGGCGCCGGGGAACCTGAAGGCCGACGAGCTGAAGGCGATGAACGAGGCGGTCGGCGCGATGACCAGGACCGACGAATGGAAGCAGATCGCCAAGGAGCGCGGCTGGATCGACCTCTACCTGCCGTCCGACAGCTTCGCCGCCTTCCTCAAGGAGGAGCGCAGCCGGATCGGAGCCGTGATGACCGAGCTCGGCCTCGTCAGGTAACGCGCCTTATCGACAAGAAGCGTCCTTAAAGGAAACACCGGGAGGAACCCCATGGGCAGCCGTCACGCCACCCTCTTCAAGGGCCTGTTCACCGCCGCCGCGCTGATCGCCGGCACCGTCACCTCCACCCCCTCGCTGGCCGAGTTGAAGGGGTTGGAGATCATCGCCCCCGCCAGCCCCGGCGGCGGTTGGGACCAGCATGCGCGCACGCTGCAGCAGGTGCTGCAGAACCAGAAGCTGGCCTCCGGCATCCAGGTCGCCAACATCCCCGGCGCCGGCGGCACCATCGGGCTGGCGCAGTTCGTCACCGCCAGGAAGCGCAACCCCGCCATTCTCGTCGGCGGCCAGATCATGCTCGGCGCCATCGTCACCAACAAGTCGGCGGTCACGCTGGATCAGGTGGCGCCGCTTGCCCGGCTGACCGGCGAATACACCGCCATCGTCGTGCCGGCCGACTCGCCGATCAAGTCCTTCGGCGACCTGCTGCAGAAGTTCAAGGCCGACCCCGGTTCGGTGTCCTGGGGCGGCGGATCGGCCGGCGGCAGCGACCAGATCCTCGCCGGGCTGATCGCCAAGGCGGCCGGCGTCGACCCGGCCAAGGTCAACTATGTCGCCACCGCCGGCGGCGGCGAGTTGCTGGCCTCGGCGCTGGGCGGCCATGTGACGCTGGGCATGGGCGGCTACAACGAATTCGCGCCGCAGTTCCAGGCCGGAAAGCTGCGCGCCATCGCCGTCTCCGCGCCGCAGCGCCTCCCCAACACCGACACCCCGACCCTGAAGGAACAGGGCGTCGACCTGGAATTCGTCAACTGGCGCGGCATCTTCGCCCAGGCCAACGCCAAGCCGGCCGAGATGAAGGAGCTTCAGGAGGCGGTGGCCAAGGCGGTCGCCAGCCCCGAGTGGCAGGAGATCCTGAAGCAGCGCGGCTGGATCGACCAGTACCAGCCCTCCGACCAGTTCGCCGCCTTCCTGAAGGAAGACCGCGCCCGCAT
Organism: Azospirillum ramasamyi; assembly: GCF_003233655.1. NCBI lineage: Bacteria > Pseudomonadati > Pseudomonadota > Alphaproteobacteria > Rhodospirillales > Azospirillaceae > Azospirillum > Azospirillum ramasamyi. The sequence continues at coordinate 321,862 of NZ_CP029832.1, forward strand.
CGAAGGGACGCTGAAGGACATCGGCGTGACCAAGTAACGGCGGCTCCGGCGCAGGCGCCCCGCAAGCCGAGGGGGCGCGCGCCGGCCACCGCGCGGAAACCGGGAGGATGCCATGACCACTGGCCGCAGTTTGCGGATCGGCGAAGCCTTGCTCGGCGGCGGCCTGTTCGCCCTGGGTGCGCTGATCGCCGTCGAGACCATGCTGACCCCGTCCGCCGGCCGCGGCGTGGTCGGCCCCGCCCTGTTCCCCTACCTGATCGCGGCCGGCCTGATGCTGGTCGCCCTGTCGCTGCTGCGCGAGGCCTTCGCCGGGCACATCGCGCATGACGGCGGGCTGGAGCTGAACCTGCGGGCGGTGGTGCTGATCGCGGCCGGGCTGGCCGCACAGTTCCTGCTGATCGAATATCTCGGCTGGATTCCATCGGCCGCCCTGCTGTTCGTCGCGGTGGCCCGCGCCTTCGGCAACCGCCGCTATCTGCTGAACGCCGTGCTCGGGCTGGTGCTCGCCGGCGGCACCTTCGCGGTCTTCAACTACGGCCTCGACCTGAACCTGCCGATCGGCACCGTCGGCGAGTGGTTCCTGCCGGCCGAATAAGCGTCCTTTCGGGAAGGAAACGCATCCATGGACACCCTCGCGGCGCTCGGCCACGGCTTCCTCGTGGCGTTGACGCCCTACAACCTGCTGTGGTCGGCCATCGGGGTCACCGTGGGCACGGCGGTCGGCGTCCTGCCCGGCATCGGCCCGGCGCTCACCGTGGCGCTGCTGCTGCCGGTCACCTACCATCTGGAGCCGACCTCCGCCTTCATCATGTTCGCCGGCATCTATTACGGCGCCATGTATGGCGGCTCCACCACCTCGATCCTGCTGAACGCGCCGGGCGAATCCGGCAGCATCGTCACCGCCATCGACGGCCACGCCATGGCCCGCCAGGGCCGCGGCGCCCAGGCGCTCGCCACCGCCGCCATCGGCTCCTTCGTCGCCGGCACCATCGCCACCGCTGCGCTCACCTTCGTCGCGCCGCTGATGGTGAAGATGGCGCTGCTGTTCGGCCCGGCGGAGTATTTCGCCCTGATGGTGCTGGCGCTGACCACCGTCACCGCGGTGCTGGGCAACTCGCTCGCCCGTGGGCTGGGCAGCCTGTTCCTCGGGCTGGCGCTGGGTCTGGTCGGCATCGACATGCAGACCGGTCAGGCGCGGCTGGCCTTCGGCGTGCCGGAACTGCTGGACGGCATCGACACCGTCGTCGTCGCGGTCGGGCTGTTCGCGGTGGGCGAGACGCTCTACGTCGCCTCGCGCTTCCGCTTCGAGCGGGAGGAGGTCTATGCGCTGAAAGGCTCCAAATGGATGAGCCGGGAGGACTGGTCGCGGTCCTGGAAGCCGTGGCTGCGCGGCACCCTCCTGGGCTTCCCCATCGGCGCCCTGCCGGCGGGCGGCAGCGAGATCCCGACCTTCCTGTCCTATCTGGTCGAAAAGCGTCTGGCGAAGAAGCCGGAGGAGTTCGGCCATGGCGCCATCGAGGCGGTGGCCGGGCCGGAAGCCGCCAACAACGCGTCCGCCGCCGGCGTGCTGGCGCCGCTGCTGTCGCTCGGCCTGCCGACCTCGGCCACCGCCGCGATCATGCTGGCCGCCTTCCAGCAATATGGCCTGCAGCCCGGCCCGACGCTGTTCGACAGCAACCCGGAACTGGTCTGGGGCATGATCGCCAGCCTCTATGTCGGCAACGTGCTGCTGCTTCTGCTGAACCTGCCGCTGGTGGGGATGTGGGTGAAGCTGCTGGTCATTCCGCGGCCCTGGCTCTATGCCGGCATCCTGGTTTTCTCCACGCTGGGCGCCTACACGCTGAACAACAACGTGGTCGATCTGGTCATCCTGTGGGTGATCGGGCTGGTCGGCTTCGGCATGCGGGTGCTGAACGTGCCGGTGGCGCCCTGCGTCGTCGGGCTGATCCTGGGGCCGCTGGCCGAGCAGCAGTTCCGCCGCGCCCTCGCCATCAGCCAGGGCGACGCCACCGTCTTCATCACCCATCCGATCTCCGCCGCGCTGCTCGCCATCGCCTTGCTGCTGGTGGTCGGTCCGCTGGTGATGCGCCGCCGCAGCCGCGCCGCCGAGTCCGGCCATGCCGGCAAGACCTCGGCTGTGTGATCGGCGGCTGTGTGATCGGCGGCCGCGTGATCGACGGCCGCGTGATCGGCAGCGGTCCGATCGCCCCTCCCAGCCTCTCATCGGGACGCCGCCCGGATCCCGTAAGCCGGCCCCTGTACGGAGAACACGCCATGAAGAAGGTTCTCGTTCCCCTCACCGGCCGTCCGCTGGACCGCCGCGCCGTCGCCTCCGCCTTCCTGGTCGCCGAACGCTTCGGCGCCCATGTGGAGGGGCTCAGCGTCATGCCGCAGGTGGAAATCCGCACCTCCATCGAAAGCGCCGCCATTCCCAAGGCGCTGGTGGAGCAGTTGATCCGCATCGGGCAGGCCGAACAGGCGGAGGTGGTGGACGCCGCGCACCTGCTGTTCGATGAGTTCCGCGGCCGTCACGGCGGCGTCGCCGCCTCCTGGCAGCAGGCGACCGGCCCGCTGGCGGAAACCGTGTCGGAGGAGGCGCGGCTGGCCGACGTCACCGTGATCGCCCAGGCGTCCGACGGCACCAACGCCATGGGTCCGGTGATCGAGGCGGCTCTGTTCGGCTCCGGCCGGCCGCTTCTGCTGGCGCCGAAGGCGGAACCGGCGGCGCTCGGCGAAACGGTCGCGGTCGCCTGGGACGGCGGCGCGGCGGCGGCGCGGGCGGTCGCCACCGCCATCCCCTTCCTGCACCGCGCCGGCAAGGTCGTCGTGCTGTCCACCGACACGCCGCAGGACTGCCGCTCGGCCGATCCAGACCGTCTGACCCGGTATCTCGCCCTGCATGGCATCGTCGCCGCCGTCCGGCGCATGGCCGCATCCTCCGGCGTCAGCCGGGCGCTGCTGGAAAACGCCCAGGCGCTGGGCTGCGACCTGCTGGTGATGGGCGGCTACGGGCACAGCCGCGTCCGCGAGCGGGTGTGGGGCGGCGTGACGCTCGACATCCTGCGCGAACCGCCTACCCTGCCGATCCTGATGGCCCATTGAGGCGCCGCACAGGTCCGGAACGGAGGGAGGGCAGCCAATGCGCATTCTCGTCGTCGAAGACACCGAGGATCTGGCCGACGCCATCGTCCATCGCCTGCGCAAGCTGGGCTATGCGGTGGATTGGGTGGCCGACGGCCAGGAGGCGGAGGAACTGCTGCGCCGCGAGCCCTATCAGCTGGTCCTTCTCGACATCATGCTGCCGGGCATCGACGGGCAGGCGCTGCTGGGCCAGCTGCGCCGCCGCCGCAACGCCACGCCGGTGCTGATGATGACCGCCCGGTCCCAGGTGGACGTGAAGATCGACCTTCTCGACCTCGGCGCCGACGACTTCATCGTCAAGCCCTTCGACCTTCGCGAGCTGGAGGCGCGCTGCCGGGCGCTGCTGCGCCGCTCCCACGGCATGGCGGCGTCGCGCACCGAGTTCGGCAACATCCTGTTCGACGCCGCGGCCAAGCTGGTGCAGGTCGATGGCCGCCCGGTCGAGCTGGGGGGCCGCGAGTTCCGGCTGCTGGAGCTGTTCCTCGGCCATCTCGGCGCGGTGATGTCGAAGGAGGATTTGATGGACCGCCTGTTCAGCCTGGACCAGCCCACCGCGCTGAACGCCATCGAGTTGTACGTCTCGCGGCTGCGGCGCAAGATGCAGGGATCGTCGATGGAGATCCGCACGGTTCGGGGGCTGGGGTATGTGGCGGAAATCCGCAACGGGGAATGAGGGAACCTATTCGCTGCGCCGCCGCCTGTTCATCCGGCTGCTCGGCGTGCTGGCGGTTCTGTCCGGCTGCCTGTTCCTGTTCGTCGACGCCTATGCCCGGCGCGCCGCCGACGCCGCCTTCGACCGCCTGCTGGCGGCGTCCGCCCTGTCCATCGCCGACACGGTGCGGGTGCAGGACGGGCGGTTTCTGGTCGATCTGCCCTATTCCTCGCTCAGCATCCTGGCCCAGGGCGGCGGAGAGGAGCAGGGCGGCGGGCGCGACCGCCTCTTCTACCGCATCGTCGCGCCGGACGGATCGCCGGTCACGGGATACGACGATCTGCCGGTGACCGCCAAGTCCGGCACCAGCGTCCGCCCGCAATTCGCCGACGCCACCTACCGCGACGCGCGGGTGCGCGTCGCCACGCTCGACCGCTTCGTGGCGCAGCCGGGCCTCGCCGGCTGGGTCACCATCGCCGTCGCCCAGACGCGCGAGGAGCGGCAGGCGCTGGCGCGCGACATCCTTGCCAACGCCTTCCTGCCCATCGTCTTCGCCATGATGGCCGTGGCCGCGCTGGTGTGGTTCGGCATCCGGCAGGCGCTCGCCCCGCTCGGCTTGCTGGAGCGCGCGCTGCGCGACCGCCACGCCCGCGACCTCTCCCCCATCGCCATGCCGCCGCCGCAGGAGGTGTCGCAGCTGGTCCATGCGATCAACCAACTGATGGACAGGCTGAAGGCCAATCTGGACACCATGCAGACCTTCCTGGCCGACGCCGCCCACCAGATCCGCACGCCGCTCGCCAGCCTGCGCCTGCAGGCCGAACTGGCGGCCGACGAGGACGATCCCGCCGCCCTGCGCCGCATCGCCCAGCGGGTCCACCGCAACGCCGTGGAGGCCAGCCAACTGACCAGCCAGCTTCTCAACCACGCCATGGTGATGCACCGCAGCGAGGCCTTGAACCCCGAGGACGTGGATGTCGGCGCCCTGCTCGAACAGGTGATCCAGCGGGCGAGGCCCGTGGCCGGAGAGACGCCGATCCGGTTGGAGGTCGATCCCGCTGCCGAATCGGGTCTGGTCCCCGGCGACGCCGTCAGCCTGCGCGAGGCGCTGACCAACCTCGTCGACAACGCCGTGAAATACGCCGGTGCGGTGAAGCATGACGGATCCGGCGGCGCCATCGACGTGTCCCTGACCCGCCGGCCCGGCGACCGCGGCCTGCGCATCGAGGTGGCCGACCACGGCCCCGGCATCCCGGACGCGGAGAAGGCGACCGTGCTGACCCGCTTCGGACGCGGCAGCTCGGCGGCCGGGGTCGCCGGCAGCGGGCTGGGGCTTGCCATCGTCCATTCCGTCGCCGAGGCGCACGGCGCCGCCCTGTCGCTGCTCGACCGTCCGGGCGGCGGGCTGGTGGCGCGGATCGACTTCCCCGCTGCCCTCGCAAGCGCCACCACCGCCGCCGTGTCCAATCCCGTCGCCGGCCCGTCCGCCGGCCGGGCCGCATTGCCGGCCATGGCCTTCGCGGCAGTGACCGCGCTGTGGTCGCCCGCCCCGGCGGCAGCCCAGATGGCGACCCAGATGTCCACGCAGATGGCGACACGGACCATCACCTATCCGGCTCCCGGCACGGCGCGTGAGCGGCTGCGCATCCACGCGGCGACCGACCGTCAGGCGATGGAGCCGCTGGTCCTCGACTTCCAGCGCGCGTATCCGGACGTCACGGTGGAGTATGTCGATGCCGGCACGTCGGAGCTGTATGCCCGCGCGGTCAAGGATGCCGAGACGGACAAGCCCGACCTGCTGATCAGTTCCGCCGCCGACCTTCAGGTCAAGCTGGTGAATGACGGGCATACCCAGCCCCACATCCCGGCCGACAGCCAGTCCCTGCCGGGCTGGGCCAACTGGCGGAACGAGGCCTTCGGCTTCACCTTCGAGCCGGCGGTGATCGCCTACGACCGCAACCGTCTGGACGAAGACCGGGTACCGCGCACCCGCGACGCCCTGATCCGGCTGCTGCGCGAGGATCGCACCAATTTCGGCCGGCTGGTCGCCACCTACGACGTCACCATAAGCGGCATCGGCTATCTCCTGGCCTCGCACGACGCGCTGCTGTTCAGCCAGTATTGGCAGCTGGTGGGGCTGATGGGCAATGCCCAGGTGCGGACGGCCTGCTGCAGCGCCGACCTTCTCGACATGGTGGAGCGGGGCGAGGCGCTGATCGCCTACAATGTCCTGGGATCCTACGCGCGGGCACGGGTGGCGGCGGGCGCCCCCATCGGCATCGTGATGCCGGAGGACTACACTCTGGTCGTCTCGCGCGTGGCGGTGATTCCGAAATCGGCGCCGCGCCCCCGCCTGGCCGGCCTGTTCATCGATTACCTGCTGTCCACCCGCGGGCAGGAGGTGGTTGCCGACCGCTCCGCCCTGTACGCGCTGTCCTCCTCGGTCACCCTCGAGGCCTCGGCCGCCGGCCTGCGCTCCAGCACCGTGGCGCCCCTGCAGCCGATAGCGCTCAGCGCGGCGCTGCTGGTCTTCCTCGATCCGCTCAAGCGCGGAAATTTCCTGCGGCAATGGCGGTCGGCGGTGCAACTGCCCTGATACCAGCGGTGATCGATGCCGTCACAGGATGCCGAGCCGCTCCTTGACCTGGGGGAAGAAGCGCCGGCTCACGGGGATCACATGGCCGCGCTTCGTGACGATCTCCGCGAGGCCGTTTTCAAGGAAGTTGATCTTCTCGATGCAGTCGGTGTTGACCAGATACTGCCGGTGGCAGCGCAGCAACGGCGTGCGGTCCTGAAGGATGTGGAGGGGAAGCTCCGTCGGCCGTTCGGTGCCGTCGGTGGAGACCACATAGACGCCGCTGGCGCCGGACGCCACATGCTCGACATCCTCCATGCGCACCAGATGCACATGGTGCTGGCCGAAACAGGGGATCTGGCGCAGCTGGTTGGCCCCCGGAAGCTGGTCGATCTTCTGCGGTTCGCGCTCCCGGCGGAGGCGCTGCAGCGTCTTGTCGAGGCGGGCCTGGTTGATCGGCTTCAGCAGGTAATCGAAGGCATGCTGTTCGAACGCCTGCACAGCATACTCGTCGTAAGCCGTCAGGAAGACGATGTGCGGCATCTTTTCGTGGTCGAGCATGCTCAGCATCTCGATGCCGCTCACCCGCGGCATTTGGATGTCCAGGAACACGACGTCCGGCTTTTCCCGGTTGATCACGCCGATGGCATCGATCGCGTTGCTGCATTCCCCGATGACGTTGATATCCTCGGCCTTCGAGAGAACGCGGCGAAGCTCCTTGCGGGCGAGCGGTTCGTCATCGACGATAAGCACGTTGATCATTTGGAAGTGGCCTCCAAAGGAACCCGGATCGTGATGCGGGTGAATACATCCCGCTCGAACTCAACGTTAACACCGTATGAAGGACCAAAATAGTTCTTGATGCGGCGGTCGACCAGACTCATTCCGAGCCCCTGACCCTTCGGTTTTTTTGGTTCGTACAGACCGGCATTGTCTTCGACATCGACAACGAGAACTTCGCCCTCCTGTCGGGCCTTAATGGAAACATGCCCGGGCCTGAGCAACTGCGAAGTGCCATGCTTTATGGCGTTTTCCACCACCGGCTGAAGCGTGAAGGCAGGCAGCCGCACCCGGCCCAGGTTTTCGGGAACGTCGATGTCCACCGACAGGCGGTCGGAAAAGCGCGCGAGTTCGATCTGCAGATAGGCGCTCACATGCTCGATCTCCTCCGACAGCGGGGCGATTTGGCTCGGGCGCTTCAGGTTCATGCGGAAGAAGGTGGACAGGTCGCCGATCAGGTCGCGGGCCTTTTCCGGTTCGTCGCAGGTGACGGCGGCGATGGTGTTCAGCGCGTTGAACAGGAAATGCGGGTTCACCTGGGCGTGCAGAAGCTTGATCTCCGCCTGCGCCAGCATCGCCTTCTGCTCTTCGTAGCGGCCGGCGAGGATCTGGCTCGACAGCAGCTTGGCGATGCCTTCGCCCAGCGTGCGGTTGATGGTGGAGAACAGCTTGGTCTTGGGTTCGTACAGCTTGATCGTGCCGATGACGTGGCTGTCCTCGCCGACCAGCGGGATGACCAGCGACGCCCCCAGCGGGCAGGTCGGGCTGATCGAGCACTGATAGGCCACCTCGTTGCCGTCGGCATAGATGACCTCGTTGTTGGCGATGGCGTCCAGCGTGCTCGTCGAGGAAATCCGCGTGCCGGGCAGGTGGTGGTCGTCGCCGACGCCGATGAAGGCGAGGATCTTCTCGCGGTCGGTGATGGCGACGGCGCCCACCCCGGTTTCCTCATAGATGATCCTGGCGACGGTCATGCTGTTTTCCTGGTTGAAGCCCCGGCGCAGCACGCCGTCGGCCCGCGCGGCGATGGCCAGCGCCTTGGCGGAAAACAGGCTGGACTGCCGTTCGATCAATGCCCGGCGGTCGAGCAGGATGCCGATGAACATCGCCGCGCCCAGCGTGTTGGCGATCAGTTCCGGCACCGCGATCAACAGGACGATCTCCAGCGTCTGGTCGAAGGGACGCGCCACCGCGAGGTCGATCAGCAGTTCGATCACGACGCCGACGAAGGTCAGGGCGCCGGCCTTGACCGGATCGAACAGGGTGCGGACCTTGCCTTTCCGGATGAGGTGGCGATGCATCAGGCCGCCCAGCAGGCCTTGCGCGACGATGCCGAGGGCGGCGGCGAGCGCGAAGGAACCACCCAGCGAATAGCGGTACAGCCCCCCGGTAATTCCCACCGCGACGCCGACCACCGGCCCGCCGAGAAGCCCGCCGAGCACCGCGCCGATCGCCGGCGTGTTGGCGATGGCCTGGATCACCGGCATGCCGAGGATCGCTCCCATCATGCAGAACAGCGAGAAGATGACGTAGCAGGCCAGCTTGTGCGGCGGCCGGATCGTCACATGGGTAAGCGGGATGAAGAACTTCGTCCTGCTGAGGAGATAGGCCACCACCAGATAGACGCACATCTGCTGGAGAAGCACGAGTGACAGGCTCACAGGATCAATCAGCATAGGTTAAGGCTCCCTGCACCCGCGCGTCCGGGCCATACGATCCGCGCAGATGGGCAACGGCAAGTGCCGGGTCAAGACGCAGGGCTTGAATCTTCGTCGGCTGAAAGGCCCAGGGGAAGAGGCGGGGTGAGGGGGCGCATTGCGTGGATTTTCCGCAGGTTCCGCCATGTGTGCCCCCCTCCCCTTGGCCCCCTCCCAGGGGGGAAAGGGGCCCCGCTGGCATCGGGAGCCCGCCGCTCGCCCTCCGCCGCCTCCGCTCAGTTCCCCATTCCGCCGCTCATTTCGCTATTCCACCGCTCCCGAGTTCAGACAGGCATTGTCGCCGGGGCGTTGATAAGTTTCCTCCAGGTCAACAAAGCGCAGCCTTTCCCGGATGACCCGAGCATCCACAATCAAAGGCATGCTGGAGGCATAGATATGGTCAGCATCTCAACGGAATCCACGAGGCTCGGCAATCCGCCACTTCCGTGGACCAAGCATGATACCATGTGGATGCTTGGGCTCTTCGGAACGGCTATTGGCGCAGGCACGCTCTTTCTTCCCATCAACGCCGGTATCGGCGGTTTCTGGCCGCTGGCGGTGATGGCGGTCATCGCCTTCCCGATGACCTATCTCGCCCACCGGGGCCTCTGCCGCTTCATCCTGTCCTCATCAAAGCCCGGCAGCGACATCACCGAAGTGGTGGCCGAGCATTTCGGCACCACCGCCGGCAAGTTCATCACCCTGCTGTACTTCTTCACCATCCTGCCGATCCTGCTGATCTACGGCGTCGGCCTGACCAACACGGTCGAAAGCCTGATGGTGAATCAGCTGGGCATGGTGCCGCCGCCGCGCATCCTGCTGTCTCTGGGCCTGATCCTCGGCCTGATGGGCGTGATCAAGCTGGGCGAGCAGATGGTCGTGCGGGTCATGGGCTGGCTGGTCTATCCCTTCGTCTTCGTCCTGCTGGGCATCGGCCTGTATCTCGCCCCCGACTGGAACGGCGCGATCCTCGAGCAGACCCCGACCGTCGGCCAGTTCAGCCTGACCCTGTGGCTCAGCATCCCGGCCCTGGTGTTCTCCTTCAACCACTCCCCCGCCATCTCCCGCTTCGTCGTCGCCCAGCAGAACCAGTATGGTGAGGATGCCGAGGCCCAGACCACCCGCATCGAAAAGTACGCGGTCGTCATGATGGTCCTGGTTGTCATGTTCTTCGTGTTCAGCTGCGTCTTCGCCCTGAGCCCGCAGGACCTGGCCGAAGCGAAGGCCCAGAACATCTCGATCCTGTCCTACCTCGGCAACAAGTTCGACAACCCGCTGATGGCCGTCCTGACGCCGCTCGTGGCCTTCGTGGCGATCACCAAGTCCTTCTTCGGCCACTATCTCGGCGCCCGTGAAGGTCTGAACGGTCTGATCTCCCAGCAGCTGCGCAGCCAGGGCAAGTCGGTCAACGAAAAGGCAATCAACCGCTTCAGCGCCCTGTTCATGGTCGCCGCCGTCTGGATCGCCGCCACCCTGAACCCCAGCATCCTGGGCATGATCGAAACCCTCTGCGGTCCCATCATCGCCGCCCTGCTCTTCATCATGCCGATGTACGCGATCCGTAAGGTGCCTGCCATGCGCAAGTACGCCGGTCAGCCGGGCAACGTGGTGGTGCTCTTCATCGGCAGCGTGGCGATGTCCGCCATCCTCTACTCCCTGCTCAGCCTCTGACGATCCCTCTCTCCCCTGCCCACCGTTTCCGCTCAAGGCGGCCCCGTCCACCGCGACGGGTGCCGCCTGAAGCGGCGAAGACGTGAAGAACCGGCCTGGCATCTCTCCTGAGGTTCCCGGGGCCGTCCACAGGAAGGAAGCAAGCCATGATCAGCATGTTCGATCTCTACAAGGTCGGTATCGGCCCCTCCAGCTCGCACACGGTGGGACCGATGAGGGCCGCCAAGCAGTTCGTGGACGCCCTTCGGTCCTGCGGCGGTTTCGAGGCCACCACCCGCGTCGCGGTGGACATCTACGGTTCGCTGGCGCTGACCGGCAAAGGCCACCACACCGACGTCGCCCTCATGCTGGGCCTCGCCGGGAACCTGCCGGACACCGTCGCCATCGACACGATCCCCGCCTTCCTCCAGCATGTGCGCAACTCGCACACCCTGCCGCTGGGCCAGGAGGGCAAGCCGATCGACTTCCCGCCGACGGCCATCACCTTCCACCGGTCAAACCTGCCCCGGCACGAGAACGGCATGACGATCCAGGCCTTCGACGGCGACCGGCTGCTTCTGGGCAAGATCTATTATTCGATCGGCGGCGGCTTCGTCGTAGAGGACGAGAATTTCGGCAAGCAGAGCACCGACGAGGTGGAGGTTCCCTATCCCTACGCCTCGGCCGCCGAACTGCTGGACCACTGCCGGAAGACCGGCCTGTCATTCTCCGGCCTGGTCCTCCAGAACGAGCTGAGCCTGCACAGCAACCAGGAGATCCGCGACTATTTCACCAACATCTGGCAGACGATGCGCGACTGCATGGAACGCGGCATGACGACCGAAGGCGTGCTGCCCGGTCCGATGCGGGTTCCGCGCCGGGCCGCCGCCCTGCGCCGCCAGCTGGCCTCGTCGGAAGCTCTGTCGCGCGACCCGATGAACGTGGTCGATTGGGTCAACATGTTCGCCTTCGCGGTGAATGAGGAGAATGCGGCGGGCGGCCGCGTCGTCACCGCGCCGACCAACGGGGCCTGCGGCATCGTCCCGGCGGTGCTCGCCTACTACCACAACTTCATCAAGCCGGTGGACGAGGACGCCTGCATCCGCTTCTTCCTGGCCTCCGCCGCCATCGGCGCGCTTTACAAGCAGAACGCCTCCATCTCGGGTGCCGAGGTCGGCTGCCAGGGCGAGGTCGGCGTCGCCTGCTCGATGGCCGCCGGCGGTCTTGCCGACCTGATGGGCGGCAGCCCCGAACAGGTGTGCATCGCCGCCGAGATCGCGATGGAGCACAACCTCGGCCTGACCTGCGACCCGGTCGGCGGGCAGGTGCAGATCCCCTGCATCGAGCGCAACGCCATGGGCGCCATGAAGGCGATCAACGCGACCCGCATGGCCCTGCACCGGACCAGCGAGCCGCTGGTGTCGCTCGACAAGGTCATCGAGACGATGTTCGAGACCGGCAAGGACATGGACCCGAAATACCGGGAAACCTCCTGCGGCGGTCTGGCGCTCAAGGTGGTCGCGCAGCCCTCACAGCAGACCCAGGAGGCCGAAAGCATCAACTGGGCGGCCTGACGCCGCCCGCCCGCCTCCCGAATTGGCCTTACAACACAGGGCGCCCGTGTCACCCGACACGGGCGCCCTGTTGCGCATCACGCGCAGCCCAGCCCCGTGAAAACGGCAATCAAACTTGACGTTGTCCGCAATCCCTTCGTACACGTTGTATTACAAGACCGTGAGGGGGAAGAAATGTCGGGTAAAGGGAAAATTTTTCTCAAGCATGTGCTAATTCTCGGCGCCTGCATGATCTTGCCGATGCAGGCCGGCGCGGACTCTCCGTCCGCCGATACGCTCGCGGCGAAGCACTCTTCTGCGAATTACAAGGAATTCGTCGAGTTTCTGGCGCTTCCCAACGACGCTGTTGTTCCCGCCGACATTCAGAAGAACGTCGCATGGCTGGAGCAGGCGTTCCAGAAGCGGGGCTTCCAGACGCGGCAGCTGCCGAACGACGGCAAGCCGATGCTGTATGCGGAACTGCCCGGCGCCGATCCCGCCAAGAAGACCATCCTGTTCTACGCGCATCTGGACGGCCAGTCCGTCACTCCGCAGCAGTGGAAGCAGAAAAGCCCCTGGGACGCGGCGCTGAAGCAGAAGACCGACAAGGGCGAGTGGGAAACGATCCCGCTGGAGAAGCTCTACGGCGAGCAGGTCGACCCGGATTGGCGGCTGTTCGCGCGGTCGTCGTCTGACGACAAGGGGCCGATCATGATGCTGCTGACGGCCATCGACGCCCTGAAGGAGACGGGCAAGTCGCCCAGCGTCAACGTCAAGGTCATCCTGGATTCCGAAGAGGAGAAGGGATCGCCGACGCTGGGCGAGGTCATCCGGCAGAATTCCGACCTGCTCAAGAGCGATGCGCTGCTGGTGCTGGACGGCCCCATGCACCAGAGCAACAGGCCGACGCTGGTCTTCGGCAACCGGGGCATCGCCCAGGCGACCCTGACCGTCTTCGGTGCCAAGCAGGGCCTGCACAGCGGCCATTTCGGCAACTACGCCGCCAACCCGGCGATGCGGCTGGCGCAGCTGCTGGCGTCCATGAAGGACGAGACCGGGCGCGTGACCATTCCCGGCTACTATGAGTCCGTGAAGATCGACGCCGCGGCGGAGAAGATCATGGCCGCCGTTCCCGACGACGAGACCGCGCTGCGCAAGCGCCTGGGCATCGCCGAAGCCGAGAAGGTCGGCAAGAACTACCAGGAGGCGCTGCAGTACCCGTCGCTCAACATCCGCGGCATGGCAGCCGCCGACGTGGGCGCCAAGGCCCGCACGATCATCCCGGAAGCCGCCGTGGCCGAACTTGACCTGCGCACGGTTCCGGAAACCCCGCCGGAACAGCTGATCGGCATGCTGAAGAAGCACATCGAGGCGCAGGGCTATCATCTGGTCCAGGGCACCCCGACGGACGAGGAGCGGGCGAAATACGACAAGCTCGCCTCCCTGGATTCGGAAAAGGTTTCCGCCTCCAGCTCGGCGGCGCGCACCGACATGCAATCCCCGGTCGGCGAGTGGCTGTACCGCTCCTACAAGGCGACCTACGGCGAGGAGCCGGTGCGCATCCGCATGATGGGCGGCACGGTGCCCACCGGTGCGGCGGTCGAGGCGCTGAAGGTGCCCTTCGTGATCGTCCCGCTGGTGAATGCCGACAACAACCAGCACAGCTTCGACGAAAACCTGCGCATCGGCAATTTCGTGTCGGGCGTGAAGGGGCTGATCGGACTGCTTCAACAGCCGTTCTGAGGCCGGCGCCCGTTCCAGTGAAGGCGGGCGGGTGTGGGGTTCAGGTAGCGCCCATCACCAGCCCGCCATCCACCGTCAGCGTCTGTCCAGTCATGAAGCGGCTCCAGTCGGAGGCGAGGAACAGCACCGGCCCGGCGACATCCTCCGGCGTCGCGATGCGGCCGAGCGGCGTCAGGGCGGTGATGCGGTCCTTGACCGGTTCCGGGGTCGACCGGCTGGCATCAGTGGGATAGACCAGCCCCGGCGCCACGCAGTTGACGCGGATGCCGAACGGCCCCAGCTCCGCCGCCAGGGTGCGGCTGAAGCCGATCAGCGCCGCCTTGGCTGTGGTGTAGTCGTGATAGGGCACGGTCGGCCGCGCCACGAGGTCGGTCGCCATGTTGACGATGCTGCCCCCGCCCCGGCGCCGCAGCGCGGGCAGCACCGCCCGGCAGACGGCATGGGTGCTTTTCAGCGCCCCGTCGATCTGGGTCTGGTAGTCGTCCCACTCCGTTTCCCAGAACAGCCGCCGCCGGTCGGGATCGAAGACATAGGGCGCGAAGGCGTTGTTGACGACGACGTCCAGCCCGCCGAACTCCGCCACCGCCGTCTCCACCATCCCGGCGACCGCCGCCGCGTCGGTCACGTCGGCGCGCAGCGGCAGCCCGTCGCCGCCCAGCGCCCGGCATTCCGCCGCCACCGCTTCCGCCGCCGCCTTGTTGCGCAGGTAGTTGACCGCCACCATGGCCCCTTCCGCGGCGAAGGCGCGGGCGATGGCGGCGCCGATGCCGCGCCCGGCGCCGGTGACGAGGATGGCCTTGCCCTGGAAATCCATGACGGTCCCGTTACTGCTTGGGTGGGATCAGGTCGGTGCGCACCACCGCGCCCATGTCGAGCGGGCGGGCGATCAGCCCCAGCTGGTGGAAGGTGTCGGCGCCCTTCTGCATCACGCCGGGATCGAAGGCGCCCAGCCCCTCGCGCTCCGTCGTCTCCGAGACGCTGGAGGCGTTGCGCAGCTTGATGATGCCCAGGTTGACCGCCTCGTCCGACCCGTTGATGGCGCGGGTGACGGCGATGCGGGCCGCCTCCTCCGGGTTGGCGATCATCCAGGCGGCGCTGTCGCGATAGGCGGCGAGGAAGCGGGCGAGCAGCGGCTTCTTGTTGCGGTAGGTCTCCTCCGTCACCACGAAGATGTCGCTCGGCAGGTTCAGGCTGTCGCGCACCTCGATCACAGTCACCTCGGGCAGCCCCTTCAGCCGCGCGACGTAGAGGCCGGTGTCGGTCGCCGCCGTGGCGTCCACCTGCCCCTGGATCACCGGGGCGAAGTTCAGCAGGCCGGTCACCTCGATGGTCACGTCCTTCTCGCTCAAGCCGACCTGATGCAGCAGCACGGCCAGATTCTGCCGGGTGCCGCTCGACAGGCTGTACACGCCGACGCGCTTGCCCTTCAGGTCGGCCGGCCTGGTGATGCCGCTGGCCTTGGGCGACACCACGTTGAAGACATTCTGCGGATAGATGTTGTAGATGGCGACCAGCTTCTCGCCCTTGTCCAGCGCCAGATAGAGGGCGGCGGGATCGGTGAAGGCGATGTCGGCCTTGCCGGTCAGCATGGTCTGGATCGCCGACCCGCCGCCGGTGCCGGGCACATAGTCCAGCGCGATGCCCTTGGCCTTGAAAAAGCCCTTGTCGGGTTCGGCCAGCAGATTGGTAATCTCGCTGATCGGCTGGCTCCAGCCCGCCACCGTCACCTTGTCCAATGCCTGGGCAAGCGCGCCCGACAGGCCGCCCAGCAGCAGCGCCCCGACAAGGGCGGACATCCCCGCCGCCCGAGAAAACAGCCCCATTCCCCGCCCCATTCCCGGTTATCCTTTCGCCTGTCGAGACAGCAGCCACCGCTCGAACAGCAGCGTGGCCTGATACACCAGCATGCCCAGCGCGGTGATGACCGCGAACAGGGCGAACATCAGCGGCGTGTCCATCATCCCCTGCGCGGCGATGATCGAGGCGCCCAGCCCCTGGCGCCCGCCGATGAACTCCCCCACCACGGCGCCGACCAGCGCCAGCACCACCGCCACCCGCAGCCCGGCGAGGATCACCGGCAGGCCGGACGGAATCTTCAGCCGCGTCAGGGTGCGCCAGCGCCCGGCGCGCAGCATGCGGAACAGCTCCCGCTTGGCCGGATCGACACGGTCGAGGCCCGTCAGCGTGTTCTCCAGCAGCGGGAAGAAGCAGATCAGCGCCGTGATGGCGACGGTGGAGGTCATGCCGAAGCCGAACCACAGGATGAACAGCGGCGCCAGCGCCAGTTTCGGCACCACCTGGCTGGCGATGACATAGGGATAGAGCAGGCGGCGCAGCCCCGCGACCTCCGCCAGCGCCACCCCGGCGGCGAACCCGACGAGGCAGCCGATGCCGAGCCCCAGCGCCATCTCCGCCGCCGTCACCGCCAGATGCGGCAGCAGCCGTCCGCTCGCCAGACCGCTCCACAGCGCCGCGCCCACGGCGGAGGGCGGCGGCAGCACCAGCGCCGGAATCCCCGACCAGCGGCAATAGCCCTCCCACCCCGCCAGAAGCAGCAGCGGCAGCAGGATCGCGGCGATGCGGGCCATCATTCCGCCGCCTCCGCCCGCAGGACGCCGGCCGCGCCGTCCATGGCGTGGCGCAGTTCGCGGCACAGCGCGTTGAACCGCGGGTCATAGCGCAGATCGCGCGGGCGCGGGCGCGGCAGGTCGATGGAGACGCTGTGGCGCAGCCGCCCGTCCGCCATCACCGCCACGCGGTCGCCCAGATAGACCGCCTCGGCGATGTCGTGGGTGACGAACAGCGCGGTGGTGCCGCGCTGCGCGCACAGCCGCAGCAGATCCTCCTGCAACTCCTCGCGCGTGAGGGCATCCAGAGCGGCGAAGGGCTCGTCGAGCAGAAGCAGCGCCGGATCGGCGATCAGCGCGCGGGCCAGCGCCACCCGGCTCTGCTGGCCGCCCGACAGCGCCCGCGGTCCCCGCCCCGACAGCCCCGCCAGCCCGATCCGCTCCAGCAGATCCAGCGCGCGGGCGCGGTCCTCGGCGGTGGCGCGGCGGTGCAGCGTCACCGGCAGCAGCACATTGTCGAGCACCGTCAGCCATTCCAGCAGCGTCGGCGCCTGGAAGACGAAGCCCACCGCATCGCCCGGCCCGCGCACCGCCGCGCCGTCCAGCCGCACCCGTCCGGCGGCGGGGGCGAGCAGCCCGGCGGCCAGCTTCAGCAGCGTGGTCTTGCCGCAGCCGCTGCGCCCCAGCAGGCAATGAACGGCACCCCGGCCGACCGCCCAGTCGACGCCGTCGACGATGGCGGCGGCGCCGTAATCGAAGCGCACGCCCTCGAAACTCAGGAAGGCCGGCGGTTCAGTCGGCATAGCGGGCCAATCCCTCCGCCAGCGCTTCCGCCGACCGTTCGATCTCCGTCACCGTCACCAGATCCAGCAGGTTGAACCGGCCGTCATGGTGCCAGCCCGCCTCCGGCGCGGTCATGGCGCCGAGCGCGCAGAGCCGCGTCACTCCCGCCGCCCCCAGCGGCCCGGCCAGCCGGAACAGCTCCTCCGGCGGCGCGGCGATGCCCGCGGTCTGCAGCACGGCGCGGTGCGGGGCGACGCGGCCCGCCACCTCGGCCAGATCGTCCACCGCGACCACGGCGATCGTCCGGTTCAGCGCGGTCGGCACCAGACCGTCCGGCGCGTCGGTGCAGGACACGCACCAGCCGCCCGCCGGGTCCGACAGCAGCAGATGGCCGGATCCGTCGAGGCCGCGCAACGCCTGCCCGTCGCGCCAGCCGGCGACCTCCCCGGCCTCCGCCATCGACAGGGCGCGGCGCGGGTGCTTGCGCGCCTGCGCCGCCAGTTCATGGGCGAGCATGGCGGCGAAATCCTGCGGCGACAGCCGGCCGCCGCGCTCGACGAACAGGGTCTGCGGCGAATAGCAGCCCTGCTGGTCGTAGCGGGCGATGTCATGGGCGGCCAGCCGCGCCGTCTCCGCCGCCCGCCGCGGGTCCAGGGCGGCGCGCGACACCAGCGCGAAGCTGATCTTGTGGCCGTAGGGCAGGAAGCGGGTGGTCACCGGCACCCGGTCGCGGATCGCCGCCAGCGCCGCGTTGCCGCCATAGGCGACCACCGTGTCGGCCCGGGCCAGCCAAGCCCGCTCCGCCGCCGCGTCGCCGCCCTTCCACCACACCACGGCCAGACACTCGCCCAGCCGTGGGTCGATCTCCGCCAGCAACTGCGCGAACCAGCCCGCGAACAGCGGCTCGGCGCTGGGCAGCTTGCCGACCGTGCCGGATTTCACCAGCAGGCCCGAGATCAGGCTCCACAGCGGCAGCCCCGGCACATTGCCCGCCCAGACATGCAGCAGCAGGTCGGGGCCGAAGGCGCGGGTGAAGCCGCCCTTGGGCGCCGGCTGGAACTCGTCCAGCACCAGCGGGTTGGCGAAATCCTCCGCCAGGAAGCGGCGCAGCTCATGCGCGCGGAAGGTCTTCAGATAGCCGGTCAGCCCCAGCCTGACCATCTCGGGATCATAGCCGGTGACGGCGGGCAACAGCCGCTCCGCCCGGCGGCGCCAGGGATCCTCGCGGTCGAGCAGCCGTTGCACCGCCGCGTCGATCACCGCGACGACGTGCGCCGTCGGCAGCGTCTTCAGATAGCCGCGCGCCGCCGCCCGGACCGTCGCGGCGACCCGCTCCACCTGCCCGGCATCCAGCACCGGCACCGCCACGCGCAGCGCCGCATCGCCCGACCCGAAGGTCAGCACGCGCCGCTCCACCGCGTCCGGCGGCAGGCCGGGCAGATGGCCGGCCGGTTCCGGTTCGTCGCCGAAGGCCAAGGCCGCGCTCCCCCCTCAACCGCGCGCGGCGGCGAGGAAATCCTCCACCGCCAGCGAGCAGCCCTTGGCCTGCGCCCCGGCGACGCGGCCGAGCAGGCGGAATCCGCCCTCCTCCAGGATGCCGGCATCCTCGGTCAGGATGGCGGCGACGGAGTTGACATGGGCCAGATCATGGTGGACCAGCACGCCCATGCTGCCGGGCGGCACGTCCCGGCCGGACAACGGATCGACGACGCGGCTGCGGATCCAGTGCGGCCCGGATTTCAGCGACGGGCAGACAGCGTTGCCGTCGTCGTAGAACTGGGTGCTCAGCTCCGTCATGCCGTACATGTTGATGCAGAGCCGGCGCGGCACGCCGAAGAACTCGGCCAGCCGGCCGTAGAACTCGTCAGGCTCCAGTTCCCGCGACTGGCCCTTGAAACCGCCGGTGTCGAGGATGCGGCTCCCTTCCGGCAGGGAGAAGCGGCGGCCGTCGCGCGCCATGGCGTCCATCAGATGCACGAAGCCATAGCTGGCGCCCAGCAGGGCGAAGGGCTGCCCCGACCGTTCTGCGGCGTCCAGCCGGTCATAGAGCCCGGCGGTGTCGATGCCCGCCTCGCCGATCCAATGGCGGCTGTCCGGCGTGCCGCATTCCGCCCGCGCCAGCTCCAGGTAATGGGCGAGCGAGGAGTTCGGCATCGCCGTCTCGGTCGGAAACAGGATGCCCATCGCCATCCGCCCCTCTCCCGGCATGAAGCGGCGGCGGAAGTTGAGCAGCATGGAGCGATCGTAGACCGTCAAAGTCGCGTGGTGGATCTGCCCGCGGATGCCGCCCTTGGTGGTGCCGCTGGTCATGAAGATGCGGACGGACTCCTCCGCCGGGCGGCAGCTGAGCGTCAGATCCTTGAAGGCGTTGATCGGCACCGCCGGGATGTCGCGCCAGCTCCTGACCCCGCGCGGCGTCCGGCCGCGCTGCATGGCGAAGCGGCGATAGGGCTGGTTGTGCTCGAACTGATGGGCGAAGACCGCCAGCGCCAGGGCATTGAAGGCCTCGTCGGCCGCCGCCCCGGTTCCGATGTCGGCCTCCATGAAGGCCAGAACCCTGTCGTAGATCATGCTGTCGTCGATCGCGCTCACCGCACCCTCCCCGCCCCGTTCTCTCCAAGCGGCACCGACCGGTGGAGCAACAAACGAATCCGGGACAAGCCTGTGGGGTATGGATCTGCGCGTCGGCCTCGAAGGCCTTCTCGTCCCGCATCCCTACGCCGGCATGACCCGGATCAGGTTCGAAGGGTTGCCGCGTCGCCCGGACGCGAAGGACCGGGCCGGCGGGTGTCTCAGCCTCCTTGACGAGGCTCCCCTGGGAACGGGATGGAGCCTAGAAGACCATCGCGCCGTCTGTCAACGGCGGGGATGCCGGCATTGCGGACAGCGGAAAGTGCGGCGCGGACCGGCGCCGATCGATAAAAGCAGGACAGGTGTGGAGCGGCTCACATCCCGGAATCCGGGGCTTGGGTAGGGTCTGTCCATCGGCAACACGCCGCATCCCGCGGCCCCAAGACAGGAGACCAGATCATGATCCGCACCTCCCTGCTGACCGGCTTCGCCTCGCTCGCCCTGTTCGCCGCCCCGGCGATGGCCCAGAACATCTCCGACATCTCCAACACCGCGGCCGGGATCGGCAACACCGCCAACCAGAGCGCGCTGGTCATGCAGAAGTCCAAGGGCTCCTTCGCCGGTCCGAACGTCGCCACCGTCACCAACCTCGCCGCCGGCATCGGCAACACCGCCAGCCAGGACGCCTTCGTGAAGCAGCGCAGCGGCGGCGTGTTCGGCGGCGGGTCGATGGCGACGGTCGGCAACACCGCCGCGGGCATCGGCAACCACGCCGGCCAGCAGGCGACGGTGATGCAGAGGAGCGGCGGCCTGCTGAGCGGCGGCTCGGTCGCCAATATCGGCAACACGGCGGCCGGCATCGGCAACACCGCCCTGCAGCACGGCACCGTGCTCCAGCGTTCGGGCGGGCTGGTCGGCCCCTTCAACCACAGTTCCATGCAGAACCTGTCCGCCGGCACCGGCAACTGGGCGGGACAGAGCGCCCTCGTCAAGCAGCGCTGACCGCCTTCCCCCACCCGGCTTCCTCCCCCGACCTCGCTCCGGCCGGCATCCGGCCGGAGCGTTCCTTTGTCCGGTCCCGCCCGCCGGAGCTTTTCGAGGAAAACGCCCGCAGTTGTGGGGCAGCTCACAGAGCCGTTTCAGGCATTTGGGCAAGATTTCCTCGACAACGCCGGGCAACAAGGCCGGTCAAGAAAGCCGAGGCGCGGAAGCCCGAATCCTCCCCCCCACCGAAGGAACTCCCGCCATGATCCGCAAAATCGCTCTCGGTACCCTCGCCGCCGCCCTGCTCGCGACACCCGCCCTGGCGCAGCCCAGGACCGGTGCGGGCACCGGCATGCCGTCGATGATGGCGGTGCCCGGTCTGGTCAGCACCAACGTAGCCAACGCCACCAATGTCGGCGCCGGCATCGGCAATTCGGCGCAGCAGCAGGGCACCGTTCTCCAGGGCGGCGCCCCCATCTACGGTGTCGGCCCGCTGGTCAGCACCAATGTCGGCACCGCCACCAACGTCGCGGCCGGGATCGGCAACACGGCCGGCCAGAAGCTGCTCGGCATACAGGGCAATGGCGTTCAAGTCGGGCTGAACTTCAGCGGCCGCGGCCCCCTGGTCAGTACCAATGTCGGGGTCGGCACCAACGTCACCGCCGGCCTCGGCAACAGCGCCGCCCAGTCGCTGACCGGCCTTCGCCGCTGAGCCGCCCCCTGCCCACCTCTTTCGTCCGGGAGGCCACCGATGGCGAAGTTCCCGATGATCCTGACACTCGTCGCACCCGCCCTTCTGTACGCGGCCTCGACCGTCCCGGCGCAGGCCGTCTCCCTCGCCTGCCAGACGGTCAACGGCAAGACCGTCTGCATGCGGGGCTCCGGGACGCTGAACTGCGTGACGCAGGACGGCCGGACCCGCTGTTCCGCCACGCCGTCCGACCAGCAGTCGGAAGCCGTTCCCGATACGGACATCCCACTGCTCCCCCGTCCCGTCCCACCGGAGCAGCGCGGCTTTTCCGATCACCGCGACTTCCCCTTCGGCCATCAGGCCCGCTCGCTGGATTGGGACGACGAAGAAGAGCCCTACCCCTGACTGATCCCGACCGAACCGGAGACACCGCCATGACCCGCCTTCTGACCCTGTCGCTGACGCTCGCCACCCTCGCCGCGGCGCCGGCCTTCGCCGCGACGCCGACCATGTCCCACACGCGGGCAACCACCCTCGGCCCGGTCATCCTCCAGCCCTCCCCCGGCATCCCGAAGCCGCAGCCCTGCCTGACCTGCGGCACGAAGGTTCTGCCGGGCCTCACGCCCGGCCCCACCTACGGCGGCGAGCGCGCCCTGAATCCTCAGCCGCTGCCGCCCAAGGCGATCCTCCGCTGACCGTGGGGTTTCCCATCCCCTCATCGCAAAAAGGGCGACCGGCCGGCGCCGGCCGCTCTTTTCGTGTTCGGCCCGCACACGAACGGAGCGGATGCGCTGCCAACGACGTACCGCCCTTGACGGTGCGGGACGGATCGGCTGACGGCGTACCATGCCCCGGTTAGAGGACCGGCCCGCGATGTCAGCCAGGGGGCAGCCATGACCGCGATACGGATCAACTTCGACAAGGATCTCGTCCTCGCCGGGCATTTCCTGCTCAAGCATCTGGAGCGCGAGGAACGCCACCGGCTGGCGGCCGCCGCAAGGCTGTCGCACCACCCGCGCGGCGCCATGATCTTCCAGAAGGGCGATCCCGGCGACAGCATGATGGCGGTCATCCGCGGCCGGGTGAAGATCTGCTGCCATTCCATGGACGGCAAGGAACTGGTGCTGAGCATCATCAACAAGGGCGGCCTGTTCGGCGAGATCGCCCTGCTGGACGGCGAGCCGCGCACCGCCGACGCGGTGGCGCTGGAGGAAACCGACCTGCTGGTCCTCGACCGGTCGCAGCTGATGCCGGTGCTGACGGCAACGCCGGATCTGGCATTCCGCATCATCAGCGTGCTGTGCAAGCGGCTGCGCCAGACCAGCGAACATCTGGAGGACACGCTGTTCCTGGAAGCACCCTCCCGCTTCGCCCGCGCGCTGAAACGGCTGGGCGACGCCTTCGGCAAGCCGGTGCCGGAAGGGCTGCGGCTGGACATCAGGCTGTCGCAGCAGCAGTTGGGCTGTCTCGTCGGCGTGTCGCGGGAAAGCGTCAACAAGCTGCTGAACGAATGGCAGCGCGCGGGCGTGGTCGGGATGGATGGCGGCTGCATCGTCATCCGCGACGCCCGCGCGCTGGACGAAATCGCCGAATCCTGCGGCTGAGCCTGGCCATCCGCGCCGGGTTGTGAGCCGCGCCACAGCGCCCGCGCCCCCAATGGACCTATCCTGCTCCCCATGCCCGGCCACCGATACCGGCCACAAGACTTGAGGGAGCCCGCCATGACGTCGCCCCGCAACATCCTTCTGCCGGCTGTCGCCGCCCTGCTGCTGACCGCGGGATCGGCTGCCGCGCAGGTGTCCGGCGGCATCGCCTTCCCGCCCGGCCCGATCCCCGGCGCGGCGATGGCGCAGGCCTTCGCCCAGACGCCGCGCCTGCCGGTGTCGGTGGTTCCGAACCGCCGCGGCGCTCCTCCCGGCGCGATGGTCAGCAACCCGTCGGTCAGCCGGTCAGCCATGCACCGGCAGTCGATCACCCGCATCCGCGGCGACGACGGCTATCTCGCCGGCTTCAACAAGGGGCAGTCGCTGGCCGCCAGCCGCCAGCCGCCGGTGCAGCCGGTCGATCCGAGCTTCACCTTCATCGACGCGCCCTTCATCGTGAACAACTTCAACAGCGCGCTGAACTTCGCCTTCGGCGACGGCAACATCAGCCAGCAGCAGCTTGGCGACGATGGCGCCGGGCCGGTGGAAACCGCCGCGCCTGCACCCGGACCGGAGCCCGCGCCTGTGCAGACCGCGCCTGTGCAGACCGAAAAGCCGCAAGGCCCGTCGACGCTGGACCTGCTGATGGACACGGTCGGGCCGCTGCCGCATCTGCCCTCGGCGCTGGCCCAGGGCGGGGTGCAGGTCAACAATGTGAACACCACGACCAACATGGCCGTCGGCAAGCACAACCGCGCGACCCAGACGACCGTCACGGTCCAGCGCTGACCCCGCTCAGTTCACCTCCCGCGCGACGCGGAAGCCGTTGGTGAGATAGCGCACGTCGACATCATAGCTGTTGCGCACCGTGCCGTTGATCACCTCCAGCCGGTCGCGCCAGGAACCGCCGCGCAGCACCCGCTTGCGGCAGTTGCCCTGGGTCCAGGCGCTGCCGTCGGCGGGCGCGCCCTGGTAGTTGCGGTTCCAGCAATCGGCCACCCACTCCGCCACCCCGCCGTTCATGTCGTGCAGGCCGAAGGGGTTCGGCTTGTAGCTGCCGACCGCGGCGGGGGCCAGATGCTCGTGCGGGCCGCCGCAATCGTCGCAGTCGGCCTGGACCTCCGCGCCCGTTCCCCACCAATGGGGCGTGGCGGTGCCGGCCCTTGCGGCGAACTCCCATTCCGCCTCGCTCGGCAGGCGATAACGCTGTCCGGTCTTGCGGCCGAGCCACGCCACATAGGCCTGGGCATCCTGCCAATGCAGGTTATGGACAGGCGACATGTCGGTGACCTTGGCCATGCGCGGCATGTCGGTGCAGCCCCCCTCCTGCATGCAGGCGCGCCACTCTCCGACCGTCACCTCATACATGCCGAGCGCGAAGGGCCTGGCGATGGTGACGCGGTGCACCGGCCGCTCCGACGGATCGCCCTTGTCGTTCCCCATCATGAAGCTGCCGGCCGGCACCCGCACCAGCACCGGGCAGGTCGGACAGTCCTGGAAACTGTTGCCGGACCCATGGTTGCGCGCCGCGCCGTTGGCCGGGGCCGCCGGAGCCGGATCCGCAGGCGGATTGGTTGCCGCCACCTGGGGTTCGGCCGGCCGGGGCGCGGGCGGCGGCTCGCGCTTCAGCAGCGCGGCGGCGACGAAGCCCTGCGTGCCGTCCTCCAGCGCGATGCGGTACCACCCGCCCTCCGGCACGCGGCCCAGCACCTGGACCGTCGCACCGCGCGCCACCCGGCCGACCCGCGCGCCGGCATTGGCCGGCGTCGCCCGCAGGACGCCGTCGGCGGTGGCGGTGTAGCGTCCGGGATCGGCCGGCTCCAGTCCGGGGCCAAGCGCCACCTCCGCCTTGGAGTCCGCTTTCGGCTGCTCCGCCTTCGGTTGGGGCGCCGTCTCCGCCGGCTTGCCGGCGAGTTTCAGCGTTTCCATCTGGCGGCGGGCGATCGGGGCATAGCCGCTGCCGCCGAACAACTGCAGGAAGGCCTGATAGTCGCCGGGTTCCCTGCTGGCCTCGACCCGTTTCCAGACGCTGTCCTCCAACTCCGCCACCGGCGTGGTGCCCGGCGGCGCGATCTCCACCTCCACGCTGGCCGTGGCCATGCCGCCGCGCCCGTCATCGACGCTGTAGCGCAAGCTTCCGGCCGGCCCCGGCGCCGCGGCTTCCGGGTCGAAGGTCAGGGCGGTCAGCGCCTCCACGGTCAGCCGGTCGCCCGGTTTCACCACGGCGGCGCCGTTGCGGACGCTGCCGCGGTCGGGAACGGCGGTGACGGTCACGGTCAGGGCGTCGCCATCCGGGTCGGCCGGGACGTCGATCCCCATCGGGTTGCCGGCCACCCGCAGCTTGCGCTCCGCCACCACGGCCGGCGGCTGGTTGCTCGGCCTTATGGTGATGGGGATGGTGCCGGTGACCGTGCCGCCGCGGCCATCGGCCACCAGGAATTCGAAGGCGCCGGCATCCCCGCGGAAACTGCCGTCGGGCTTGAAGCTGGTGGCGGCCAGCTGCTCCACCGTCAGGTAATCGCCGATCAGGACGCTGCGCTCGCCGACGAGGACGGTGCCGCCGCGCGGCAGGCCGGTGACGCGGGCATAGATCTGGTCGTCGTCGGGGTCGGTCGGCTTGCCGGGAGACAGCGGCTCCGGGTTGGCGCGGTCGAGCAGGGTCAGCGCCCGAAGCTCGCCCAGCACCGGCGGCCGGTTGGGCGGGCGCGGGTTGAAATAGAAGGGCGTGGCGCCGAGCGAACCATAGACGAACGGCTCCTGCCGGCCGTTGGTGGCCTGCTTCACCGTATCGCGCACATTGCGGAAGAACAGGCTCAGTTCCAGCCCCGGCGTCTGGAGATGCTGGAGCAGCGCCGCGCTGAAGGGGCTGTGGTCGCCGGTGCCGTCCTCCGCCAGCTGGTCGGCGCGGGTCGCCATCGCCACCAGCGTATCGCTGGGCGTGTCGTCCACGCTGCCGAAGCCGGGATGCGCCTGGTTGCGGTTCGATCCGCTGCGGGTCAGGCGGTCGACGAAGGGATTGTTGCGGCAGGCGTCGAGGATGAGGATGCCGAGCTTGCGCGCGCCGGCCAGCTCCCCCATCGGCAGGTTCAGCGGGATCGCCTCATAGACCAGATCGCGTTCCCGCTCCAGCTGGGCGTCGGCGGGCAGCAGATAGTTGACGCCGCTGACCTGGATGCCGTGCCCGGCGTAGAAGATCACCGCCACGTCGGCCTGCGAGGCCTTCAAACCGAACTGGCGAAGGGCGGTGGCGAAGCCGCGGGCGTCCAGGTCGTACTGCTCGTCCACCGTGAAGTTCAGGGCGCGCAACGCCTCGCCGATGGCGCGCGCGTCGTTGCGCGGGTTCAGCAGTTCCGGCGCGTTGCGATAATTGCCGACGCCGATGACCAGGGCGAGACGGCTTTCCGGCACGGCGCCGCCGGACGGCTGGCCGGAGGGTGCCCCGGACGCCGCGGGACCGGCCGCGCGCGCAAACCCCGCCGGTCCCGCGACCAGCAGCAGGAGCACAAGCACCGCGAAAATCGTCCGGCAGGGTCCGACCGCTCCCACCATCCCCGCCTCCGTACCTGAGCAAAGAGGCGCCGCACTCCATCGGCTGGTTCCATGGACCAACTGGCTCCATGACCAACTGGCTCCATCGACGGGTCAGCCAGCCAGGCTTACGGCGCATAGCGATGGGCTGTTCAGAATATTTCCGGAAATTGCCGGCAATCCGTCATGGATGGAAGAAGGATACCCATGCCGGAAACCGATGCCAAGACGCCTCTTCCGCCTCACTCCGGCAAAAGAGGAGGTGGCGAGCCGAAAGGATTACTGCGCGCACTTCGCATGAGTTCTGACCGCCATCACCCGCGACCGCCGGCATCGCCGTCGCCCGAATCGATGTCATCGACCAGCAGCCAGATGCGCACCGCCCTGGTCTTGCCCTTCAGCGCCACCTCCCCCACCGGCAGCGCGGAGCAGAGGCCCCGAATATCCCGCCCCACCGCCTGCCCAACCGCTTGCCCAACCGCTTGCCAAGTCGGGTCGCCGACGATGATGCGGCAGTGGCGGGAGGTCCGGGCGTCGACCAGCTTGCCGTAGGCCTCCAGCCGGGCGGCGGTGTTGGCGGTGTCCCCCAGCAGCGAATATTCGCTGTGGCGCAGCCCGCCCAGGCTTCCGGCCACCAGGGGGCCGGTGTGCAGGCCGACCCGGATGCCGACCGGCGGCAACCCTTCCGCCTGCCACCGGCGGTTCAGCGCCGCCAGTTCCCGGCCCATCTGCAGGGCGCAGGTGACGGCGCGGACGGCGTCGGCGTCGATCTGCGCCTGCGTGGTGCGGGCGACCGGCGCGCCGAACACCGCCAGGATCGCATCGCCGACGAAGCGCAGCACCACCCCGTCATTGGCGGTGACGATGCGCACCATGGCGTCGAGATAGCCCTCCAGCCAACGGATCAGCGGCTCCGGCTCCAGCGCCTCGCAGATGGTGGTGAAGCCCTCGATGTCGGAAAACAGTACGGTCGCGGTCAGCTGCTGCGGACGCGGGCGGTTGCCGGCCATGAAGGTCGCGCGCTCGCGCCAGATCTCCTCCGCCACCGGCTGGGAGACGTGGTTGGCGAACAGCTGCATCATGACGCGCCGGTCGGCCCGCTCCCGCAACGACAATTGCACGGTCATGGCGGCGATGCCGGCGACCCAGCCCAGCGACGGCGCCATCAGCGGCACCAGCGGCCCGCCCGCCGCGAACAGCGCCGCTGCACCGGCCCAGCCCGCCGCCGGCACAAGCAGGCCGACCGATGCAAGGCTCCACAACGGCAGCCCGGCCAGCGCCACCGCCACCCCGGCCGCCGCCATCAGCAGCGCCAGCGCCGCCTCCCCCGCGACGGGCAGGCGCGGGCTGCTGCGTCCGTCGAGCAGCTGGGCCAGCACATGCGCCTCGATCTCCACGCCCGCCGTCGAGGAACCGGCGGGCGACAGCGGGGTGCGGTGCTGGTCGATCCCGGCCAGCGCCGTGCCCACCAGCACCGTCCGCCCGGCCAGCCAGTCCTTGGGCAGCAGGGCGACCGCCTCGGCGGGATAGACCGGAAAGGGGGCGGTGGCGCCATCCGGCCGGCCATGCCAATCGATGCGGAAGGGCTCCGCCGGCACGCCGGACACGCCGCCGACGCGGGCGAGCTGCACCGGCAGGCTGGGCGTGCCGTCGCCGCCGAAGGGAACATGCCAGCGCACGGCGGCGTCCAGCCGATCCTTCGCCAGATTGGCATGGCCGCGCGGCAGCCCTTCGGTGAACTCGTTCAGAAAGCGCCGCTGC
This sequence comes from Azospirillum ramasamyi, assembly GCF_003233655.1. Taxonomy (NCBI): domain Bacteria; kingdom Pseudomonadati; phylum Pseudomonadota; class Alphaproteobacteria; order Rhodospirillales; family Azospirillaceae; genus Azospirillum; species Azospirillum ramasamyi. The sequence goes on from NZ_CP029832.1 coordinate 350,181, forward strand.
CGCTCGGTCAGCGGCGTCTGCTCCAGCGCGGTGATCGCCACCACCGGAACCGACGCGCCGAGCATGGCGCGGCGCAGCCGCTCGTCCAGCGCCGGCAGGGTCGGCTGGTCGAACAGCACGTCGATGCCGATGGCGCGCACCCGGGCAGCCTCAAGCACGCCGATCATGTCGGCCAGCATGCCGCGATCCACCGGCGACCGGCAGGCCAACCCGGCGAAACTGTCCTCCCCGAACAGCACCAGCGCGATGGCCGGATGCTGCGGCCGGGCCGGTGCCGACGCGGCGATCAGCCGGTCGCCCAGGCTCTCGTCGGCGGTGCGCAGCGGCGGCACCAGCCTTGCGGCGGCAAGCGCCATCAGCGTGCCGCCCAGCACGACGGCCAGGGCCAGCCTCATCCCCGGCCAACGACGCCGGCCGGGCTCCGGCGGCCTAGGCTTCACCGCGGGAGAGGCCGCCAGTCTCTCCCCGGGGGTCGCGGATGGCCCGTCCATGCGGCTCCTCAGCGAACCTTCAGGACGAGTTGGGCGGAAGCCACCTCGGTCTCGCGCAGGCGGGACACCGCGCGGTCGATCTGGACGACGGCCTCCTCGGCGAGCGGGCGGAAGGCGTCGGTGCGGCCGGGCATCTCGCCGTCGAGATTGCGGCTGGAAGCGATGCAGCGCACCTCCAGATCGGCGGGACGGTCGCCGGCCCGCAGGGGCATGCGGTCGCCGGACAGGCCGACCGGCGCATTGCCCGCAACATGGGCGCTCATGGCGGCGCCGGCCGGAAAAATGGGGATCAGCTGGGCCCACGCGTTGCGCAGATAGCAGTAGAGATGGGCGTCGCGGTCGGTCCGCACCAGCAGCCGGATATCCTCGCCCGGCCGGTAGGTCGCCCCGGAAGCCGGATCGGCGGTGAGAAAGAGGGCAAGCGGCTCCGTCGCGTCGCGCAAGGCCGCCATCGCCGCGCCGATCTGCCCGGCGCAGCCGGCCGAGGCCATGCCCACCGCCAGCGCCGCCCCGGCCGTCGCGTCCACGAGGCGGACATGCAAGGTGCCGATCGGCGTTCCATCCGGCCGCAGGGCCGCAATCTCCGCCCCGTCCGTCAGCGGAAGATCCGGCGGCCAGGGTGCCGGGGCGGGGCCGGTCCACTTGACCGCCGCGCGCTTTCCGCCGGCCATATCCTGCAGCAGCATGCCATCCAGCCCGGGCTCCGCCGGGCGGCGCAACGTCGGCGGGGTTCCCGCCCGCACGCAGCCGACGCCGGGGACGGAGGGGTCGATCGCCAGCGCCCGGTCCAGCGCCGCCTCCAGCGGGTTTCCCAGGGCGCGGGCCGCCCCCAGGTCGCTCTGCATGAAACGGTCGTCGACCGGGCCGGCGCGCGCCGAAGCGGCGCTGTCGGCCATCTCGCCGGGAATCCCGTCATAGGGGCCGCGCAGCCGCAACAGGCGGCCATTGGCGAACAGCAGCGTCGCGTTGGCCCCGTCGGGAAGCCGGACGGCCTGACCGTCGGCGACGAGCTGGCCCTGGACGAAGCCGGGCGCGCTGGACGCCACCACCACGGCCTCCGCCCGCACCCCGGAGGCGAGGCCGCAGACCAGGGCCGCGACGGCCGCGGCGCCCAGCAGATGGGGGAAAATTCTCTTGGACATGATGTCACCTTCTGTTTGGGGTTCGTCAGTCGCGGCGGCGGCCTTTTCCGTCATCGGGGGCGAGCAGGCAGGCGGTGCGGGACTGCGTCAGCACCGACACCGTTCCATCCGCCCCGCCGTTGCGGCGGAAGCGCAGCCCGTTGATCTGGCTGGCGATGCTGAGCGAGACGACGGCAAGATCCGCCTCGTCGATGATCTTGTGACCGTCCTGCCAGCACTGGACGCGGACGCGCGTGCCGGCAGGGGCGACATCCACGCCGCCCTGGACGCCGCCGCTTTGGGCGCCGGAGTTCTCCTGGCTCTTCTTGCGGACCAGCGTGGCGTCGGCGGCGCCGACGGCGGCCAAAAGGAGGCAGGCGGCGAGGAGAAAGGCGAGCTTCATGACATCCCCTCCGTTCCGGCCGCCGTTCAATGGGTCGGCTTGAATTCGACGCGCCGGTTGCGGCCGTCATAGGGATCGGCGGCCAGCGGCGCGGACGGCCCCTTGCCGTCCACGGTGATGCGCCTGGGGTCGATTTGATGGACGCGGACGAGGTATTCGCCGACCGACACCGCGCGCCGCTGCGACAGCAGCATGTTGTAGGAAAGGCTGCCGCTGGCGTCGGTGTGCCCCTCCACCGTCAGTCCCAGCTTCGGATCCTCCTTCATCAGCGCACCGACGGCATCGATGTAGGCGGCGGAATCCGTCGGGATCTCGGCCGAATTGAGGGCGAAGTTGATGCGGAACCCGAAGGCCTGCGGCGCCTCGCCCGCTGGCGCGGCGGTGTCGGCGGGCGGCTCCACGGGAGGCTGGGCGAGCCGGGCCTCCATCCGCGCCTCCTGCCGGCGCTGCCTGTGGGCCGGGCGGTTCGGCGCGGGCTGGGCGGCGGGCCGGATTTCGGATTGAGGAACCGGCTGCGCCATGGGGGATTGCGTGACCGGCTGCGCCGCAGGCGGGCTGGGCGCCGCGCCGTAGTTGATCTCGTCGATGGGACGCGGGCGCTTCGCGGCGGCACCGGCCGCCCCGCCGATGATCTCGATGCTGCGGGTGCGGATTTTCGCTTCCGGCGCCACCACCTCGCGCAGTTCCTCCACGCTGGGCGGCCGGTCGAACATCATCACCGTCGACGGACCGGACCCTTCCACCGTCTGGGCCGATGCCGGTCCGGCCAAGACGGCGGCCAGCATCGGCAGGGCGGCGGCCAGGGTATGGGCCAGGGTGGGGCGCCGGAAGTGGGACAGGATGCGTTTCGTCATCTGAGGCTCCATGGGCAGGAGAAGGTACGGCGTTGCCCCTGGTTCTATCGCTCCCCCCTCCCCTGCGCTGTGAGCCGGCCAACAATCGGCGGCGGTTTCCCGCAGAGCACGGGCCTATCCGCCCTGCGCCAGCGTGCCCGGCAGCACCTTCACCGACAGCCGCTTGGCGCGGGCGTCGCTCCCCTTGGCCACGGCGAAGGCGTTGATCACGTCCTCCAGCGCGGTGCCGGGAATGGGCTGCAGATCCCCGCTCTTGAGCGCCTCCGGGATCCGCACGCCGATCTCGTCATGCGACAGGATACAGGCCACCGTCTCTTCCGCGCCGGCACGGTCCATCCGCAGGTTGAAGGGCTTCTGCACGCCGGGGGGGATTTCCACCTGCCGGCCGGCCTCGACGAAGGCGTCGGGCTGGAAGCGGTTGGGAAAGATGCGGGAAACCGTGCCGGCGGCGTCGCTGTAATAGCAGTAGACGAAGCCGTCCGCCGTCGGCTGCATCCGCACCACCAGCGCCTCCCCGGCACGGTAGCGCGGTGCCGGGCCGCGGTCCGACGACAGCAGCAGGTCGAGCTTGGCCGGAGACGGCCGGGAACGCGGCAGCCCTTCGCCGCCGGCGTTGCTGACGCTCTGCAGCCGGGCCGGCGGCGCCCCGCCCTGGCCGGGCGGCTTGGCGAGCAGGCGCTGGTAGAGGTCGAAGTCGATGCGGCCGGTGGCGATCAGGTCGTTGTCCGCCTGGAAGCGGCCGACGGCCTCGGCGGTCCGCTGGTCGAGCTGCCCGCTGACCGGCCCGTCGTAATAGCCCTGCGCCGACAGCGCCCGCTGGGCGAAGGTGACGCGATCCGCCGGGGCCATGCCGTCGAACCAGCCGCGCGCCTCGGCCATGAAGGCCGGGTTGGTCTGGTCGATGCCCAGGCATTGCCAGTAGGGCACGCGGGTCAGCTTGCCCAGAACCTCGATCGTGCTGAGTTCGACCAGCGTGCGCACGCCCTGGTGCAGCCCCTCCGACCGGTTCAGCGAGATGTTGAAGGACAGTCCGGCCTTGCCGATCACCCCGCCGGCATCCGCCCCGCGCCCCGACGACACCACCGCCAGCGTGTTGGACGCCGACATGCCGGGGATGATCTGGCGGGTCACCAGTTCGCCGACATTGAGGTCGACCGAGACCATCGACATCACCTGATCGGCCGACACGCCGAGGTCCAGCTTGGGCAGCGACAGCCCCGCCCCCGCCGCCTCGCTGACCACATTGTCGTCCAGCTGGGTGATGGCGCCGCGGATGTAGTAGGACGGCGCGCGGAAGTTCGGCTGCACCCCGATCATCCAGTACAGCGCGTTGACGTCGTCCAGCGCCGGTTCGAAATCGACGAAGCGGAAGGCGTTGGACGTCTCCGACATGCGGGAGACGGCGGTGATCAGCATTTCCTTTGTGCCGCCGGCCACCCGGCCGGTGGCGTCGGGCAGGCCGTTGGCGGTGATGTAGATGTCGCGCTTGCCGTGGGTCCACAGCAGCGTGTCCATGCAGCGCAGCGCCTCGCTGAAGCTGCTGATGGTGCGGACGGCGGGGGTCTTCGGCTGCTGCACCACGCGGGCCATCTCGCCGGAGGTGAAGCAGCCGCCCAGTGCCAGCGTCAGGCCGGCGGAAAGCCCGAGCGAACCAAGGAACCGGAGCATGCTCATCGGCGCTGTCTCCTGTGGGTTGGGCGTCCGGGACTCCGGCTTTGGGCCGTCACCGCGCCGTCAGTTGCTGGCCGCGGTCGGCACGGACGGTGATGGTGATCCTCTTCGACATGATCGGCGGGTCGTGCGGCACATGGTCGGCATCGGCCAGCACCAGTTGCAGCGTGTGCCGCCCCGGCGGCAGTTCCAGGATGGTTTCGGTCTGGCCCTTGCCGAAATGCAGGTGCTGCTTGTCGCTGGGGATCGGCTCGCCGGGGTTCTTCAGCTCGGTGTCGATCAGCAGATGGTGGTGCCCGGTGCCGTCCTTGCGCACGCCGGCCGGCGCGACGCCGAAATTCCGCAGCCCGAACCACACCTTGAACCGCGTTCCCACCACCTCGCCGTTGTTGGGCCAGCCGATGTAGAGCCATGCCTCCTCCCGGCCGGGCGTCCGCGGCGCGGCCGGCGGCGCCTGCTCCGCGGCAGCGGGCTTCGGCTCGGCCGTTTGGCCGGGAGACGCCTCGGCGGCGGCAGCAGGCGCCGCCGGCACGATCGACGGCACAACCGACAGCATCCCCCAGAGCGCCAGCCTCAAAGCGGCGCGTGGGAAAACGGCGCTCGGATCGGGGCCGGCTGCGAATACGGACAATCCAGTCTTCATGCCAGTCCTCATGGTGCCCTCCCTGACGAACATGAACCGGCGGACAGTCAACCGGCGGACATCAACCAGATGGGACCGGTCAGCGGACGGTGATTGTCACCTTCTCCGACATCACCGGAGGATCGTGCGGAACATGGTCGGCATCGCCCAGCACCATCTGCAGCGTGTGGGTTCCCGGCGGCAGTTCCAGCCGCGCTTCGGTCTGGCCGGCGCCGAAATGCAGGTGCTGCCTGTCGTTGGGGATCGGTTCGTCCGGGTTCGACAGGTCGGTGTCGATCAGCAGGTGATGGTGCCCGGTGTCGGCATGGCTGATGCCGGCCGGCGCCACCCCCATGTTCTGGAGCCCCATGCGCACCCAGAATTTACCGCCGTTGATGACCGCCCCGTTGGGAGGCCACAGGATGTAGGCACGCGCGTCGTCGGGCGCTTTCGCCCGGTCGGCCAATCCCTGCCCAGCCAGAAGCAGCGGCAGAAGCAGCAGGGCGCCGACTGCGATGACGGCAGTCCGCAGCATGATTTCCCCCTGTTTTCTTCATTGCCCTTAGTCTGATGAGCTGCATCTTAGTCTTCGGCCGGGAGGCATGGTCCCCCCGAATTCTTGGGTAATCCCATCTCCTTGAAACCGCGCCGGTTCAGCGCCGCCTGCTTCCGAATTGGCCGAGAATCGCGGCCGGCTTCCCCATACTTGCGGCAGTTCCGGAAATCGCGGCGGGAGACATGCAAAACGCGAGGCCGGCGCCGGTCAGCGCCTGATCCCGAACAACTCTTCGTTCATCGCCGTGCGGTCAGCGGCAGCCGCCCCCGTCGCCCGGCCTTGCGGCGGCGCTCCGGCGCCCCTCATCCCCGGCGGCCCGCCGGCGATGGCGTCCGCCCCCGTCCGGCCGCCGCCCATCCAGGGCGGAAAGACACCGCCGGCGGCCGGCGGCACGGCGCTGGCCCGGTGCGCCGGCATCGGGGCCGCTACGGCCGGAAGCGGAATGCCGCCGGACTGCACCTCGAACGCCGAGGCTGGCCGGACGGCGGCGGGAACCGCCGCGACGAGGGTCAGGAACAGGGGGATGGCGGCAAGTCTGCACATCGGGCATTTCCTTCACGAAGGAGCAGGGCCGGCGAAGACCCTCATCCTGCCGTGACCAACCCGGCGCCCGCTGTGGTGCGGGCCACACTGTTTGGCTGAAGAAAACCGTGCGGCTGAAAAACCGGGCCTTTGCGCCGCGCCGTGTGCGTTTGTGGAGGGTGCCCGATCGTGACGGAGGCCCCGCACTTTCGGAAGTGGGGGGCCTCCTGGAAATCCGGGGCTGTTCGATCCGGCCCCGGCCGTTCAGCGGGCGTCCCGGCGGGCCTGGGATGCCTTGACGAATTGCGAAACCCGGCCGATTTCGCGCGGGTCTGTGTCGACGGTCCCTTGGCTGTTCGTGATCGCCCTCATCCCCTGGGACGGGGTCGGCCTGCCGTCGGGGTGATGCCGTCGCCGGTTGGCCCGCTTGAGTTCAAGCGCGTTCCGCGCCACGGCACTCTGGGTCGGCCGTTTGGCCGCCTCCTCCGCCCTGCGGCTTTCGCGGTTCAGGCGCTTCAGGGCGCTGGTGAAGATCTGCACCTTCAGCGCCGTTCCGCTGTTGTCCGCCGCTTCGCGTTCGCCACGCGGCTCGGCCTTCCGGCGCATTTCCCGGCGCTGCCGGTTGGCGATGCCGCGGGCCTTGTCCCGGAATTCCCGGATGCGGCGCGTGATCGCGGTGCGCTCGTCTTCGGAAAGGCCGCAGATCCGGGGGTGATGAGTCAGTTCGACCATTTCGAATTCCGCGGCGGTCAGACGACGCCGTTCCGACGAAATCGGTACGCTCATTCAATTCCTCCTCTCTTGTTTCAGGACCTCCTCACGCTGTCAGCCATTTTCTTGGCGACCACGAGTAGGTCGTCGTCCGACCGGCTGCCCGCAAGCGTGTAGGCGGTGGCGCCGTTGCGCCAGTAGACCAGTTGAAGCCCGCGCTCTTCGACGGCGTGCAGGCCCTTGTCGTCGACCGGATCATCGGCGACGACCAGTAGCGTCAGCATCTCGCCATTTCTCTCGCGGTAGACGAACTGCAGGCCGGCGCCCTTGCTCATCGGCACCAGGGTCGCCCGCACCAGCGTCAGCAGGTTCGGGTCCAGGACCGGCAGGCTGACCGTGGTCGCGCCGAGGCGGTGGGGAATCCCCTCCGCCATCGCATTCAGATCCGCAAGGGACAGGTCCGAAAATGCCAGGCTCTGGCTGAGCGCGGTTTGATGCATCTCAGCGGCTTCTTCCGCAAACTCCGGCACGCCATAAGAGGCCGTCGTCTGCTTATGATAGACCAGGGCCGCGACGTTGGCGCCGCCCACCATCAGCAGGACCGCCGCGGCGAGCGGACCGAAGCGCCGGATGACGCGCTCCATGCGCAAGCGGCGGTACAGACGCCCGATCAGGCTCTCCGTGAGTTGGGGATGATCGCCGGCCATCCGCGCAAAGCCTTGACGCAGGATTTCCCTTTGATGGAGATAGTCGTGCAGCCGGGCGGCGACCGCCGGGTTGGAGGCGAGATACGCCTCGAAGGCCAGCCGTCGCTCGGGATCTAGCTCGCCATCGATGTAGGCGTGCAGGTCGGCTTGCCAGTCACCGTTCATCCTGTTCACCATCATGGCTTACTTCACCACCCTCAAAGAGGCCGGTCGGCCTTCATCCCCGCGGCTTCCATCCCCGCGCACGTCCGCGCGCAGGGCTTCCCGCCCGCGCGCGAGGCGCGACATCAGCGTTCCAAGTGGAATGCCGAGAATACCTGCCGCCTCCTGGTAGCTCATCCCGTCGACCGCAACCAGCATGAGCGCCCGCCGCTGATCCTCGGGAAGCCGGGCGAAGGCCTCCATGGTGCGGGCAAGCTCGACCTGTTCGGGTTGACTGGGGGCGATGTCACTGTGGACGAGCGGTTCGATGGACGCCGCCGCACGGGTCCGCACCTGATCGCGCCGCCGGTCGCTGACATGGACATTGTGCAGGATACCGAACAGCCAGGAGCGCAGGTTGGCCTCCGGCCGATAGGATCTGGCGCCGGCGATGGCCCGCACCAGCGTCTCCTGCACGAGATCCTCCGCGTCGTCCCGATTGCGAACCAGGGTCATCGCATAGCGGCGCAACGTGCGGACGTGATCCGACAACTGGCTTCGCAGGCTGAACGTCACACCGTCGCTCCATGGATGGGGCCGCTTTTGTTATGTTCGCGTAGCGGGCCATTCTAGTCCCGAACATTTTTCGCGCCCCGGCGTTTTTATCCCTTGTCCGATGCGAAGCCGTTGATATCATTGCGCGAACGGCACGAGGAGCAGCGCGACGCCCGACACCAGCACCGCCGCGAGGCTCCGCCGCGCCATGGCCACCGCGGCCGGTCCGGGCTCCATCTCGTCGAGCCGCATCGCCAGCATACCGCCGAAGAAGCCGGACACCGAGGCCACCACATGCACCAGCACCAGCGCGTTCAGGACCGGCACACCCAGCATGAGCGCGACGCCCACCAGGATGGTTCCATAGAGAAGCGCCTGGGTGAGGATCGGCGCCCAATGTTCGCGCGCGACATAGGCCTCGAAGCCCTCGGCGAACTGGCCGGTCCGCTCTTCGGGATCGGTGTGCAAGCTCATGATCTTCCTCCGCGTTCGAGATTCCCTTCCTCGCCGCGCCGTGATGCACGGGTCGCTGCCGCCCGCGGCATGGCGCCGAACGACAGAAGCATCAGCAGGATCAGCGCCACTCCGATGGAATATGGCGCCCAGGCCCCGAGTTGCCCGTCGGTAACCCAGTCAAGCGCCAACAGGAAGCCGATGGCGGTGATCACGGCGATGGCAAGGCCGATTGCCCAGCGGGAATAGGTCATGGCTGCCTCCGCGGCTCGGATGGCTGATACGGTCACCTCGCGCGCCCCGAAAGGCGGCGCCCGTTGCGATCGTTCGTTTCCTTGATTACACGCGAGCGCCCGGAATAATCCGCCGAAGCGGCCGAAATTCTTGGCCAGAGATCTTGGGCGGCAATCTTGGGCGGCAATCTTGAGTGGCTGGCCCGGCGCCCGGCATCGGGGCCGCTAGCGGCCGACCATCGGCTTGAGCCAGGGCGAATTGGCGAAGAGTTCGGTGAAATAGCCCTGCCGGATCACCGCCCGCCCGGCCTTGTGGATGCCTTCGGGCAACCCGCCCAACTCGCCCTTCCGGGTCACCACATGGATCGACCGGCGGAATCCCGAGGTGGGCAACGGCAGCACGCGGATATGGCCGAGGTGCTGGCGGCTCTTCACCAGGGCGGTGGGGGGAAGCAGGCTCCATCCCATCTCCTCCGCCACCATGGCCATCACCGTATCCGTGGCGTCGAAGGCGAAGCTGCGCGGCACCTCCATGCCCAGCCGCCGCAGATGCTGGTCCACCAGCCGGCCCAGCGCGCTGTCCGTCGTGCTGCGGATCAGCGGCAGCGTCCGCGACAGGGTGCGCAGGGCGGCCTCGTCGGCGACGTCGGGCCAATTGCGCGGCAGCAGAAGCACGAACGGCTCCACCAGCAGGCGCAGGCTGTCGACCTGATCCATGTCGTCGAAGCTGTCGATGGTGAACAGCACGTCCAGCTTGCGGGCGAGAAACTGCTCGCGCAATTGTCCGCACAGGCCGGATGCGATGCTGAAGGACGGCACGCTGTCGCGCAGCCGTTGCAGCAGCCGCGGGATGAAGGGGGCCGCCAGCGTGTCGATGCAGCCGATGCGCAGTTCAGGCATGAAGGACGCGTCGGTGCCGCCGATGACCGCCGGCAATTGCCGCGCATCGGTCAGGATGCGGTTGCTCCAATGCCAAAGCCGCTGGCCGGCGGCGGTCAGGGCCATGGGCCGGATGCTGCGGTCGAGCAATTGCGTGGCGAAGGCGGTTTCCAGCTGGCGCACGACATGCGAAACGGCCGATTGGGTCAGCCCAAGCCTGCGGGCGGCGCCCGTCATGCTTCCCAATTCGGCCACGGCGACGAACACCTCCAGGGATCCAAGGTCAAAGTCTCGGTGATGCATGGGGCTTCGATCAGGTCCCGGTGAGCGGCGGTTCGGACGGAGATCCGCGTACTATCTTATGATTAACACTCCATGAACGGCATTCATGCCAATCATGAAATAAATCTCTTGCTCTGACCGTCACCGCGCCTTCCACGGCAGCCTCGCGGGGATATCGATCCCCCTGACGGAGTTGCAGCCATGACGACGCCACCCGGCACGCCGGACCATTCCACCCCCGCGGTTCGCCGCATCGGCGATTGGGTGGCGGGGCTGCGGCGGGCCGACATCCCAAAGCCGGTAGCCGAGGTCGCGCTGTCCTGCATCGTCGATACGCTGGGGGTGGCGCTGGCCGGCGCGGGCAGCGAGGCCGGGGTGCTGGCCGCCGATGTCGCGCGCGACACCTACGCCCCTGGTCCGGCGCCGCTTCTGGCGGGCGGACGCCTGGGCATGGAGGGGGCCGCTTTCGCGAATGCCGCCGCCGCCCATGCGCTGGATTTCGACGACAACAGCTACGCCGGCTTCGTCCACGGCTCCGCCGTCGTGGTGCCGGCGGCGCTGGCGGCGACCGGCATGGCCGGCGGCACCGGAAGCGACCTGCTCACCTCCGTGGTGGCCGGCGCGGAGGCGCAATATGCCCTGGCGGAGGCGGTCGGCAACGGCGTCTATCATGCCGGCTGGTGGACCACCGCCTTGTTCGGCACGGTCGGCGCGGCGGCGGTGGCGGCCAAGGCTCTCGGGCTGGATGGACGTTCGGCCGCCGATGCCGTCGCCTTCGCGCTTTGCGGGACCGGCGGACTGCGCGCCTGTTTCGGCACCGGGGCCAAGCCGCTGCTGGCCGCGCAGGCGGCGGCGAACGGGGTGCGTGCCGCCCGGCTTGCCGCGCGCGGCCTGACCGTCCCGCATGGGGTCGTGGAGGATCCACGCGGCTTCGCCCGGCTGGTGGCGGAGAACCGCTTCGATCCGGCGGCGCTGGATTCGCTTGGAGGACGCTGGCGTCTTCTCGATCCCGGCATCGACACCAAGCTCTATCCGGTCTGCCTGTCCGCACATGCCGCCATGGACGCGGTGCGCGACCTGATGGCGGAACGGCGGCTCACCGCCGGTGACATCGCCGCCGTCCATTGCCGTGTGCCGCCGGTGGTCGCGGCCAACCTGACCTATGACCGCCCGGCGACGGCGGGCGAGGCCCGCTTCAGCCTGCATTTCGCCGTCGCCTGCGTGATGCTGCACGGCACCCTGACGCTGGAGCATCTGAGCCGGACCACGTTGGCGGATCCGGTGCTGGCTGCGCTCATCGGACGGATCGCGATGGAGGCCGATCCGGCCTGGAACGCCGACGCCGACCGTGCGCGGCTTGCGCCGGAGGGCGCGGAGGTGACCGTCGAAACGGTGGCCGGGGAGCGGATCACCCGCTTCTGCCCGTCGGCGCGCGGCACGGTGGCCCGCCCGCTGTCGGCGGCGGAGCATGCCGCCAAGTTCAAAGGCTGCGCCGCCCATGCGATCGGACCGGCGGGAGCGGAAAACCTCCATTTAAGATTGCAGGGCCTTGAACTGGAAACCGACCTCCCGAGCCTGCTCCACCTCTGCACCATGCCGGCCATTCATGATCCCGATGAAAAACCGTCATGATCCGCCGCCCGCGGTTCGGTGAGCGCTTGTTTTCCCGCCAAGCTGCGATATCCAACAATCGCCGAAAAATGTAGCATTTTCAGCAACTTTCCGGCGCGTGCGCCGCACAAAAGCCATGCGCGCGCCTCGTTTGCACAAGCTTTGAGCAGATTTCTGCCCGATCAGCCGCCCACCCGCCGCCCTTTCCTCCGGCCACGGCCTTATGACACCGTTGAGGTCGAGCAGAAACCAAGGTCCACCAGAAGGACCGGAAAACAGAGGGGCTTTCATGATGATGCGACGTATGGTGGCACGGGCCGTGCTCTCGGCAATCCTCCTGTCCGGGACGGCGATGTCGGTCCAGGCCGCGGGCACGCTCAAGGTCTCGGTGGATTCCAACCTGAACACGCTCGATCCCGCCAAGATGAAGGGCGGGCAGGAGTATGTCGCCGCCTACCTGATCTTCAACGGCCTGACCGTCATCGGTCACGACATGACGGTGAAGCCCGATCTGGCCGAGCGCTGGGAACACAGCGACGATCTGAAGACCTGGACCTTCCATCTGCGCAAGGGCGTGAAGTTCCACAACGGCCGCGACCTGGAAGCCGAAGACGTCGTCGCCACCATCACCCGCATCCAGGACAAGGCGACCGGCTCCACCGCCCGCGTCAATTTCGAGATCGTGGAGTCGATGAAGGCGCTGGACCCGGCGACCGTCCAGTTCCAGCTCAAGAGCCCCTACGCAGGCTTCGCCGAACTGTTCGGCGAGCGGCAGGCGCGCATCGTTCCGCGCGACGCCGTCGACACGCTGGCCAGCAAGCCGATCGGCACCGGCCCGTTCGAATTCGTGTCCTTCTCCCCCGGCGACCGCGTCGTCCTGAAGCGCAACGCCAACTACTTCGAAGAGGGCCTGCCGAAGCTGGACGAGGTGGTGGTGCGGATCCTGCCGGAAGCGGCGGCCCAGGTTGCGGCACTGACCACCGGCGAACTGGATCTGGTGTGGAACCTGCCGCTGGAGGCCATCGACAAGGTCAAGGCCGACACGAAGCTGAAGGTCGATTCCGTCCCGACATCCACCTGGGACGGCGTCATCATGAACAACGTGGTGAAGCCCTTCGACGATCCGCGCGTGCGCAAGGCGGTGGCGATGGCCCTGGACAAGCAGACGATCACCCAGATCGCGCTGTTCGGCAACGGCACGCCGACCCATTCGCCGATCCCGCCGAGCCATCCCTATTTCAACACGGATCTGAAGATCGCCAAGGGCGATCCGGCGGGCGCGAAGAAGCTGCTGGCCGAGGCCGGCTATCCCAACGGGTTCGAGGTCACGCTGCACACCCCCGCCGGCCGCGCCACCCGCGAACGGCTCGGCCTCGCCGTGCGTGAACTGCTGAAGCCGGCCGGCATCACCGTCAACGTGCAGCGCGTGCCGTTCGACGTCTTCCTGAAGGACATCGAGGGCAAGGCCGGCTTCTACATCGACGGCTTCTTCAGCCGCCCGACCATCGATACGTCGGTCTACCCCTGGTACCATTCGCGCGGGTCGTGGAACACCGCGCTGTGGAGCTATTCCAACCCGAAGATGGACGCGCTGCTGGACGGCGCCCGCCAGGCCAAGAGCGAGGATGAGGCGAAGTCGCTCTACACCCAGGTCCAGGCTCTGGCGGTGGAGGATTCGCCGGGCGTCATCCCCTACGTCATCAACCACATCAACGGGTTGAACGCCAAGGTCAAGGGGTTCCAGTCGCATCCGATGATGTTCCTCGACCTGCGCAACGTGTCGGTCGACTGAGGCCGAACCGGGGACCGGCCGCGACCGCCGCCGGCCCCCACCTCTTTCCGACGGGGATGCCGCCATGTTCGCCTACATCCTGACCCGGCTCGCCTCCCTGGCGCTGATCCTGGTCGTCATGTCGGTCCTGATCTTCCTGGTGACCCAGGCGATGCCGGGCGACGTCGCTTCGATGATCGCCGGCCAGTTCGCCTCCAAGGAGGTCGTGGACGCCATCGCGGTCAAGCTGGGCCTCGACCAGCCGCTGATCGTCCAGTATGGCCGCTGGGCCGGCGGCATCCTGCAGGGCGACCTCGGCCGCTCGCTGGTGCTGGAACAGCCGATCGGCCCCATCCTGATGGAGGCGCTGGCCCGGTCGCTGGTGCTGGCCGTCGTGGCGCTGGCGGTGGTCGCTGTGGTCGGCATCGCGCTCGGCGTGCTGGCGGCGGTGCGGCGCGGCAAGCTGACCGATCAGATGGTCTCCGGTGTCTCCTATCTCGGCATCGCGGTTCCCGACTTCTTCTGGGCCATCGTGCTGGTCCTGATCTTCGGCAGCTACCTGCAACTGCTGCCCACCGGCGGCTATACCCCGATCTCCGAGGGTTTCCTGCCCTGGGCCGCCCATCTGGTGCTGCCTGTCGTCACGCTGGTGATGATGCTGCTGGCCCGCATCGCCCGGCTGACCCGCTCCAGCATGATCGACGTTCTCCAGACCAACTACGTGAAGTTCGCCCGCGCCAAGGGCATGCCGGAATCGGTCGTGATCCTGCGCCACGCGCTGAAGAACGCGCTTTTGCCGACCATCACGGTGCTGGCAATCGATTTCGGCCTGATCCTGGGCGGTGTGGTGGTGATCGAGACGATCTTCTCCTATCCCGGCATGGGACGGCTGCTGCTGTTCGCCATCCAGCGCCACGACCTGCCGCTGATCCAGGCGACCATCCTGATCGTGTCCGCCGCCTACTGTCTCGCCAATCTGACCGCCGACCTGCTCTACGCCTTCGTGAACCCGAAGATCCGCCACGGCATGAGAGCCTCCTGACATGACCGACGCGACTTCCGTCCGCTCCGTCCCGCGGCGCCTGAATATGTCTTCGCTGCCCGGCTCGCTGATCGTCGGCATCGTCCTGCTGGCCCCGCTGGTGGTGGCGGCCGTCGCCGGCTCCTGGCTCGCGCCCTACCCTTACGACGAGATGAACATCCTGAGCCGGCTGCAGCCGCCGGGGCCCGATTTCTGGTTCGGCACCGACGAGTTCGGCCGCGACGTGTTCAGCCGCACCCTGGTCGGCACCGGCAGTTCGCTGCTGATGGGCGTCGCCGCCACGGCACTGAGCCTGCTGGCCGGCGTTCCGCTGGGTCTGGTCGCCGGCTACAAGGGCGGGCGCGTCGGCGAGACGATCATGCGCGCCATGGACGTGCTGATGTCCTTCCCGCCGATCCTGCTGGGCATCCTGGTGCTGGCCGTCACCCCGCCGGCGCAGTGGAAGGCCATCGCCGCCATCGGCATCGTCTATGTGCCGCAGGTGGTGCGCCTGACCCGCGCCATCACGCTGGAACTGATGCAGGAGGAGTTCATCACCGCCGCCCGCCTGCGCGGGGAGAGCGCGACCTACATCCTGTTCAAGGAAATCCTGCCGAACATCTGGCCGCCGCTGGCGGTGGAGGCCAGCCTGCGCGTGGTCTTCGCCATCCTGCTCGGCGCCTCTCTCAGCTTCATCGGCATGGGAGCGCAGCCGCCCTCCTCCGACTGGGGCCTGATGATCAGCGAGGCGCGGCCCTTCGTGGAACAGGCGCCGTGGATCGCGCTGTGCCCCGGTTTCGCCCTGGCCATCGCGGTGATCGGCATCAACCTGCTGGGCGACGGGCTGCGTGCCCTGCTCGACCCCCGCAACACGGGAGCGCACTGAGATGATGACCGCTCCGCAAGCGCATCCGACCCTGCAGCCGGCCGCCGCTCCGGCGGTGACGCCCGCACCGGCGCCGTTGCTGGACATCCGCGGCCTGACCATCAGCTACGGCAATGCCCGCGGCACGCTGCGCGCGGCCAGCGACGTCAGCTTCGCCATCCGCCCCGGCGAGGTGATGGGGCTGGTCGGCGAATCCGGTTCGGGCAAGAGCACGGTCGCCATGGCGATCCTCGACCTGCTGGGCGGCGGCGGCCGGGTGGATGCCGGCGAGATCCTGTTCGACGGCGTCGACCTCCGCCGCCTGCCGGCCGCCGAGCGCCGGGCGCTGCGTGGGGACAGGATCGCCGCCGTCTTCCAGGATCCCTTCACCTCCCTGAACCCGGCGCTGACCGTCGGCCGGCAGATCGCCGAGCCGCTGATCCGCCACAAGGGTCTGTCCACCCGGCAGGCCGCGGTCCGGGTGGAGGAACTGCTGGCCGAGGTCGGCATCCGCGATCCCCGCCGGGTCGCCGCCTCCTACCCGCACGAGCTGTCGGGCGGCATGCAGCAGCGGGCGCTGATCGCCACCGCGCTCGGCTGCGAACCGAAGCTGCTGATCCTGGACGAGCCGACCACCGCACTGGACGTGACGGTGGAGGCCCGCATCATCGACCTGCTGGCGAAGCTGTGCGACAGCCACCGGCTGAGCGCGCTGTTCGTTTCCCACAACCTGGGCATCGTCAACCGGATCTGCGAAACCGTCACCGTGCTCTATGGCGGTGTGGTGGTGGAGACGGGCCGGACCGGCCGCGTGCTGTCCCGTCCGGCCCATCCCTATGCCAAGGGGCTGGTCGCCGCCCTGCCGCGCATCACCGCGGACCGCCGCCACCGCCTGCCCTCCATCCCCGGCACGGTCGCCAAGCTGAGCGGCGCGGTCACGGCATGCGTCTTCGCCCCCCGCTGCCCCTTCGCCGAGGAGACCTGCCGCAGTCAGCCGCAGACGATGCGGATGGACGAGGCCGGGGACGGCGTGCGCTGCTGGAAGGCCGACGCCTTGGCCGATACGCCATGGCCGGACGAGGAATCCGGCGCCGCCCGCCCGCCGAGGGCGCTGCCGCAGCGGTCGGCTCCGCTGGTCGAGGTGGAGAATCTGCGCAAGATTTACGGCGCGAACCGCTCCATCCTGCCCTGGCTGCGCCGCGCCGGCACCGTGGCGGTGGACGATGTGTCCTTCACCGTCGGCCGCGGCGAGGTGGTTGGGGTGGTCGGCGAGAGCGGCAGCGGCAAGAGCACCATCGGCCGCGCCCTGCTGGCGCTGACCGAGCCCAGCGCCGGCACCGTGCTGTTCGACGGCGCCGACCTGACGGAGCGGGTCAAGCGCGGCGACCAGGAACTGCGCCGCCGCGCTCAGCTGGTCTTCCAGAACTCCGCCGCCTCGCTGAACCCGCGCAAGACCGTCGGGGCGGCGATGGACCGGCCGCTGGTGCTGGCCGGCAAAGGCGACGCGGAGAAGCGGCGCAAGACCATCGCCGGGCTGTTGACCCGCGTCGGGCTGCCGGCCGCCTATGCCGACCGCTATCCGCATGAGCTGAGCGGCGGCGAGCGCCAGCGCGTGAACATCGCCCGCGCACTCGCCACCAACCCGGATTTCGTCGTCTGCGACGAGGCGGTGTCGGCGCTCGACGTCTCGGTGCAGGCCAACATCCTGAACCTGCTTGCCGAACTGCGCGACGAGATGGGGCTGTCCTATCTCTTCATCACCCACGACATCGCGGTGGTGTCGCACATCGCCGACCGCGTCCTCGTCGTCTATGGCGGCACCATCTGCGAGGAAGGCCCGATCGCCAGCGTGCTCCGCCCGCCCTACCACCCCTACACCGAGGCGCTGCTGTCCGCCGTTCCGCGGCTGGCGGAGGATGGGCAGGAGACGCCGAGGATCCTTCTGGAGGATGCCGCCGCCGCGCCCGGCGGCCGGGGCTGCGCCTTCGCCGCCCGCTGCCCGCGCAAACTGGGGGCGGTCTGCGACGAACAGGCTCCGCCCGTCCACGAGACGGCCGACGGCCACCGCATCGCCTGCCACATCCCGCTGGCGACGCTGGCCGAACGCGCCGCGGTCTTTCCGGAACTCATGGAGGGCGACGCCCGGCACTGACTGACCCGCCGCTCCGGCGCGTCCGTCGGCGACGCTCCCGCGGGGGGCGCCGGACGCCCCCGCCTTACCTGTCCGAACCGATCCCGCACACCGGAACCATGGAACCCGTCATGACCGTCCACACCCGCATCCGTCAGTTCAACACCAAGAAGACCTATCCCGAACAGGCGCTGGACAACGACCTGTGCCAGACCGTCGTCGCGCGCGGCACCATGGTCTTCGTCCGCGGCCAGATCGGCCAGAACCTCGACACCAGCGAGAGCGTCGCGGTGGGCGACGCCGCCGGCCAGACCGAACAGGCGATGGCCAACATCAAGATGCTGCTGGAAGAGGCCGGCTCGTCGCTGGAGCACATCTGCAAGATCACCGTCTACATCACCGACCCGCGCTATCGCGAGCCGGTCTACCGCACGATCGGCAAATGGCTGAAGGGGGTCTATCCGGTGTCGACCGGCATCGTGGTCAGCGCGCTCGCCCGCCCGGAATGGGTGGTGGAGGTCGATGCGACCGCCGTGATCCCCGACGCCGCCTGAGGCGCGGCGCCCCCGTCCATTCATCACAAACCGACAAGAAGAACCGCCGCCATGAGCACCAGCCTGACCAACCCGCCGCGCCGCGAGCTGCAGAGCTTCCTCGACTTTCCGATCTGCACCGACATCGACCAGCTCGACGGTCATATCGGCATCCTCGGCATCCCCTACGGCGATCCCTATTCGATCGACGAGGTGACCAACGACCAGACCAACGCCCCGACCTGGGTGCGCCGCTACACCGAGCGGGCGCTGCGCAAGCTGGAGCGCTGGGATTTCGACATCGG
The DNA here is from genome assembly GCF_003233655.1 of Azospirillum ramasamyi. Taxonomy (NCBI): domain Bacteria; kingdom Pseudomonadati; phylum Pseudomonadota; class Alphaproteobacteria; order Rhodospirillales; family Azospirillaceae; genus Azospirillum; species Azospirillum ramasamyi. The sequence continues at coordinate 368,619 of NZ_CP029832.1, forward strand.
CGGTCCGCTGCTGGGCGGCAAGGACATCAAGGTGGTGGATTGCGGCGACGTGAAGGCCGATCCGCGCGATCTCGACCTGCATTACCGCAACGCCGAGGCGGTGGTGCGCCGGATGCTGGCCAAGGGCATGCTGCCCATCATCATCGGCGGCGACCACGGCATCCCGATTCCGGTGCTGCGCGCCTATGACGACCAGGGGCCGATCACGCTGGTCCACATCGACGCCCATCTGGATTGGCGCGACGACGTGAACGGCGCCCGCAACGGCTATTCCAGCCCGATCCGCCGCGCCGCGGAAATGGACCACATCGGCCAGATCTTCCAGATCGGCCTGCGGTCGGCCGGCAGCGCCCGCCCGGAGGAGGTGGAGGCGGCGCTGTCCTACGGCGCGGTGCTGGTCCCCGACGTGGAGTTGCAGGACGTCGGGATGAAGGCCGTTCTGGACCGCATCCCCGACGGCGGCCGCTATTACCTGACCATCGACGCCGACGGCATGGACCCGACCATCATGCCGGCGGTCAACGGCCCCGCCCCCGGTGGCGTCACCTATCCGCAGATCCGCACGCTCATCCACGGGCTGGTGGCCAAGGGCCGCGTCGTCGGCATGGACATCGTAGAGATCACGCCGAAGAAGGATCTCAACGGCATCACCGCCATCACCGCCGGACGCATCATCTGCAACCTGATCGGCAAGACCATCCAGGCCGGCTATTTCGACGCCAAGTGACGGCGGCAAGGTGATTGCGATGGGGAGGATCGGACGATGACTGCCGCGCGCCGGCTGGACCGGCTGTTCTGCGAGCGGGCGCTGCTGGCCGGCGGCTGGGCATCGGGGGTGCTGCTGCGCTTCGACGCGCAGGGGATGATCGCCGGGCTGGAGGCGGGGCTTGACGCTCCGCCCGCCGGCGCAGAGCGGGCCGCCGGCCCGGTCGTCCCCGGCATGCCGAACCTGCACAGCCACGCCTTCCAGCGGGCGATGGTCGGGCTGACCGAGCGGTCCGGGCCGGCGGAGGACAGCTTCTGGACCTGGCGGGAGGTGATGTACGGCTTCGTCGGCCGCATCGATCCCGACAGCCTCCAGGCGGTTGCGGCGATGGCCTATGCCGAGATGCTGGAGCGGGGCTACACGTCGGTGGCGGAGTTCCATTACCTCCACCACGATGCCGCTGGCCGGCCCTATGCCGATGTGGCCGAGACGTCGAAACGCATCCTCGCCGCGGCGGACGCGGCCGGCATCGGGCTGACCCACCTGCCGGTGCTCTATGCCCAGGGCGGCTTCGGCGGACAGCCGGCGGGCGAGGGGCAGCGCCGCTTCCTCAACGATCCCGACAGGCTGCTGGCGATCGTCGAGGCCTGCCGCGCCGCACCCGGCGGCCACCGCACCGGCCTCGCCCTCCATTCCCTGCGGGCGGTGTCGCCCGACGCCATGGCGGCGGCGCTGAATGGCTTGTCGGCGCTCGACCCGGCGGCGCCGGTCCACATCCATATCGCCGAACAGACGGCGGAGGTTGATGCCTGCCTCGCCTGGTCGGGCCGGCGGCCGGTGGAATGGCTGCTCGACCGCGGCTGGCTGGGGCCGTCCTGGTGCCTCGTCCATGCGACCCACGTCACGCCGGACGAGGTCGCGGGGATCGCGGCGTCGGGCGCCGTCGCCGGTCTCTGCCCGACGACGGAGGCGGATCTGGGCGACGGGCTGTTCCCGGCCCGCGATTTCCTGGCCCGAGGCGGACGCTTCGGCGTCGGGTCCGACAGTCAGGTCATCATCGACGCCGCGGAGGAATTGCGGCTGCTGGAGTTCGGGCAGCGGCTGGCCGCGCGGCGGCGCAACCTGCTGGCCCCGGAAGCCGGCGCCTCGACCGGGGCGGCGCTCTACCGGGCGGCGGTGGCCGGAGGCGCGCAGGCGCTTGGCCTGCCGGAACCGGCGGGCGGTCTCGCCACCGGCCAGCGCGCCGATCTGGTCGTGCTGAACCCGGACGACCCGCGGCTGTACGGCCGGAACGACGACATGCTGCTGGACTCCTACGTCTTCGCCGGCGCCCGCGACGCGGTGCGCGACGTGGTGGCGGGGGGACGGCTGGTGGTGCGGGACGGCCGGCATGTCGATGCCGACGCGATCCGCAAGGGCTGGCGTCATGCCGTCGACCGGCTGAACGCCGCCTGACAAGCACATCGAGGAAGCGGGGGGTGAGCCCATGACGGCGACCATCGACATTCTGGAACGGCTGATCGCCTTCCGCACCGTCAGCCGCGACAGCAACCTGGATCTAATCCGTTGGGTGCAGGAGCGGCTGGAGGCCGCCGGTGCCGCCACCCGGCTGGTGCCGAGCGAGGATGGCCGCAAGGCCAACCTGTTCGCGACGCTCGGCCCCGCCGACCGTCCCGGCGTGATGCTCTCGGGGCACAGCGACGTGGTGCCGGTCGAAGGGCAGGCCTGGACCGGCGATCCCTTCCGGCTGATCCGCCGGGACGGCAAGCTGTTCGGCCGGGGCACCGCCGACATGAAGGGCTTCATCGCCGCAAGCCTCGCCCTGTTCGACCGCGCCGCCGGACGGACGCTGTCCCAGCCCCTGCATCTTGCGCTGTCCTATGACGAGGAAATCGGCTGTCTCGGCGTCCGCCGCCTGATCGAGATGATGGCGGCCCTGCCCGTCCGTCCGCGCTTCTGCATCGTCGGCGAGCCGACAAGCATGCAGGTGGTCACCGCCCACAAGGGCAAGACGGCGCTCAGCGCCGAGTGCCACGGCGTCGAATGCCATTCGAGCCTGGCGCCGCAGGGCTTGAACGCGATCCATATGGCCTGCGACCTGCTGACGGGATTGCGCCGCATCCAGGACCGGCTGCGCGACGAAGGCGCGCATGACGACGCCTATGACGTGCCGTGGACCACGATCCATGCCGGGGTCATCCAGGGCGGCGAGGCGCTGAACATCGTGCCGAACCGCTGCCGCCTCGACTTCGAAATCCGCCATCTGCCGCAGGATCCGGTGGAGCCGCTTCTGGACAGCATCCGGGAGGAGGCCGACGGCATCGTCCGGCGCCTGCGCTCCGACTTCCCCGCCGCCGGGCTGTCGATCGGCGAGCTGTCCAGCTATCCGGCGCTCGACACCGACGGCAGCGCGGAGGTGGTGGCGTTCGTCAAGGCGCTGACCGGCGGCAACAGCACCGGCAAAATCTCCTTCGGAACGGAAGGCGGATTGTTCCAGCGCCGCCTGTCGATGCCCACCGTGGTGTGCGGCCCCGGCAGCATCGGCGAAGCCCACAAGCCCGACGAGTTCATCACCGAGGAGCAACTGGCCGCCTGCGACCGCATGCTGGATGCCCTGCTCGTCAATCTGACGTGACCGCGGCGGCGGCGGCGTTCTTATTCACCGCGGCATCAGGGGCATGGTAGCCGCATACGGATTCCCCGGCCGGCAGGGGAACCTTACCGCAGGTGGCGGTTCAGCGCGTCGATCACCGTTCCGGGGGCCGATATGTGGGGCAGATGCCCGGAGGCGTCGAGCACCTCGAAGACGCTGCCGGCCAGATGGTCGCGCAGATACTCCGCCGCTTCCCGGGTGACCGCGGAGTCCTCGCGGGTCTGGAGGACGACCGCCGGCACCGTCACCTCGGGCAGACGGCTGCGGAGGTCGCTGTTCAGCACGGTCAGCAGAAGCGACAGGGCCATGTCGGGACGCATCGCCCTCAAGGTGGCAACGAATTCCCGCACGGTCGGATCCTCCACCGGGGCGGACACGACCATCTGTCCGAACTGCGCGGTCCAGCGCAGGTAATCGCGGGCGGCGCCTTCGACCAGGCCGTCGATGTCCGCGCGCTCGAACCCGCCGCGATAGCCGCCGATGTTGCGGTAGCAGGCCGACGCCCCCAGCAGGACCAGTTTGCGGAACAGGTGGGGAGCCTTGATCGAGGCGAGGGCCACCACCATGCCCGCGACCGAATGCCCGACGCAGACGCAGCGCTCCACCTTGAGAGCGCTGAGAACCGCGACGACATCGCGGGCATAGGCGTCCAGCGTGCCGTAGCGCACATGGTCGTAGTGGATCTGGTTGGCCGGCCCGATCCCCGCCAGATCGAAGGAGAGAATGCGGCAGCGGTCCTTGAAAGCATGCACGACATGGCGCCAGGCCGACTGTTCCGTGCCGAATCCGGGAATGAGGACGAGCGTCTCAACCCCGGACCCTGCCAGAGTGGCGTTATGCCGCTCCAGAATGATGCTGGCGCTTTCGATCATCTCCGGAAGCCCGCTCAATGCAATGGCATATGCAACCATGAAGAGCGGCATCCGTGCAAGCCGGAACGCCCGGTCCGGCGGGGGTCAGGTCATTCCGGCGTCTTCGCGGCAGCCCCTTCATTCCGTGCCGGCTTGGCCGGAAGCCGCTTCAGCCAATCCTGCAGCTGCGCGATCTCCCTGGTCTGGTCGTCGATGATCTTCCGGGACAAGGCCAGGAGTTCCGGATCCTTGCCGTATTGCAGCTGGACCTTCGCCATGTCGACCGCTCCCTGGTGGTGGGCCAGCATCATGCGCGCGAAATCCTGGTCGGCGTCGCCGGTCATCGGCTTGCTCATGTCGCGGTCCATCTTGCGCATGCCGTCCATGTAGGCCTGCGAGGCCGGATCCCCGGTCAGTTCATGCGGCAGGTGATCGGAGGGCGTGGCATGGTCTTGGGCGTGGCCCTGGGCGTGGCCCTGGGCATGGTCCTGGCCATGGCCCTGCATTCGGTCATGCGTCGCGGCGGTGCCCGGCTGGTTGCCGGAAGGATTTGTGGAAGGATTTCCGGGTTGGGCCAGGGCGGTGCCGGCGATGAGGGCCAGCGCCGCGGCGCAAGGCGCGAGGATTCGACGGCATCGGGTGGTCGTCATGGTCTGCTCTCCTTTGGCATCGACGCCCCACTTTCGTATGGGCGGCTGGAGCGGACAACAGCCCATCCGGTCGGAGGTTCACCTCAGCAGGTGGCGCCGAACCTCACCGGCGGCAAGGACCACCGCCTCTTCCGCCTTTCTGACATGGCGGGTCATGTTGGCGAAGGAATGGGGAAGCGTGGCGTGCAGCACCAGACGGTGCGGACTCCGCGCCATCTCCAGCCGCTGGGCGAGGCGCAGGCTGTCGTCGCGCAGACAGTCCAGCCCGGCCGCCGCCACATGCAGCGGCGGCAGCCCCTGCAGATCGGCAAGCAGCGGGGCGGCGGCCGGATCGCGGGCGATCCCGCCATGGCCGAGATAATGCCGCCAGTACCAGCGCATCCGCTCCGTCGTCAGGCCATAGCGCCCGCCGCCGAAAAGCCGGTGCGACTCCGTATCGAAATCGTGGGCGAACATGCCATAGAGCAGCATGCCGAAGGACAGCGGCGGGCCGGGCTCGTTCCGCGCATCGAGAGCCAGACCAAGCGCCAGGTTGGCCCCCGCCGAATCGCCGCCGACGGCGATCCGCTCAGGATCCAGCCCATGGCCGGCTCCATGCCGCACCACCCAGCGCAGGGCGGCCAGCGCTTCCCCCCGCTGATGGGGAAAGCGCCGCTCCGGGGCAAGGCTGTAGGCGACGGCACAGACCGCCGCACCGCTGTGCCGGGCCAGCAGCCGCAGCAGCCGGTCGTGGGTGTCGATGGAATTGAGAACGAAGCCCCCGCCATGGAAGTAGATCAGCACCGGCAGGCACTTGCCGTCCTTGCGACCGTCATCGGCCGGAGGCCGGATCAGGCGCAGACGCAGCGGGCCGGCCGGCCCCACCGTCTCGACCTCCCGCACATCGGCCGGCAGTGCCGGGCCGTTGAGGAAGAGGTGGTAGCGCTCCGCCGCGTCGCGCGCCCCGGCCAGCGGCAGGCGCAGCGGATCGGCCGGCACCAGCCCGGCGCGGGCGGCCAGTTCGCCCAGTTCGGCGACCTGGGGATCGAGAAGGTCGCGGTGAAGCGGCAGGAAGGTATCCGGCATCGCAGCTCTCCCCAGGCTCAGAGGATGTAGGCCATCACGAGATACAGCACCGCCTCGCCGTCACCGGAATTGCGGTAGCGGTGGGGAACGTCGGCCTCGAACAGGATCGAGTCGCCTTCCTCCAGCCTATGCTCTCCGTCGGCGGTGGTGACCTCGACCCGGCCGCGGCCGACCAGGATGTTCTCGACCGTGCCGGGCGAATGGCCGTCGGAGGACTCGTCGGCGCCGGGCGACAGGCGAAGCTCATAGAACTCCACCTGCCGCTCCCCCTTGAGCGGAAACAGGGCGCGCGAGGTGAACCGGCCGTCGCGGGAGGTCAGGCTGCGCTGCTCGGCCCGCCGGATCACCGTGGTCCCGGCATCGCCGCCGGTGCTGAGCAGGCTGGAAAAGGACAGATCCAGCGCCTTGGCGACCGTCCACAAAGTGCCGATGTCGGGGCGGTGGCGTCCTTCCTCGATGGCCGACAGCAGCGCCGGGTCGGTTCCGGACAGCTGCGCCAACCCCTCCACCGACAAGCCCTGGCGTCGGCGGAACCCGCGCAGATTCTCGCCGATCACGCCGACCAATTGATCGACCGAGGCCTGGGTGGAAGCGGGGGCGGTGCCGATCGTCATGGATCCATGCTCCTGCAACAGCAATGACCGGGGCGACGCGGACCGTGCCCGACGGGAGTCGACAGGATTGAACACCAGCTATGACTATCCATCAAGCAGGAAAGTAATTTATTTGTGTTATTTGTGCAGACATCTCGATGAATATACAAATTTATTATGTTATAATGACTCGAACAGCAAAACGCCGCGCCCGTCCGGGATGGTCGGACGGGCGCGGCGCTCGGCGGATTGTTGCGGATAGGTCGGTCGGGGCGCTTACGACAGGGCGGCGTCGGGCGCAGGAGTGTGGGCCTTCACCTCGTGCCGGTGCTTCTCGGCGAAGCGTTCAAGGACACGGCGGGCGGCGTCGAAGGCATCGCGGATCGCCGCATCGGCAGTCTCGTGACCATTCCCGCCCGACTTGTCGCTGTGGACGACCAGTTCCTCGCCGGGAACGGTCAGTGCGATCTGAACGGTGAACTGCTTGCCCTGGTGCTGGTGGCGGTGGGGAACCTCGAAGACCACACGCTTGGACAGGATGCGTCCGAAGAAACGGTCGAGCTTTTCGGCATGCTCGTTGATCGAATGCTCCAGCGCGGGAGAAGGGTCGATGTTGCGGAAGACGATCTGCAACGGTTGACGCATATCCATACTCCTTGTTCAGCGCGCGGGACCGGCCTGTACGGCCTGTCTCCCGCGGGGCCCGGCGCCATTCCCGCTGCCGCTTCAGGGCATCGGGGTGGCGGGGACTTGATGAGGTCAGGATCGCACACCTGCAGAATCATGCATTAATCTGGGTCAATGCGTCCGTCGAAAGCCGGCTATAGAATCCCGCCCATTTCAGGCCAGGCCGATCGCATGGATCAGGCCCAGGCTAATCGCGCCCAGCATGAGCAGGGAGAGGATGACCGCCGCGGTCACCCGCCCGCCCGCCCGCGCCACCGTCCGCACATCGACCCCCAGCCCGAGCGCCGCCATCGACACCACCGTCAGCAGGGTCGCCGCATGCCCCATCGGCGCCAGGGCCGCCTGCGGAATGAGGTCGAGGGAGCGCAGGGCGATCATCGCCAGGAAGCCCTGGATGAACCACGGCACCAGATGATGGATCGGCGGCGCGGCGGAAGGCGAAGCGCCGGGCGCATCCTTATTCAGCCTCGGCGCCAGCAGCGACAGCAGCAGGCAGACCGGTCCCAGCATCAGCACGCGCACCAGCTTCACCAGCGTGCCGACCTGCACCGCCGTGCTGCCCAGCGGGGCGGCGGCGGCGATCACCTGCGGCACGGCATAGACGGTCAGCCCCGCCAGCGCGCCATACTGCACGCCGCTCAACTGCAGCCCCAGGCCGATCAGCGGCAGCCCCAGCACGACCGCCACCCCCAGCACGGCGGTGAAGGCGATGGCGGCGGCGACGTCCCCGCCGTCCGCATCGATCACCGGCGCCACCGCGGCGATGGCCGAGTTGCCGCAGATGGCGTTGCCGCAGGCGACCAGCAGCGCCATGCGCGGCGGCAGGCCCAGCAGCCGCCCGATCCCGCACCCCGCCGCCACCGCGACCAGCACGACGGCGGCAATGCCCAGCAGCAGCGCCGGTCCCGCCGACAGGATGGTGGCGGCGCTGACCGTGGCGCCGAGCAGCACCACCGCCACCTCAAGCAGAATCTTGGCGGAAAAGGCGATGCCCGGCCGCCAGAGCGCGGGCGGCGTCCACATCGTGCGCAACGCGGTGCCGATCAGGATCGCCAGCACCAGCGCCTCGAGCCAGGGCTCGCCGAACAGCCGCGCCTCCCCCCAGACGGCGGCGAAGGCCAGCGCCGTGACCACGGCGCAGAGGGCCACGCCGGGCAGAACGGTGCGGATACGGGCAAGGACGGCGGCAACGACGGGGAATCCCGGCACCGGCCTTGCGGGTGCCGCAGCGTCACGGGGCATGGAAAGGGTCTCCAAAAGCAGTGCGGCCAAAGGTTCGGGCCGCTCCGGTTGAGGAAACTATGGAGACCGTGATCGATCACATCCAACGCAAAAACCTGATGCGTTCGATCACTTCAATTTATCGAGCGATCGCTCGGTCCGGCAGGCAATCATCGAAATCCGGCAGTTGCCACGGTCCGCCGAGCGCGGCGTTGCGCAGCAGAAGCACCAACTCGTCGCGCGACCGGGTGACGGCAGTGTAGAGCCAGCGCCAGCGGTGTTCCCGGAAGGCGGCGGAATCGTCTACCACCGTCACCGACGGGAACTCCGACCCCTGGGCGGCATGGCAGGTGATCAGCCACGCCCAATCATAGAGCTGGATGTCCTTGCCCACCCGCGGCTGGACCATGCCCTCGGTGTAATGCGCCTGGAACATCCAGGGATGGACGATCAGCTTGCCGCGGGACCGCACCTCGTCCTCCATCTGCACGCCCAGCGACCACAGGCCGGCATCGCGGCCCTGGGCCTCTGCCGCCGGACGGGTCAGCGACCCGATCATGCCGTTGTAGAGCCCCTCGTCCTTCTGGTTGCGCCGGCAGATGACGCGCTCCCCCGTCTGCGGCATCACCGACTCATGGCCGAGCAGCGAGCGCATCCGCTTGGTGTAGGTGGTGCGGACGCGGTGGGTGCCGCAGATCGCCTGCGACGAGGTCCGCATCACCAGGGACTGGGTGCTGCGCTCCAGCGGCAGGACATGGACCTTTCCGACGGCGCCGAAGCGGCGCGGCATCTCCTGCCGGCGCAGCAGGTGGGCGAGCCGGATCACCGGGCTTTCCCGTGCCGTCCGGTGCGGCTCGGTCAGGCGGAAATCGGGCTCGCCGCTGGTGAACAGCCCCTGGCCGGAAACCGGCGGCAGCTGATAGTCGTCGGCGATCACCAGGATCTTCTTTTCCGTGCGCAGAAGGTCGCGGGCCACGTCGTCGCCGATCATCGACCCCTCGTCGCAGACGATCAGGTCGGCATCGGCCATCGGGCCGTCACTGCGGCGGGCGAAGAACAGCTCGCCGGTGTCGCCGTCCTTGCGCGGGGCATAGAGCAGCGAGTGCAGGGTCGCCGCCCCTTCGATCCCCTTCTGGCGCAGGACCTGCGCGGCCTTGCCGGTCGGCGCGCCGACCACATAATCCCTCAGCCGGCGGCGTTCCTGCAGATGCTCCAGCACGAAGGCGGTGGTCTTGCTCTTCCCCGTCCCCGCCTCTCCGGCAAGCCAGAAGACCTGCGGCGCCTGGTCGTCCATGTACCATGCATCGATCGCCTGGATCGCGCGGTGCTGCTCGTCGGTCGGCGTATCGGATTGCATCGGGTCCAAACCAGGATCAAACCATGAATCAAGCCGGCACACTAGCCTGAGCGTCCACCCCCGGTCCAGTGGCGATCCGCGTTCGGGCCGATTTGAACCGCCCCCCTTTCAAGCGTGAGCCCGACTGCGCACATCCTGTGTTCTCCATCCAACTCGCCGCCACCGAAGAGGATCCGTCCCGCATGCGTAACCCCTACTGGCAAGGATCCGTCTCCTCGAACTTCGATGGCGTGCGCTTCTTCAATCCGGGAGAACCGGACACCGACCGTTCTCTGCGGCAGTTGCTGCGGTGGCAGTTCAGCCGCCGGAAGGTCGAATGGCCGGGCGAGGTGCCGGTCACTCCGGCCGTGCCGGAACCGGATGCCGACGCGCTGCGCGTGACGGTGGTGGGGCATGCGGCCGCGCTGATCCAGGCGCCGGGACTGAACATCCTGACCGATCCGGTCTGGTCGGAGCGGGCGAGCCCGGTGCGCTTCGCCGGGCCGAAGCGGGCGACGGCGCCGGGAATCCGGTTCGACGACCTGCCGAGGATCGACGCAATCCTGCTGTCCCACAACCATTACGACCATATGGACATCGACACGCTGCGGCGGCTGCATGAGCGCGACCGGCCGCTGGTCGTCACGCCGCTCGGCAACGACGCCATCCTGCGCAAGCATATGCCCGGGATCAGGACGGCGGCGGGCGACTGGTGGAGCCGGTTCGAGCTTGCCGCGGGCACGGAGGTCCACATCGTGCCGGCCAACCATTGGTCGTCGCGGACGATGCGCGACCGTCGGATGGCGCTGTGGGGCGGCTTCTTCCTGCGCATGCCGGCCGGCACGCTCTATTTCGCGGGCGACACCGGCTATGGCACCGGGGCGGCCTTCAAGGCGATCCACCGGCGGTTGGGCGGCTGCGACCTCGCGCTGATCCCCATCGGCGCCTACGAGCCGCGCTGGTTCATGTCCGCCCAGCATTGCGACCCGGAAGAGGCGGTGCGGATCATGCTGGACGTCGGGGCGCGGAAGGCCATCGGCATTCATTGGGGCACCTTCGCCCTGACCGACGAGGCGCGCGACGAGCCGCCCGAACGGCTGCGCGCCGCGCTGACCGCCCACGGCATCGAGCCCGGCCGGTTCGAAGCCGCCTTTCCGGGCATGGTGGTGAGCGCCTGACAAGCCGGCGCTCACCGGGCATCCGATCAAGCCGGAGTCGGCGCCTGTTCCGGCAGGACGCCCGACGCCTTCAGCTCCCGCCAGAAATCGGCGGGAATCGGCTGCGCCATCAGCTGGACGTTCTCCCGCACCCGCGCCGGGTTCTTGGTGCCGGGAATGACCGAGGCGACCACCGGATGGGCGGCGCAGAACTGCAGGGCCGCCGCGCGCAGATCGACGCCATCCCGGCCGGCGATCTCCGCCAGACGGTCGCGGGCGGCGACCTTGTCGGCGGAGGCCTCCTGGTATTCAAAGGTCTTGCCGCCGGCGATGAGGCCGGAATTATAGGGGCCGCCCACGACCACATGCACGCCGCGCTCGCCGCAGCGCGGGAACAGCTCGTCGAGCGCCGGCTGGTTCAGCAGGCTGTAGCGGCCGGCCAGCAGGAAGACGTCCGGGTCGGCGCGCTCCAACGCCATGACGCAGGGCTCCACCCGGTTGACGCCGAGGCCCCAGGCGCGGATCACCCCCTCCTCGCGCAGCCGGGTGAGCGCCACGGCGGCGCCCTTCATGGCGGTGTCGAACACCTCCAGCCAGCGGTCGCCATGGGCGTCCTCGGCGCAGTCATGGATGTAGGCGATGTCGATGCGCGCCATGCCCAGCCGCTGCAGACTGTCCTCGATCGACCGGAGGACGCCGTCGGCGGTGTAGTCGTAATCGACACGGAACGGCAGGCCCTTCACGAAGGGGCCGTGGCGCCCGCCCTTGCTCTGGTCCGCGCGGAGCAGCCGCCCGACCTTGGTGGACAGCACGAACTGGTCGCGCGGGCGGTTGCGCAGCACATGGCCGAACCGGTGTTCCGAAATCCCCGGACCATATTCGGGAGCCGTGTCGAAATAGCGGATGCCGGCGTCCCAGGCGGCTTCGAGCGTGGCCTCGGCAATGTCGTCCGCCACCTCCTCGAACATGTTGCCCAGGGGAGCGCCGCCGAAACCGAGCGGGCCGGGCGGAGCGAAATGTGCGCTGTCTGGCATGGGAAACCTCATCATATCCGGCACCCTCGCCGGTGGCGGGGCGCCGATGTCCTTGGCTACGCACCGTCAACACCGTCATTCGCCATGCCGTTCCGAACCCGTCCGACGGCTTGCGGCTGGACCGGCGCGCCCCGCCTGCGCTTGAAGAAGTTTCGGAGCCGACCAGCTTGGTGGAGGTGATGCGGCATCGGACCGGGGCGGACATGACGGCGAAAGGCCAGAACGGACAGAGGGCGGCCGGGCCGGAGGCAAGCGCGGCGATCCTTGCCGAGGGCCGCCGCATCGTCGCCTCCGGCGACCGGAGCGCCCTGGCGCCGACCGCATCGCTGGCCGAACTGGCCGAAGCCCTCGCCGATACCTTCGACGAGAGCTATACGGCCGAGCGGGTGCTCTCCCTGCTTGCCCCCGCCCATCGCAGACGTTTGACGAGCCGCTTCGCCGTGCCGGACGAATCCGGCGGTGCGGAGGTCTGGCTGCCGGCGGATGTGCTGGACCGGCTGCGGACCATCGCCGACAGCCCGCTCGACGCGATCCGCAGCCTGCTGGACAGCGGGCGCGGCCTGCCGGAGCCGGGAAGCGAGGAGCATTGCCGCAACCGCCGCTGCGCGCCCCGCATCTTCCTGTCGGACCCCGGCGGCTGGCAATGCCTGACCTGCGGGCTGAACGGGCGCACCGACGTGGCCCCCAACCCCATCGTCGCCCAGCGGCTGGCCGACCAGCGCGGGCGCATCGCCGACCTGCATGCGGTTGCCGCCGGACTCTATGAAGGCTGGGGAGCCGGCGAGCGCTTCACCGCCGCGGATGCCGCGGCGCAACGGCCGCTCGGCAGCCGGACCGACCGCGACCGGCTGAAGGCCATGCTTGCCGACCTCGTGCAGGAAGGGCTGATCGAGGAGGCGCCGGGGCCGCGCGGCGGTGCCGGCTTCCGCCTGCTGGAGGAACCGCCCGACTGGATCGCCGACGCCATGGCGGAACGCCGCCGCCAGCGGGAGGCCGAGGCCAGGCTCCGCGACGAGCGCGCCACGCTGCTGCGCCGGGTGCTGGAGAATGGGTTGACCCATCGGACGCTGTCCGGGGAACTGGTGGAGATCGCCCAGAACGAGCGCGGTCTGGAATTGCGCTTTCCCTCCATTCCGTCCTGGGAGTTGCGGGAGGAGATGAAGCGGCAGGGCCAGTGCCGGTGGGACGGCCGCCGCCGCCGCTGGTGCCGGAACTCCCCCGTCACCGGCGTGGAGCCGTGGCTGGCCGCCGCGCTCGATGCCGGAGCGACGGTGGCCCCGCTCGGCACCGCCGACCCGGATGCCGAGGATTGGGGCTATGAGGAGTGGGACGACTGACCGACGTCATCCGGTGCGCCTTCCTGCTGCTGGTCTTCGTGCTCAACGCCTACCAGAACCGCATCCGCTGGCCCGCATCTCCGGGAGGAGCATCCATGAACGTCCGGACCACGATCCATTTCCGCAAGAGCTACTTCGGCGAGGCGGAGCGCCCGTTCGCCGAGGCGCACGACATGACCGTCAGCCTGTTCCGCTACGACAGCGGCATCGAGGCGGTGCGGCTGTCCAACCGGCGCGGCCATCTGGTGGTGCTGCCCTATTACGGGCAGATGGTGTGGGACGCCATGTTCGACGGCGTCGACCTGACCATGGCGAACATGTTCGCCATGCCGCTCCCGGCGACCGAGATCGTCGGCACCTTTGGCTGCTTCGCCTTCCATTCCGGGCTGCTGCGCAACGGCTGCCCCGGTCCGCAGGACGACCATCTGCTGCACGGCGAGATGCCCTGCGCGCCGATGGACGCCGCCGGTCTGGAGGTGGGGGAGGACGGCGAAGGCCCCTACATGGCGGTGACGGGCCGGCGCGAGTATGTGATGGGCTTCGGCGCCCATTACGTCGCCCGCCCGCGCGTGGTGCTGCGCCCCGGCTCCACCCTGTTCGACATCCTGATGGAGGTGGAGAACCTGTCCGGCGCGGCCATGGACCTCATGTACATGTGCCACGTCAACTTCGCCTTCGCCGAGGGGGGGCGCATCGTCCAGCCGGCGCCCTTCACGCCGGAGGCGACGGCGGTGCGCATGGTGGTGCCGGCCCATGTGCCGCGCAGCCCGGCCTATGACGCGCTGCTGGCCGAGCTCGCCCGCGATCCCGCGATGATGGAGGTGCTGGACGAGCCGGACCGCTACGATCCCGAACAGGTCTTCTACATCCGCGGCCTGCGCACCGACGAGGAGGGCGGCACCGCGGTGATGATGCGGCGGCCGGAGGGCGACGCCTTCCACATCGCCTACAGCACGCGCGAATTCCCCAAGACGGTGCGCTGGGTGCTGGTCAACCGCGACCAGAAGGTCTGCGCCTTCGCCCTGCCCTCCACCTGTGAGCCCGAGGGTTTCGTCGCGGAGGCGATGAAGGGCAATGTCCAGAAACTGGCGGGCGGCGAGACGCGGCGCTTCGCCGTCCGGCTGGGCTACCTGACGGTCGAAGAGGCCGAAGCCGAGGAATGCGCGATCAGGGCGCTCTGAGTCAGGGCGCTCCGGCACGGAGATACCGAAGGCGGGCAGGATCGCCGTGGCGGGCAGCGACACGGGCGACACGGGCAGCGCCCGGACGCAATTCATGGGTGCGGGCCACACGGTGGGCAAGAAAAACTGTTTGTTCGGACACAAACTATTGTCTATCATATTCCGGTCAAAGCAATCGTATAGCAATTATTCGGGCCGGGGATTTCCTGCTCCCGCTGCCGCCGGTTGCCTTGGGCAGAAAGCCCCCCACTCGGCCCACTCAATATCCTCGGAAAGAGATACGTCATGGCGCTCCACCGCTGGTTTTCCGACCGGAAACTGGTCCATAAGCTGCTGATCCCGGCGATCCTGCTGCTTGCCGTCATGGGAAGCGTGGTCTGGACCGCCCGGTCGGCGCTGATCGACCTGACCGCCTCCACCAGCCGTGTGACCGACGTGGTGGCCGGACGGCTGTCGGCGGCGCTGGCGATCCAGTCGGCCATGAGCGATGCGATGGACGCGGAATCCAACGCGCTGGTCGCCGGCACGCGCGAGCGCATCGACGCCGCCTTCGCCACCTACAAGGAGAGCATCGGCAAGGCGACGGCCGCCATCGACCGGCTGGCCGCGGCCTATGACGACCCGGCCGACCGCGAGGCGATCGGCGGCATCAAGTCCATCGTCGGCGAATATGAACGGGTGTCGCAGAAGGCGGTCGACCTGGCGCGGGCCTACGACACCGACAGCGCGATCCGGGTGTCGATCGACGTCGGTCGCCCGGTCCGGCAGAAGCTGACCATGGCGCTGTCCGAACGGGTGGACCACAGCCTGGAGGAGACCAGGCGCGCCGAGGAGCGGGCGAAGGCCCTGTCCTCCAGCGTCATGAACCGCCTGTACGTGGTCGCGGGCGCCGGCCTGCTGGTGGCGTTCGGCCTGTTCGGCTCCATCATCGTGGCCTTCGTCGTCCGGCCGCTGCACCGGCTGGTCGCCGACATGACGGCCATCGCCGACGGTAACCTCGCGGTCGACATCCAGGGTGCGGCGCGCCAGGACGAGGTCGGGCTGCTCGCCCGCGCGCTGCAGGTGTTCAAGAGCAACGGCCTTGCCATGCGCAGACTGCAGGAGGAGCGCGAGGCGCAGAAGCTGCAGGCCGAGCGCGACCGGCAGGCCGCCATGCGGGCGCTGGCCGACCGCTTCGACGCCGACGTGCAGGACGTGGTGCAGGCGGTGGCGTCGGCCGCGCGCCACCTGCGCGGCAATGCCGAAAACATGACCGCCATCGCCTCGCACACGACGGAGCAGGCCTCGACCGTCGCCGCCGCCACGGCGCAATCCTCCGCCAACGTCGCCACCGTCGCCGCGGCGTCGGAACAGCTGGGCAGTTCCATCGGCGAGATCGGCCGGCAGGTCAACGCCGCCGCCGCCATCGCCCGCAACGCGGTCGAGGAAGGCGAGCGGACCAATGCGCTGGTCGGCCGGCTGGTGCAGGCGGCCCAGAAGATCGGCGACGTGGTCAACCTGATCCAGAACATCGCCAGCCAGACCAACCTTCTGGCGCTGAACGCCACCATCGAGGCGGCGAGGGCGGGAGAGGCCGGCAAGGGCTTCGCCGTCGTGGCGCAGGAGGTGAAGGCGCTCGCCACCCAGACCGCCCAGGCGACCGAGGAGATCGGCAGCCAGATCGCCGAGATCCAGACGGTGACCGACGGCACGGTAACGGCGATCCAGACCATCGGCCGCACCATCAACGACGTCGATTCCATCGCCGGCGCCATCGCCGCGGCGGTGGAGCAGCAGACCGCCGCCACCCAGGAGATCGGCCGCAACATCCAGCAGGCCGCACAGGGAACCCAGCTGGTGACCGGCAACATCGCCGAGGTCAGCAGCTCCGCCGGGCAGGTCGGACACGCCGCCGGGGAAGTGCTGGGCGCCGCCGACAGCCTGTCCCGCGATTCCGACCGCCTGCGCGAGCGGATCCAGGCCTTCATCGGCGAGGTGCGCGCGGCCTGACGCGAGCGCGGGTACCGCAGCCCGGACCGGCGCCGGATGGACCGTATGGAACGCCATGGAACGCTTTTCCGGCCCCGTTCCATTGTTCCATCCGCCGGCCGCAGGGAAGCGCAAGGGGAGGCGCGAGGCCGGTTCGGGGCAGCGAGAACGGCGGTTCCGCTCGATTGTTTCGGAAGAAGCCCGAGTGGAAGAAGGACGAATGGAAGAAAGACGAATGGATTGCCGCCACCGCCTCATGCCTTCCCTCCGGCGGATGAAGCACAGGGGATCACCGGTTTCTACCACCACCGGGGGCATCCGCTAAGCATGGGATGAAAAAAGCCGCATTGCTGCCGGGGGCTTCTCCGCCTTCCCCTTCCCGGGCGGTTGCAGGACCATGCCGGACGGTGTCGGCTACATGGATGCCGCATGGCCGTTGCGGCCAAACCGCATTGGTAATCTTAGATTCCTTCGTCTAAAGGTCGGCCCCTGCCAGGCCGGGCCCCTCTGACAGTTCACCGAACTGTGATGTCGGACTGGAAAGACGTTCAGAGTGGTCCCGACCCGTCCCTGCCGGCAGCGTTCGGTCCGTATATCCGGATCGGCCCATATGTCCGGATCGGCCCCGTGGGTGCCACTCTCTTGCCCGATGTAAGAGGAAAGCACCCTATGACCGATCTGTTAACGGCCGACGCTCTGTCCGCTTTGCTTCAGGTTATCGCCATCGACCTCGTGCTTGCCGGCGACAACGCCATCGTCGTCGGCATGGCCGCCGCAGCGGTGCCGTTGGCCCAGCGCCGCAAAGTCATCTTCTGGGGAATCACCGCGGCCATCGTGCTGCGCATCTTCTTCGCCCTCATCACCACGCAGCTGCTGGCGATCATCGGCCTGACGCTGGCCGGCGGCGTGCTGCTGCTGTGGGTCTGCTGGAAGATGTTCCGCGAACTGCGCAGCCATGGCGAGGACGAGGTCGCCCCCGACGAGGCCATGAGCCTGCCCGACACCGGCGGCGCCGCCACCGCGGGTTCGGCAGGCAATGCGGCCGTCGCGGCGGCCGGCGCCACCACCTTCGGGGCGGCCATCTGGCAGATCGTCGTCGCCGACGTGTCGATGTCGCTGGACAACGTGCTGGCGGTGGCCGGCGCCGCCAAGGAGCATCCGACCATCCTGGTGATCGGACTGGTGCTGTCGGTCGTGCTGATGGGTGCGGCCGCCAACATGATCGCCCATGTTCTCCACAAGCACCGCTGGATCGGCTGGGTCGGCCTGCTCATCATCACCTATGTCGCCCTCGACATGATCTGGCGCGGCAGCAACGAGGTGCTCCGGCAGATGGCGTGAGGCTGACCGCGGATTCCGGCACCCGCCGGCAAAACCGCTGCAATAAAGTAGTATAGGGGCAGACCTGTGACGCCGTTCACAGTGCATTAATCTGTAGGGCCTTATGGTCTCTCCAGGTTCATCGTTTCCTCCCGAACCCGAACTAAAGGCCGCGCCTTTCTGGCAGCGGCCTTTTTCTTTCCAGCATCATCGGGTTGTTCCGCCGACGGACGCCGCGACCATGGCGAAGAATTGCGCCTCGTCGATGGTGTCGGGCTTGCCGTATTTGGCGCGCCGGGCGGCGGCGGTGTCCAGCTTGGTGGCGCCGGGGGCATGGCCGACGACGAGATAGTCGGTGTCCTTGCGGACGCTGTGATGCCAGCTTCCGCCCAGCGCCAGGATGCGGGCCATCACCGCCTCGCGCGACAGGCCGGTCAGTTCGCCGGTGACGGCGAAGGCATAAGAGTGCGTAACAAAACCGGCCAGGAACGGTTGGTAGGGGCATGGCAGCCCCTCTTGTTTCCGACGCCTTGTGGGCGATCATCGAACCGCTGATCCCGCCGGAGCCGCCCAAGCCAAAAGGCGGACGGCCCCGGTTGGACGATCGTGCGGCGCTGACCGGCATCCTATTCGTGCTGCGCACGGGTATTCCTTGGGAGCTTCTGCCGGTGGAGATGGGCTGCGGCTCGGGGATGACCTGCTGGCGGCGTCTGCACGAGTGGCATCGGGCTGGCGTGTGGGAACGGCTGCATCGTGTGCTGCTCGACCGGCTCGGCTATGCCAACGCCATCAACTGGGATCGTGCAGCGGTGGACAGCGCCAGCGTCCCGGCAAAAAGGGGGGTGAGGAGACCGGCCCGAACCCGACGGATCGCGGCAAGCCGGGCTCCAAGCGCCACATCCTCGTCGATGCTAACGGCATCCCGCTCGCCCTGAGGATCTCGCCAGCCAACCGGCACGACAGCAAGCTGCTGGAGGCGCTGGTCGATGCCGTGCCGGCGATCCGCCAGTGTGCGGGCCGGCCCCGGCGCCGCCCGGCCAAGCTGCACGCCGACAAGGGCTACGACTTTGCACACTGCCGGCAGGCGCTGCGCCAACGAGCGATCATTCCGCGGATCGCCCGGCGTGGCGTCGAGAGCAGCGAGCGTCTTGGCCGACACCGATGGGTGGTCGAGCGTACGCTCGCTTGGTTCGCCCGCTTCCGCCGCATCGCCGTCCGCTACGAACGGCGCGCCGACATCTTCACTGCCTTTCACCATATCGCGGCCAGCCTCATCTGCTGGCGCTTCGTCCAGAGATGGTTCTGTTAGGCGCTCTAACCGGCGATGCCGTGGCTGATCGGGACGGCCGGATGCCGGACCACCGGCGGCGGGTCGATCTGGTTGGTCGGCTCCAGATGGGGAACCGCCAGCATCTCGGCACTGCCCAGGATCATCTTCTGGAACAGGCGGCTGGTGATCTCGGCATCGACGAAGGCGCCGTGGAAGCGCGCCCGGATGCCGACGTCGATGCCGAACAGCGTCGCCACCGCATCGAGCGAGGCGCGCCCGGCCACCCGCCCCCTGGCGTGGTGCATCGTGCAAACCGATCGGGGCGGCGCCCAGGAAATGCCGCAGAGGTCGAATTCGTGCCGCAGGAACTCGATGTCGAAGCCGACATTGTGGCCGACCAGCACCGAGCCGTCCAGGAAGCCGCGGATGTCTTCAGCGACGCTGTGGAACGGATCCTGGTGGCGCAGCAGGTGGTCCGGCAGCCCATGCACCCTCAGCGCATGCGGGTTCGACTTGCGCCCCGGATTGAAGATGAGGCTGAGACAGCGGCCGGTCGGCGTCGCCTCCGCCAGTTCGATCGCGGCGAAGCTGACCATGCGGTCGCCGCCGGCCGTCGACAGCCCGGTGGTCTCACAGTCGATCACGACGTAACGGCGGGCGGAGGATTGCGTCCGGGCGGCTTCGGTCACCGCCGACGGACGGGCACGCACTGCATCGATCAAACGGCTCATGAACTCTCGCCCCAGAAGCAGGAAAACCCTGCCGCATCACTTCATCGAGCGTAAAGCCTGATGTGTCGGGCTTTGCGCTCGTCCCCAAACGGCGGGCGCGGCCGTCCGGCCGCTTGCCTTCGCAGGCAGGGGCCTGCGGGGCCGCGGTCGCGGCCCATCCCGGACTATAGGCCGGCCCGCCACCACAGGTCGAGCGTCCGTGCCGCCGCCGTGCCGCCGGTTCGTGTGGGGTCCGATCAGAAGTCCCATCACTCCCGTATCGGATATTTCGGTGCCTAACCAAAAAATCCGGCCGTATGCAAAAAGTAGATTGTTGGCGCACCAATCACGAGGTATCATATTTCAGTTGATGTAATCGTATAGCGATTACAGATAAACACAATGCAGATTCAAGGAGATCGCGTGTGGACGTGATCGCGGAGCTGTCGGGCCTCATCGGCGCCGACGCCGTTCTGACATCCAAATCCGACCTGGACTCCGCGACGGAGGACTGGCGCGGCCGCTATCGCGGGCCGGCGCTCTGCCTCGTCCGGCCGGCGAATGCCGAACAGGTGGCGGCGGTGGTGCGCTGCTGCGCCCGCCACGGGATTCCTCTGCTGCCGCAGGGCGGCAACACCAGCCTGTGCGGCGGCGCCGTTCCGTCGGAGGCGGGCCCCGCTCCGGTCATCCTCAACCTGTCGCGCATGCGCGCGGTCCGCAGCATCGACCCGGTCAACAGCACGATGGAGGTCGAGGCCGGCTGCGTGCTCGCCACCGTGCAGGAAGCGGCGGCGGCGGCCGGGCGGCTCTATCCGGTCAGCCTGGGCGCGGAAGGCTCCTGCCAGATCGGCGGGACCATCGCGACCAATGCCGGCGGCACCTCCGTCCTGCGATACGGCAACACGCGCGACAATGTGCTGGGGCTGGAGGTGGTGCTGGCCGACGGCACGATCTGGTCCGGTCTGTACGGCCTGCGCAAGAACAACACCGGCTATGACCTGAAGCACCTGTTCATCGGGTCGGAAGGCACGCTCGGCATCATCACCGCGGCAACGCTGAAGCTGCATCCGCTGCCGACGCGCCATGCCGTCGCCTGGGTCGGGATGGCGTCGCCGGCCGATGCGCTGACCCTGCTGACCCGCGTGCAGGAACGCTGCGGCGCCCGGCTGTCGGCCTTCGAGATGATCAACCGCCTCCAGCTCGATCTGGTGGTGGAGCAGGTTCCGGGACGCCGCAGCCCGATCGGGACGCCGGCCGACTGGCATGTGCTGATCGAGCTGTCGGACAACAGCGGCGGCGACGCGCTGGATGCCGAACTTCAGGGGATCCTGGAGGACGCCTTCGGCGAGGGTTTGCTGACCGACGCCGCGCTGGCCGCCAGCGACGCCCAGCGCCACGCCATGTGGGAGGTGCGCCACAGCGTGTCGGAGGCGAACAAGAAGGCCGGCGTCGGGCTGACCACCGATTGCGCGGTGCCGCTGTCGGCGGTGCCGGCCTTCATCGACGCCGCCACCGCCGCGGTGCGGGCGCTGGTGCCGGGCCTGCCGGTGATCGTCGTCGCCCATCTCGGCGACGGCAACGTCCACTTCATCCCCTTCTTCAGCTTCGACGGCTGGGCCGCCGCCGCCCCGGACGCCGCCGGCCGCGAGGCGCTGGCCGCCGCCATCCGCCATGCGGTGAACGACGAGGCCGCCCGGCTGAACGGCACCTTCAGCGCCGAGCACGGCGTCGGCCGCGTCCAGCTGGGCGAGATGGCGCGCTACAAGCCCGCCGCCGAGCTGGCGCTGATGCGCGCGGTCAAGCGGGCGCTCGACCCGCAGAACCTCTTCAACCCCGGCCGGCTGCTGCCGCCGGGCTGAGTGCCCCCTGTCCTTCCATACTTCCGCCGTTCCGGCCCATCCAATAGGAGAGACGACATGAGCATCCGCCAATCCGGCTGGTCCCGCCGCACCCTGCTGAAAGCCGGCGCCGTCGGCGCCGTCGGCGCTTCCACGCTCGCCATGCCGGCGATCTGGAGCCCGGCGCGCGCGCAGAACAAGCGGATCGTCGTGCGCGACGACGGCGGCATCTACACCAAGGCCTATGGTGAGGTGTTCTACAAGCCCTTCACCGCGGCGACCGGCATCGAGGTGATCGGCGTCCAGGCCAATGCCGAGCCGACCGCGCAGATCCGCTCGATGGTCGAGGCCAAGTCCTACACCTGGGACATGGCGAAGATCAGCCAGCCGGCCATCCTGATGCTGACCGGCGGCGACAAGCCGCTGCTGGAGAAGCACGGGCTGGAAGACGATCCGGCCGTCGCCGCGATCCCCAAGCAGTACATGTCGGATTACGGCGTCGGCACCAACGTCTACACCACGGTGCTGGCCTACCGCACCGACGCCTTCAAGGACCGCAAGGCGCCGGCCTCGTGGAAGGACTTCTACGACGTCGCGAACTTCCCCGGCCGCCGCGCCCTGCGCAAGCACCCGTTCGACACCATCGAGCAGGCGCTGATGGCCGACGGCGTGCCGACCGGCGATGTCTATCCCTGCGACCTCGACCGCGCCTTCAAGGCGCTGGACCGCATCAAGAAGGACATCTCGGTGTTCTGGACCAGCGGCGCGCAGGTCGAGCAGATGCTGCTGTCCGGTGAGGTCGACATGGTCCCGACCTGGGTGTCGCGTCCGCAGGCGGCCATCGCCGCCGGCGCGCCGGTCGGCATCGTCTGGGACCAGAACATCTGGGGCCTCGACAGCTGGGCGATCCTGGCCGGCACCCCGAACGCCGACGCCTGCCGCCAGTTCATCAAGTTCGCCTCCGATCCCAAGCGGCAGGCCGAGCTGGTGAAGTATTTCCCGGCCGGCGTCACCCAGCCGGAGGCCTTCAAGCACATCGACGCCAAGATCGCCACCGATTGCCCGACCTTCCCGGCCAACATCGAGCGCGGCCTGCAGATCAACGCCGACTACTGGCTGAAGAACCAGCAGAAGGGTCTCGAGCGCTACAATGCCTGGCTGCTGAGCTGAGGCACGGCAACGCTTTTGCCCCCTCCCCGCCCCTCCCCCGCCCCCGGCGGGAGAGGGAGTATGTTGCAGAGCGGCGGAGTTCCCTTATCCGCTCCCGGACCGGCCTTCCGCCGGCCGGGAGCGGATAAGGGCCAGGGAGGGGGCAGCAGGCACCACCCCCGCCCCTGTCCACACCGCCTTTCGGCCCCACCCCCTTAGCGAGGAGGCGCGCATGTCTTCTTCCAGCCTTTACGTCCAGGGCCTTGCCAAGCGCTACGGCGACTTCGTGGCGCTCGCCCCGACGGATCTCGTCGTCGCCGACGGCGAATTCCTGACGCTGCTCGGCCCGTCGGGCTCCGGCAAGACGACGCTGCTCAGCCTGCTGGCCGGGCTGGTGCCGCCCGACGAGGGAAGCGTGCGCATCGGGTCGCAGGACGTCACCTACGCCCCGCCCTATGAGCGCGACATCGGCGTGGTGTTCCAGAATTACGCGCTGTTCCCGCACATGACCGTCGAGGAGAACATCGCCTTCCCGCTGAAGATGCGGAAGGTGGCGGCGGCCGAGGCCAAGCGGCGCGCGCGCGAGGCGCTGGAGATGGTGCATCTGCCGCACATCGCCGGCCGCTACCCGCGCGAGCTGTCGGGCGGCCAGCAGCAGCGCGTCGCCCTTGCCCGCTGCATGGTCTACAAGCCGTCGATCATCCTGATGGACGAGCCGCTGGGCGCGCTCGACAAAAAGCTGCGCGAGCACATGCAGCTGGAGATCAAGCGCCTGCACCGCGAGATGGGGACGACGGTCGTCTACGTCACCCACGACCAGGAAGAGGCGATGACGATGTCCGACCGCATCTGCCTGATGAATGCCGGGCGGATCGAGCAGCTGGGCACGCCGGCCGACCTGTATTTCCGCCCGCGCTCGCTGTTCGTCGCCGACTTCCTCGGCGAATCCAACATCCTGCCCGGCGCCCTGCGCGGCCGCAGCGGCGACGAGGTGGAGATCGGCGTGGGCAGCGGCGGCATTTCCGGCCGGGCGCTGGCCAACGGCAACGACCTGCCGCCGGGCACCGAGGTGCGCGTGATGGTGCGGCCGCAGAACCTGGCCGTCGCGCGCGGGGCCGGCAATCCCGTCGGCCTGCAGGGCCGGGTGTCGGAGGTGATGGTCACCGGCAGCCTGACCAAGGTCTACATGGAGCCGCTCGACGGCAAGCTGCCGCCGCTGGTCGCCGCCTTCCCCACCCGCAACGAGGCCGACGCGGTGCGCATCGACGACGTGCTGACGCTGTCCTGGAACGGACGCGACGCCGTGGTCATCGCCGATACCGGCCGCGCGGCGGGGACGGCGTGAGATGAGCGGACAGTCCATGACCATGACCCACGCCGCCGGCGCCAAACGTCCTTCGCCCCCGCCCGCCTGGCGCAAGCCGGTGCTGATGGGGGCGCCGCTCGTCCTGCTGCTGACCGCCTTCCTGGTCTACCCGGTCGGGCAGCTGCTGATGCTCAGCGTCCACAACGGGCAGGGCTTCACGCTGGCGCCCTATGCGCAGCTGTTCGCCTCCAGCCTGTACGTCACCGTCCTGTGGATCACGCTGAAGATCTCGCTGGCGACGACGGTGGTCGCGGTGGTGGCCGCCTATCCCATCGCCTACCTGATCTCCGTCGCCAAGGGGCCGGCGAAGAGCCGGCTGATCTTCTGGGTCCTGCTGTCCTTCTGGACCAGCTTCCTGGTGCGTGCCTTCGCCTGGGTCGTCATCCTCGGCCGCAACGGCGTGATCAACAGCACGCTGATGTCGCTGGGCATCATCGACCGTCCGGTCGATCTGCTCTACGGCTTCGGCGCGGTGCTGATCGGCATGGTGCATGCCATGCTGCCGCTGGCGGTGATGACCATGCTGGCGGTGATGGAGAACATCGACCGCACCCTGCCGCGCGCCGCCGGCACGCTGGGCGCCCGTCCCGGCACCGCCTTCTGGACCGTCTATTTCCCGCTGTCGCTGCCGGGCGTCGCCGCGGCGGCGATCATGGTCTTCGTGTCGGCCATCGGCTTCTTCATCGTGCCGGCCCTGCTGGGCGGCCGGATGGAGACGATGATCACCCAGCTGATCATCGACCAGGTGCAGCAGACGCTGAACTGGGGGCTGGCCGGCGCCATCTCGGTCCTGCTGCTGACGGTCGTGCTGGTGGTGTTCGTGCTGTACGACCGCGTCTTCGGCTTCGCCTCGCTGACCGGCAAGAGCGCGGTGGTGCGCAACCGCGACACCGCCATGCGGCGGCTGGGCGGGCGCGTGCTGGCGGCACTGGGATCGGCCAGCGATGCGCTGATCGGCCTGATGCCGCGCCGCCACCCGATCCGCGGCCGCGCCGACAATCCGCTGGGGCTGTCCGTCTTCGTCTGGACGCTGCTGGTGCTGATCAGCCTGCCCGCCTTCCTGATGATCCCGCTGTCCTTCGGCAAGGGCGGGCTGGCTTGGCCGCCGTCGGGCTTCACGCTGCAATGGTACGAACAGCTTTTTGACTCGCCGATCTGGATGCAGGCGCTGTGGCGGTCCATCGTGGTGGCGTTCGGCACCGGCCTGCTGTCGATGGCGATCGGCGTTCCCGCCGCCTTCCTGATGGTGCGCAGCCAGATGCGGGGCAAGGGCGCGATGCTGGCCTTCATCCTGTCGCCCATCGTCGTGCCGCGCATGATCATCGCCGTCGGCATGTTCTACGTCTTCGCCCAGATGGGCCTGGTCGGCACCATCCTGGGGCTGGTCATCGGCCACACCGTCGTCGCCGTGCCCTATGTGGTGATGACGATGATGGCGGTGCTGCGCAACTACGACACCCGGCTCGACCTCGCGGCGCAGAGCCTGGGCGCGCGCCCGATGGCCGCCCTGCGGCACGTCACCTTCCCGATCCTGGGGGCCGGCATGCTGTCCTCCTTCCTGTTCGCCTTCGCGACCTCCTTCGACGAGCTGACCATCTCCCTGTTCTCCTCGGGCGGGCTGAGCGCCACGCTGCCCAAGCAGTTCTGGGACGAGGTGACGCTGCAGGTCTCCCCCGTCATCGCGGCGGTGTCGACCGGGCTGCTGCTGTTCGTCGCCACCCTGATCTATGTCGCGGACCGGCTGCGGCGGCGCAGCCTCGCCGGCTGAGCCCGGCTCCGCGACCGCCTTCCACCACCCGCTTCTTCCAAGGACAAGACATGCTTGACGCCACGAAGCTTCGCGGCATTCTGCCCGCCACCCCGACGCCGGTGACCGCCGACGGCACCATCGACGTGGCGGCCTCCAAGGCGCTGTTCTCCTGGCTGTTCCGCCAGGGGATCGACGGGCTGGTCCCGCTCGGCGGCACCGGCGAGTATGGCGCATTGGCGAAGGACCAGCGCATCCGCTTCGCCGAGCTGTCGGTCGAGGCGATGGCCGGGGCCGGCGGGAAGCGCGGCCCGGTGATCGCCGGGGTGCTCGATACCGGTTATTACGACGCGCTGGCCGCAGGCCGCGATTTCGCGGCGGCCGGGGTGGACGGGCTGCTGGTGCTGACCCCCTACTACACCAACCCGACCCAGGCCGGCATCCGCGACTATTTCCTGCGCTACGCCGACGAATCGCCGGTGCCGATCCTGATCTACGAGATCCCCTACCGCACCCGCATCGCCATCGATCCCGAGATCCTGCACGAGCTGTCGCGGCACGAGCGGATCGTCGGCATGAAGGCCTGCAACACCGACATGTACCATTTCCTGCGCACGGTGGCGGGGGTCGACCAGTCCTTCGCGGTGCTGAGCGGCGAGGACACCCTGTTCCCGCTGCATGTCGCCGCCGGGGCCAAGGGCGGCATCGTGGTGACGGCCAACCTGCTGCCGCGGGCCTGGCAGCTGATCCACGGCCTCGCCTCCACCGGCAAGCTGGACAAGGCGCTGGAGATCCACCGCACGCTGATCCCGCTGATGAACATGGCCTTCGCCGAGACCAACCCCGGCCCGATGAAGTCGGTGATGGACCTGGTCGGCGTGGAGGCTCCGGCGATGCTGGCGCCGCTGCGCGAGCCGGCCGAGCCGCTGAAGCGGTCGCTGCGGCGCGAACTTTCGCGCCTGCTCGTCACCTACGAGGGAATGCCGGTCGTCCAAACGGCATGATCGGTTGCACCGCGCCGCGCGTGGCATTCGGTTCGCCGAATGCTATGCGTTGGTGCGGAGGTGCCGGACGACGATCCGGCCGGATGAGGATTTCCTGGGGGGGAATGGCGATGGCGCGGACAACGGGACGGACGAAGGCGGAAGGAGCCGGGACCGGCACGGGTGAAGGCCCGGGCTCGGGTGAAGGCTCGGCTGCCGGGGCGGACACGAGGAAGGCCGACCCGCGCGAGTCCTCGCTGTTCGTCGGCTCGACCGAGAAGACCTTCCAGATCCTCCATGCCTTCGACGGTCCGCACCGGCAGATGCCGCTGTCGGAGATCGCCAAGGCCGCCAACCTGGACCGCAGCGCCGCGCAGCGGCTGGTCTACACGCTGGAGGTGCTGGGCTATCTGCGCCGCGTCCACGGCACGCGCAACTATGCGCTGACGCCGAAGCTGCTGCAGTTCTCCTACAACTACCTGCGGGCCAACGAGCTGATCGAGAAGGCCTATCCCTATCTTCTGGACATCAGCCGCAGCGTCGGCGAGACCGCCAACCTGCAGGAGCTGGACGGCGCCGAGATCGTCTTCGTCGCCCGCTTCCCCGGCAAGCATCTGGTCAACATCGAGTTCATGGTCGGCAGCCGCCTGCCCGCCTATTACACGGCGTCCGGCACCGCCATCCTGTCGCGCCTGTCGGAGGAGGAGCGGGAGGACATCCTGGCCCGCACCGACCTGCGCCCGCTGACCCCCTTCACCGTCTGCGATCCCGACCGTCTGCGCGCCCGCGTGCGCGCGGCGGGGGAGAAGGGCTATGCCCTGCTGACCAACGAGACGGTGATGGGCGACATCTCCGTCGGCGCCGCCATCACCGACGAGCATGGCCGCGCCGTGGCCGGCATCAGCATCTCCGTCCCCGCCACGCGCTGGACGCCCGAGCAGGTCGAACAGGAACTCGCCCGGCATGTGCAGGTGGCGGCAGCCTCCATCTCCGTCCACAAATTCGGCAGCTATTCCCGATAGCGCCCCATCCCGCGGGAGGCGGTGATCCCATGCCGGCCCATCAGGCATGCCTGAACATCGACGAGCTGCGCCAGCGCGCCCGCCGCTTCCTGCCGCGCGGCCTGTTCGAATACATCGACCGCGGCACCGAGGATGAATCGGCCCTGCGCCGCCTGCGCGACAGCTTCGAGCAGGCCGAACTGACGCCGCGGGTGCTGGTCGATTGCAACGGACGCCACACCGGCGTGACGCTGTTCGGCCGCGACCGCCCGCTGCCCTTCGTCATCGCGCCCACCGCCGCCGCCGGTCTGGTGCGCTACGACGGCGAGGTGCTGCTGGCCCGGGCCGCGAGGGCGGCCGGCATCCCCTTCTGCGTCTCGACCCAGTCGATCACCAGCATCGAAGCCATCGCGGAGTCCGGGGCCGAGCTGTGGTTCCAGCTTTATGTCTGGCGCGACCGCAGCCTGACCCATGCCCTGCTGGACCGCGTCGCCGCCTGCGGCGTGGACACGCTGATCCTGACGGTGGACACCGCGGTTTCGCCGAAACGCGAGTATAACCGACACAACGGCTTCAACGTGCCGGTGACGCCGTCGCTGCGAGGCGCCCTGGACGTGGCGCGCCGCCCGGCCTGGGCGGCCGGCGTGCTGCTGCGCCTGCTGGCCGACGGCGGCTGGCCGGGATACGCCCATTATCCGCCGCAGTTCCGCACGCGCATCACCGACGCCGCCGCTCACGACCCGATCCGGCTGTGCGACCGGGTGAGCTGGGACGACGTGGCGGAGCTGCGGCGGCGCTGGGCCGGGCGGATCATCCTCAAGGGCCTGCTGGCGCCGGAGGATGCGCTGCGCGCCTCGGAGGCCGGAGTGGAGGCCATCGTGGTGTCCAACCATGGCGGACGCAACCTGGACAGCGCGCCCTCGCCGCTGACGGTGTTGCCGCGGATCATGGACGCGGTCGGCGGCCGGATGACGGTGCTGGCCGACAGCGGCGTGCGGCGCGGCAGCGACGCCGCGAAACTGCTGGCGGCAGGCGCCGCGGCGGTGCTGCTCGGCCGGGCGCCGCTGTTCGGGCTGGCGGCCGGCGGACAGGCGGGGGCCGAGCACGCGCTGGCGATCCTGCAGGACGAACTCGACCGGAGCTTGGCCCTGCTGGGCTGCCGGACGGTCGCGGAGCTGCGGGGACTATCCGCTCGGTACCGGTGAGGGAGGCGCGGCCGCCCTTCGACGGAAATCCGGCATGTGCATCCCCCTCCCCCGGCCCTCTCCCTGGGGTGAGGGGGAGATCTTTCCGAAGCTATGATACTGTGGCGCATCAATCGGATGCCGCCAACGTCATGAGGAAAGATCGCACAATGTCGAACATCGCCCCGAAGATCGCTCTCGTCACGGGCGCCACGTCCGGATTCGGCGATGCCATCGCCCGGCGGCTGGTGGCCGAGGGCTGGCGGATCGTCGCCACCGGCCGGCGGCAGGACCGGCTGGAGGCCCTGGTCGAGGCGCTGGGCGGGCCGGCGGTGGTCCATCCGCTGTGCTTCGACATCCGCGACGAGGAGGCGACGCGCGCCGCCCTGGCCTCCCTGCCGGCGGAATTCGCCGATATCTCCGTCCTGGTCAACAACGCCGGGCTGGCGCTGGGCACCGGGGCCGCGCAGGACTGCGACCTGGAACAGTGGCGCACCATGATCGACACCAACGTCACCGGGCTGGTGACCATCACCCGGCTGCTGCTGGACCGGCTGATCGCGCGGCGCGGGCTGATCGTCAATCTCGCCTCCGCCGCCTCCAACTGGCCCTATCCGGGCAGCAACGTCTATGGCGGCACCAAGGCCTTCGTGAGGCAGTTCTCGCTCGGCCTGCGCAGCGACCTATCGGCGCAGGGCGTGCGGGTGACCTCCATCGAGCCGGGACTGGCGGAAAGCGAATTCACCCTGGTCCGCACCGGCGGCGACAAGGCGGCCTACGACGCGCTCTATGCCGGCGCCCATCCGCTGCAGCCGGAGGACATCGCCGAGACGGTGCGCTGGGTGGTGTCCCAGCCCCCGCACGTCAACATCAACAGCGTGGAGATCATGCCGGTCAGCCAGTCCTGGGCGCCGTTCAGAATCCACCGCGAAACGCCGGCCTGACGAACCGTCACCGTCCGGCGGACTGCGGGGCCGCAGCCGCGGCCCTTACCGTCGAGCGTAAGCCGGAACTTACGCTCGGCGGTATCACTCCAGGCGGTATCAGTCGCGGCCCTTGCCGACCAGCAGCCGTTCCAGCCCATAGACGCGGTCGAGCACCAGCATGGCGGCGACCGTCACGAAGATCAGCGCCGCCGACACCGCGGCAACCAGCGGATCGATGTTGTCCTGGATGTAGAGGAACAGGCGCACCGGCAGGGTCGTCGTCTCCGGCGAGGCGATGAAGACGGTCATCGTCACCTCGTCGAAGCTGTTGATGAAGGCCAGAACCCAGCCGCTGGCGACACCCGGCAGGATCAGCGGCAGGGTAACGCGGCGGAAGCAGGTCCAGGAGGAGGCGCCGAGCGAGGACGCGGCATTCTCCACCGCGCGGTCCATGCCGGTGGACGCCGCCAGGATCAGGCGCAGCGCGAAGGGCAGGATGATGATGACGTGGCTCAGAACCAGCCCGGTGAAGGTGCCGCCCAGCCCGATCAGGGTGAAGAAGCGCAGGAAGGCGATGCCGAGAACGATGTGCGGCACCATCAGCGGCGACATGAACAGCGCCTGGATCGCCTCGCGCCCGAAGAACTGATAGCGCGCGATGGCGAGCGACGCCGGCACCGCGATCAGGATCGCCAGGGTGGAGGACACCACGCCCAGCAGCAGGCTGTCCTTGAAGGCGCGGATGAATTCCGGGTTGTCGCCGATGGCGCGGAACCAGCGCAGAGACAGGCCGTCCGTCGGCAGCGACAGGTAGCCCTGCGAGGTGAAGGCCACCGCGCAGACGATCAGGATCGGCGCCAGCAGGAAGCCCAGGAACAGGAAGTGGAAGATCAGCGCGATCGGGCCGTTGCGGTTCATTCGAACACCTGTTTGTAGCGACGTTCGACCAGCCGGTTGCAGCCGACGATGATGACGACGTTGGCGACCAGCAGCAGCACCGCCACGGTGGCGCCCAGCGGCCAGTTCAGCGTGTTCAGGAATTCGTCATAGGCGAGAGTCGCCGCCACCTTCAGCCGCCGTCCGCCGATGATCGCCGGGGTGGCGAAGGCGCTGGCCGCCAGCGCGAAGACGATGATGGAGCCCGACAGGATGCCCGGCACGATCTGCGGCAGCACCACCCGGCGCATCACCGTCAGCGGCCCGGCGCCGAGCGACAGCGCCGCATTCTCCACCTGCGGGTCGAGCCGCTGGAGCGAGGCCCAGACCGACAGCACCATGAAGGGCACCAGCACATGGGTCAGCGCGATGATGACGCCGGTTTCGGTGTACATGAACTCGATCGGCGTCGAGATCAGCCCGACCGCCATCAGACCCTGGTTGACGAGGCCGGTGGAGCCGAACAGCAGCGCCCAGCCCAGCGTGCGCGACACCACCGAGATCAGCAGCGGCCCCAGCACGATCAGCAGGCAAAGCCCGCGCCACGGCGATTTCATCCGGCGCAGGATGTAGGCCTCCGGCGCGCCGAACACCGCGCAGAGAATCGTCACGAAGGCGGCGATGCGGAAGGTGCGCAGGAAGACTTCGTGGAAGTAGTCGTCGGCGATGATTTCGGCGTAGTTGCCGAGCTGCCAGACATTCTCGATGCCGCCATAGAAACTGAAGCTGTTCAGCGACAGCAGGAAGGTCATCACCAGCGGCACCAGCAGCAGCACCGCGAACAATGCCAGCCCCGGCGCGCTCAGCAGATAGGGCGCCCAGGGCAGGCGGCGCGGACGGCGCGGCGGGGGGGCATGGGCCGAGGGGTTAGCGGCGGACGCCTGCGCTTGGGTATCGGTGGAGGCCGTCATGCTCATGCCGCCTCCCGGGCGGACGCATCCGCTTCCGGATCGGCGGGCATCACCGCCATGTCCTGCGCGCGCCATCCGATCATCACCCGCTCGCGCTCCGCCGGCAGGGTCGAACCGTCATGCTGGCGGATGACCATCACGCGGCCGGCGGCGGTCTCGATCTCGAACAGCCACTGGGTGCCCTGGAAGACGCGGGCCAGCACGGTGCCGCTCAGGCCGCCGGCATCGACGAAGCCGATCTTCTCCGGCCGGACGGCCAGCGCGCCCGGTCCCGCCGGCACCGGCTGCGACACCGGCCAGACGCTGTCGGCCACGGTGATGACGGTCCCGCCGGCGCCGCTTGCGACCATGCCCGGCAGCAGGTTGGTGCGGCCGAGGAAGTTGGCGACGAAGGCGTTGGCCGGATGGTCGTAGGCCTCCTGCGGGGTGGCGACCTGCTGGATGCGGCCCTTGTTCATCACAACCACGCGGTCGGACAGCGCCATCGCCTCCGACTGGTCGTGGGTGACGAGAATCATGGTGGTGCCGACGGTGCGCTGGATGCGGCGCAGCTCGATCTGCATCTCCTCGCGCATCTTGGCGTCGAGGTTGGACAGCGGCTCGTCGAGAAGCAGAAGGCTCGGCTTGATGACCAGCGCGCGGGCCAGGGCCACGCGCTGCTGCTGGCCGCCGGACATGCGGCGGGGGTGACGGTCGCCATACTGTTCCAGACCGACAAGCTTCAGCGCATCGGCCACCATGCGGTCGCGGTCGGCGCGGTTGACCTTGCGCATCTCAAGACCGAAGGCGACGTTCTCCGCCGCCGTCATGTGCGGGAAGAGGGCGTAGCTCTGGAAGACGATGCCCAGCCCGCGCTCGTTCGGCTTCTTCGCCAGCAGATCCTGGCCGTCCAGCATCACCCGCCCGCCGTCGGCGTCGAGGAAGCCGGCGATCATCTGCAAGGTGGTGGTCTTGCCGCAGCCCGACGGCCCCAGCAGCGAAATCAGCTCGCCCTTCTCGACGGTCAGCGAGACGCGATCGACCGCCGTCCAATTGGCGAAGCGCTTGGTCAGTTGGTCGAGAACCAGATAAGTCATGCCGTCGTCTCCCTCTCCCTTGCTGCCCTCTCCCGTCCCGGGAGAGGGAGGGGACCCACGAAGTGGGGAGGGTGGGGGTGATCCAAGGAACCGGAAGCGCATGGCTCCGTGCCTGACCCCTCACCCCTCCCACCGCTTCGCGGCGGGCCCCTGCCCTCTCCCGAGGCGGGAGAGGGCGTTTACCGCATCAGCGCTCGATCTCGCGGGTCCAGCGACGGTTCCACTGCTCGCGGTTCTGGTTGATGGTGTCCCAGTCCACCACCAGCAGCTTGCCGACCTGTTCCGGGCCATAGGGGATGCCGGCCTGCTTGTCGGCGGGCAGTTCCACCGTCTTGTTCACCGGGCCGAAGCCGGCGCTGACGGCCAGCGCGGTCTGCGCCTCGACGTCGAGCATGTGCTGGATGAACTTCTGCGCCTCGGCCGCGTTCTTGCTGCCGGCGACCTGGCAGGCAGCGGAGCCCAGCACGATGCCGCCTTCCTTCGGATAGACGAAGGTGGCGGGGAAGCCGGTGTCGGCCAGCGCCTTGGCGCGGCCCGAACCCCAGACGGCGATGACGGCCTGGTTGCTCTGGAACAGCTCGGTCATCTTGCCCGGCGACGGCTCGTAAGCCAGGACGTTCGGGTTGATCTTGTCCTTGAATTCCTTGAAGCCCGGCTCGATGTTGGTCTCGCCGCCGCCGTTCAGGCGGGCCATCATCACCAGCGCGTGCAGGCCGTAGCTGTTGTTGATCGGCGGGACGACCAGCTTCTTCTTGTAGCGCGGATCCTGGATGTCATTCCAGGAGGTCGGGGCCGGGATGTTGTTCTCGTCGAAATACGCCTTGTTGTAGACGATGCCGGTGCCGACCGCGCCGAAGTTGACGGCCTTGCCCGACGGCATCTTCGCCAGGTCGTAGAGCTGGTCGTAGACCGGCGCCTTCTCCAGGTCGGCGCAGAAGTTCAGCGCCACCGCCTGATACATCGGGCCGTCGTCGAGGATGACGACGTCGATCTGCTGGTTGCCCTTCTGGGCCTGCAGCTTGGCGAGGTTGTCGGTGGAGTTGCCAGCGACATACTCGACCTTCACCCCGTTCGCCTTCTCGAAGGCCGGGATGATTTCCTTGCGCATGGTCTGCTCGAAGGACCCGCCATAGGCGGCGACAAAGAGCGTCTTGTCCTGGGCATGGGCCGTCTGGACCGCGGCCATGCCGCACCACAGGGCCGCCGTCGCCATCAACCCGCACATCACGGAGCGCATCGTCATTCTCCTCTTAAGCCTTGGTCCCTGTTGATGGTCGCTGTCCGCAGTTCCGGGGGGCATCCGGGCGTGATCTTCGGACCCGCATTGGAACACGGATCGGGATCGCGGTTTTACCGTCCCTCACCTTGCCGTCGCCGTTGTCGCGGGCTGTTTTTCGGGAAGGTCGCGGTCAGGACGCGGACCAAGGGTGCTGGTGCGGTCACATAACCGTCAAATCGAATAACCGCCATCATTCATCCGAAAATGTTATAATTCCGCGTTCCGAACGGTTTGAAGGCCGTAGCCGGCGCCATCCGGTCCGAGGAAGCTGTCGCGGAAGCGCGTCGCCTCCTTGATGAAACCGGCGAGGAAATCCTCCGCGATCATCGACAGCGGCACCTGGGCGGATCGCAGGACGGCGATGTCGACGCCGATGCTGGGTTCGAACGGGCGGACGATCAGACCATGCGGGACATAGTCCTGGGCGGTGAAGAGATCGACGATCGACACGCCGTAACCGGCCGCCACCATGGCGCAGGCGCTCATGGTCAGCTGGGTTTCCACCCGCATCGCCCGTGACACGTCGTGGTCGGCGAATACGGTGTCGATGCGGGAGCGCAGCAGGGCCGGCGGGCCGGTGGAGATGAAGCTCTCCCCCTCGAAATCCTTCGGCGTCAGCACGTCCTTGTCGGCCAGCGGATGGCCGGGCGGCAGGATGGCGACGGCGGGGATTCCTTGGATCTTCTCGGTGAGCACCGCCGCATGATCGATAGGGGTGTGCGCGAAGCCAAGCTCGCACTGGCCGGTCGCCACCCAGTCCAGAATGATGGGCGAGTGGCTGCCGCGCAGCGCGATGTCCACCCGCGGCCGTTCGCTGAGGAAGCGCGCGACGTAACGCGGCAGGAAGCCGACGCCCAGCGCCGGCATCGCCGCCACCCGCAACGCCCCGCTGCGCCGGGCGGTCAGGTCGCGCGCGGTCTGCTCGATCAGTTCCAGCCCGACGAAGGCGCGGTCGACCACCTGATAGAGCGAGATGGCCTCGCTGGTCGGGGTGATGCGGGGGCCGCGCCGTTCGAACAGGGTCAGCTTCAGTGCGTATTGCAGGTCGCTGATCAGGCGGCTGACCGCGGGCTGCGAGATGTTCAGCAGTTCCGCCGCCGCGGTTATGCCGCCGGTCAGCATCACCGCGCGGAAGGCTTCGATCTGGCGCGGATTGATCATGGCGCCCGCCCTTTCCCGCAAACCAGATCATAACATTCGATCATGAAACACCCCTTCGATCTGATTTGACAGTTATAAGTTGGCTGCCGATGCTGTCGCAAGGATCGAGGAGCGGCCACGCGTCGCCGGGAAACATCCCGCGGCGCCCTGCCAAAGAAAACCCTGCAGTTCGCAATCCATCCATGTGAAACACCGGCACCTTCGGTGTTTTTACAAGGATACGCGCTGCAACGCGAAGTAATCGGCACCGCATGCGAGTGCCGGGCACGGCGATGCGCGCCACACGATAACGGCGGCGGCCGGTACGCACGGGAAACGGTGCGGCAGCGGCGGCGGGAGTGGAGACGATGACGCAGCCCAGTCGGGGCGGAGAGTACGACGTCGCCGTTATCGGCGGCGGGCTGGTCGGATCGGCGCTGGCCTGGGGCCTCGCGCGGTCGGGCCAGAAGGTCGCAATGCTGGACGAGGGCGACATCGCCGTGCGCCCGTCGCGCGGCAATTTCGCCCTGGTCTGGGTGCAGGGCAAGGGATTGGGGATGCCGGAATATGCCGGCTGGACCAAGCAGTCCTCCGACGACTGGAGCGGCTTCGCCGAGCTGCTGCGCGAACAGACCGGGCTGGACGTCGCCTACCGGCGCCCCGGCGGCTTCATGCCGATGCTGTCGGAAGAGGATCTGCAGGACCGCGCCAACACCATGATGCGGCTGCACAACCAGCCCGACATGGTCCGTTACCCCTACGAGGTGATGGACCGCGAAACCCTGCGCAAGGAACTGCCCTTCATCGGGCCGGACGTGGTCGGCGGCACCTATTGCCCGCTGGACGGCCACTGCAACTCGCTGCGGCTGCTGCGCACCCTGCACAAGGGCATCGGCATGCTGGGCGTCGATTACCGGCCCAACCACCGCGTCGAGCGGATCGAGCATCGCGACGGCGGTTTCCGCATGGACACCGCCGGCGGCGAGGTGCGCGCCGGCAAGATCGTGCTGGCCGCCGGCCATGACAGCGCCCGGCTGGCGCCGATGGTCGGGCTGTCGGCCCCGGTCCGCCCGCAGCGCGGCCATGTCATCGTCACCGAGAAGACCGCCCCCTTCCTGCACCACCCCACCGTCTATGTCCGCCAGACCGACGAGGGCGGGGTGATGATCGGCGACAGCTTCGAGGAAGCCGGCTTCGACACCACGTTGCAGCCCGGCATCTCGTCGACCATCGCCGAGCGCGCCATCCGCTTCTTCCCGCTGCTGGGCAAGCTGAACGTGGTGCGGAGCTGGGCGGCGCTGCGCGTGCTGACGCCGGACGGCTTCCCGATCTACGAGGAGTCGAAGACGGCCCCCGGCGCCTTCGTCGCCACCTGCCACAGCGGCGTGACCCTTGCCGCCAACCATGCGCTGACGCTGGCGCCGCTGATCGCGGCCGGCGGCCTCGGCGACCGTTTTGCGCCCTTCAGCGCCCGGAGGTTCCATGTTCCGCAGGCTGCCTGAGATCGAGACCGCCCTCAAGACCGCCGAGACGGTCGCCTTCACCATCGACGGCCGTCCGGCCAGCGCGCGGGCGGGCGACAGCGTCGCCGCCGCCCTGCTGGCCAACGGCGTCGTCGCCTGCCGCAACATGCCGGTCAGCGGCGCGGCGCGCGGCCCCTACTGCATGATGGGCGTCTGCTTCGACTGCCTCGTCACCATCGACGGGACCGGCAACCGCCAGGGCTGTCAGGTGCGCGTGGCGCCGGGCATGGCGGTGGAAACCCAGAACGGCAAGCGCGAGGTGGAACGATGAGCGCGCCCAATTCCAGCTACGACTTCGACATCGCCGTCGTCGGCGCCGGCCCGGCCGGTCTTGCGGCCGCGGCGCTGGCCGCGTCCAACGGCGCGTCTGTCGTCCTGCTCGACGAACAGGCGGAACCCGGCGGCCAGATCTACCGCGCCGTCACCGAAACCCCGGTGCGCGACCGCAAGGTTCTCGGCCCCGACTACTGGCACGGCGCCGAGCTGCTCGGTCCGCTGCGCGACAGCGGCGCCGTCCACTGGCCGGGCAGCACGGTTTGGAGCGTCGCCCGCCCGCGCGAGGATGGCCCGGACGGGCAGCGCAGCATCCAGATCGGGCTGTCGCGCGACGGCGCCGCGGCGATGCTGACCGTCCGCCACGTCATCCTGGCGACCGGCGCGCTGGAACGTCCCTTCCCCATCCCCGGCTGGACCCTGCCGGGCGTGCTGGGCGCCGGTGCGGCGCAGGTGCTGCTGAAGACCTCCGGCCTCGTGCCGTCGGGCGCGACGGTGATGGCGGGCAGCGGGCCGCTGCTGTGGCTGCTGGCATGGCAGTATCTGCAGGCCGGCGCGCGGATCGACGCGATCCTCGACACCACGCCGAAGGAGAACTGGCGCGCCGCCCTGCCGCTGCTGCCGGGCTTCCTGCGCTCGCCCTATCTCGGCAAGGGCATGAAGCTGATGCTGGAGGTTCGGCGCAAGCTGACCGTCATCGGCAACGTCACCGCCCTGCGCGCGGAAGGCGGCGTCGGAAGCGGCGGGAACGAAGGCGTGCTGAAGAGCGTCGTCTACACCCGCAACGGCACCGAGCACCGGTTGCCCGCCGACACGCTCCTGCTGCACCACGGCGTCGTTCCCAACCTGAACCTCGCCAACGCCACCGGCTGCGCCCAGCGCTGGGACGAGCAGCAGCGCTGCTGGCGCCCGACCACCGACGAATGGGGCGCCACCTCGGTCGAGGGCGTGTCGCTGGCCGGCGACGGTGCCGGCATCGGCGGCGCCCGCGCGGCGGAGGAAGCCGGCCGCCTGACGGCGCTCGACGCCCTGCACCGGCTGGGCCGCATCGGCCGCGAGCAGCGCGACCGCTCCGCCGCGCCCTTCCGCGCCGCGCTCGACCGGGCGCTGACGGGACGCGCCTTCCTCGACACGCTCTACACCCCGGCGGAAGCCTTCCGCGTGCCGGCAGACGACACCATCGTCTGCCGCTGCGAGGAGATCACCGCCGGCGCGGTGCGCGAGGCGGTACGGCTGGGCTGTTCCGGCCCCAACCAGGCCAAGAGCTTCCTGCGCTGCGGCATGGGGCCGTGCCAGGGCCGGCTGTGCGGCCCGACGGTGACCGAGGTCATCGCGGCGGAGCGCGGCATTTCCCCGGCGGAGGTCGGCTATTACCGCCTGCGCCCGCCGGTGAAGCCGATCACGCTGGCGGAACTGGCCGCCCTGCCGAAGACCGACGCCGACATCGACGCCGTGTTCAAGCACTGACCGGAGGCGCCCGATGACCGCAACCGCCTCCTTCAGTCCAGACGTCATCGTCATCGGCGGCGGCCTGCACGGCTGCTCCGCCGCGCTGCACCTGTCGATGCGCGGCCTGCGCGTGCTGGTGCTGGAAAAGGACCATGTCGCCCGCCACGCTTCCGGCGTCAATGCGGGCGGCGTGCGCCAGCTCGGCCGCCATGTCGCGGAGGTGCCGCTGTCCGTCGCCTCGATGGCGCTGTGGCACCGCATCCGGGATCTGGTGGACGACGATTGCGGCTTCGAGAGTCACGGCCAGATCAAGGTGGCGGAGACCGAGGCGGAGCTGGAGACGCTGCACGCCCGCGTCGCCGAACTGAACGCCCTGGGCTTCACCCATGAGGAGATGGTCGGCCGGGACGAGTTGCGGTCGCTGGTGCCGGCCATCGCCGATCACTGCATCGGCGCCCTGGTGTCGCGCGGCGACGGCGCGGCGATCCCCTTCCGCACCACCTTCGCCTTCCGGCGCAAGGCCATCGCGCTCGGCGCCCGCTTCCAGGAGGGCGGCGCCGTGACGCGGCTGGCCCGCAAGGGCGGGCTGTGGAGCGTCGAGACGGCCGACGGGGGACGATACGAGGCGCCGGTGGTGGTGAACGCCGCCGGGGCCTGGGCCGACCGCATCGCGGCGCAGGTGGGCGAGCCGGTGCCGCTGGAGCCCGTCGCGCCGATGCTGATGATCACCGCCCGCGTCGCTCCCTTCATCAAGCCGGTGGTCGGAGCGACCGGCCGCACGCTGTCCTTCAAGCAGTTCCCCAACGGGACCGTGCTGATCGGCGGCGGGCTGCTGGGCCGGGCGGTGCGCGACGAGAACCGGGCGGAGCTGGACTTCTCCCAGGTATCGGTGAACGCCCGCACGGTGTGGGATCTGTTCCCCTGCATGCGCGGCGCCACCATCGTCCGTTCCTGGGCGGGGATCGAGGCGCGGATGCCGGACCAGATCCCGGTGATCGGCCCCAGCGGCACCGAACCGGACCTCTACCATTCCTTCGGCTTCTCGGCGCACGGCTTCCAGCTCGGCCCCATCGTCGGGCGGATCACCGCCGACCTGATCACGGACGGAGCAACCGACCTGCCCATCGCCCCCTTCCGCATCGGCCGCTTCGCCGAAGCAGCGACCAGAAACGCCGCCTGACCCATTGGAGCATTCACAGTGACGATCCAGCGCTTCCACCCGACCCCGCGGCTCTGCGACATGGTCATCCACAATGACACCGTCTATCTCGCCGGCCAGATCGTCGACGACGGATCGACCACGGTGGAGGCGCAGACCCGCGACGTGCTGCGCCAGATCGACGCCCTGCTGGCCGAGGCCGGGACGAGCAAGAGCAACATCCTGACCGCCACCGTCTATCTGGCCGACATCGCCACCTTCCCCGAGATGAACGCCGCCTGGGACGCCTGGGTCGATCCGGCCAACCCGCCGGCCCGCGCGACGGTGGAGGCCAAGCTGGCCGACCCGTCGATCCTGGTCGAGATCGTCGTCGTCGCGGCGCGCTGATCCCCCTTCCCGCCTGACATTCCGGAGCCTGCCATGAAGCGCCTCGTCACCGGCGTCGCCGCCCTGTTTCTGCTTGCGTCCGGCGGCATCGCCGCGGCGCAGGAGCCCGTCCGCATCGCCACCGAGGGCGCCTATCCTCCCTTCAACTTCACCCAGCCCGACGGCAAGGTGGCGGGGCTGGAGGTCGATCTCGCCAACGCGCTGTGCGAGCGGATGAAGCGCCCCTGCACCGTCGTGGCGCAGGAATGGGACGGCATCATTCCGGGTCTGCTGGCGAAGAAGTACGACGCCATCATGGCGACGATGAACATCACGCCGGAACGCGCCAAGACCATCGGCTTCTCCACCCCCTACATGGTGGTGCCGGCCTATTTCGTTGCGCCGGCCAAGTCCGCCATCGACGGCTCGCCCGCCAGCCTGCGCGGCAAGACCATCGGCGCCCAGGTCTCCACCACCCATTCCCGCTATGTCGAGAAGCATCTCGGCAGCGATGTGACGCTGAAGACCTACGACACCGCCTCCAACCTGCTGGCCGATTTGAAGGCCGGGCGGATCGACGCCGCCATCACCACCGGCGCCACCGCGTCCGACTGGGTGAAGGGCGACGGCGGCAAGTCGGTCAAGCTGGTCGGCGAGCCGGTGGTCGACGTCGAGGTGTTCGGCCCCGGCATCGGCGTCGGCCTGCGCAAGGAGGACGCCGCGCTGAAGCAGTCCTTCGACGAGGCGATCCGCGCGGTCGTGCAGGACGGGACGCTGGCCCGCATCGGCGCCCGCTACGTCGATTTCTCCATCACCCCCTGAGTCCTTTTCAAACACCAAGGAGCAGTTCCCAGTGATCAAGCGCATCGAGAAGACCAAGATCATGCACCGCGTCGTCGTCAACAACGGCACGGCCTATCTCGGCGGCATCATCGCCGACGACGTCAGCGTCGGCATGGGCGGCCAGGTCACGCAGATCTGCGGCAAGCTCGACCAGGTGCTGGCGATGGCCGGCAGCGACAAGACCAAGCTGCTGTCCGCCCAGCTGTTCATCACCGACATGAGCCTGAAGAACGAGATGAACGAGGCGTGGCTCGCCTGGCTCGACGGCAACGATCTGCCGGCCCGCGCCACCATCGGCGTCGCCGATCTGGGCGCGCCGGAGATCAAGATCGAGGTGGTGGTCACCGCCGCGGTCTGATTTCAGCCTTCCGCGTGACGATGTGACGCCCCGTGCCCGACGCACGGGGCGTCGCCGTTTCGGCAGCGGGATTTTCGGGGGCGGAGGGC
Source organism: Azospirillum ramasamyi (assembly GCF_003233655.1). NCBI lineage: Bacteria > Pseudomonadati > Pseudomonadota > Alphaproteobacteria > Rhodospirillales > Azospirillaceae > Azospirillum > Azospirillum ramasamyi. The sequence goes on from NZ_CP029832.1 coordinate 409,954, forward strand.
ATTTGAAATGCACCTTCGTCGCCGGAACGCGGTCGGGGGCCGCCGGGCGCGGGGTTGTCACCCCCGCCCGACGGCCCCCGCCGGTCACTCAGGATCGCGCTCGCGCCTTATTCGGCAGCCGACTTCGTCTTGCCGACCACGCTCAGCGCCGCCGGGCTGCGGTCGCTCTCCGGCTCGGCATAGGCGCGGCCGTAGTAGCTGTCGATGAGCAGCTGCTTGATCTCGGCGACCAGCGGATAGCGCGGGTTGGCGCCGGTGCACTGGTCGTCGAAGGCGGCTTCGGCGATCGCATCGACCCGCTCCAGGAACGCCGCCTCCGGCACCCCCGCCGCCTGGATCGAGGCCGGGATCTCCAGCGCCCGCTTCAGCTCCTCGACCCAGCCGATCAGCTTCTCCACCCGCTCATGGTCGCGGCTGCCGCCCAGTTCCAGGTGCCGGGCGATCTGCGCATAGCGCGCCACGCCCTTCGGCCGGTCATACTGGCTGAACGCCGTCTGCTTGGTCGGGATGTCCGCCGCGTTGTAGCGGATGACGTTGGCGATCAGCAGGCCGTTGGCGATGCCGTGCGGAAGGTGGAACTCGGCCCCCAGCTTGTGCGCCATCGAGTGGCACACGCCGAGGAAGGCGTTGGCGAAGGCGATGCCGGCCAGCGTCGCCGCGTTGTGCACCAGCTCCCGCGCCTTCGGATCCTTCGCTCCGTTGCGGTAGGCCGAGGGCAGGTTCTCCTTCAGGAGCTTCAGCGCCTGCAGCGCCTGGCCGTCGGTATACTCGGTCGCCACCACCGAGACGTAAGCCTCCAGCGCATGGGTCACCGCGTCGATGCCGCCCGCCGCCGTCAGCCCCTTGGGCATGTCCATCACGAGGTTGGCGTCGATGATCGCCATCGTCGGCGTCAGCTCATAGTCGGCGATCGGGTATTTGGTGTCGGTGCGCTCGTCGGTCACCACCGCGAAAGGCGTCACCTCCGACCCGGTGCCCGAGGTGGTCGGCACCGCCACCAGCTGCGCCTTCACGCCCAGCTTGGGGAAGGTGTAGATGCGCTTGCGGATGTCCATGAAGCGCAGCGCCAGATCCTCGAAGGCAACGTCGGGCGCCTCGTACATCACCCAGATGATCTTGGCCGCATCCATCGGCGAGCCGCCGCCCAGCGCCAGGATCACGTCGGGCTGGAAGGCGTTGGCCAGGGCCACGCCCTTGCGCACCACCGCCAAGGTCGGGTCGGCGCTGACCTCGAAGAAGGTCTCCACCTCCAGCCCCAGCGACTTCAGGACGCGGACGCTGTCGGCGACATGGCCGTTCTCGAACAGGAAACGGTCGGTGACGATCAGGCAGCGCTTCTTGCCGCGCAGCTCCTCGAGCGCGAAGGGCAGGCAGCCGCGGCGGAAGTAGATCGACTTGGGCAGCTTGTGCCACAGCATGTTCTCCGCCCTCTTCGCCACCGTCTTCCTGTTGATCAGGTGCTGCGGCCCGACATTCTCCGAGATCGAGTTGCCGCCCCACGAGCCGCAGCCCAGCGTCAGCGACGGCGCGAGGCGGAAGTTGTAGAGGTCGCCGATGCCGCCATGCGAGGACGGCGTGTTGATCAGGATGCGGGCGGTCTTCATCTTGTCGCCGAAATGGCGGATGCGGTCGGCCTGCTGGTCCTGGTCGGTGTAGAGCACCGAGGTGTGGCCGATGCCGCCGAGGGCCACCAGGGCGGCGGCCGTGTCGCAGGCCGCCATGAAGTCCTTGGCGCGGTAGAGCGCCAGGGTGGGCGACAGCTTCTCGTGGGCGAAGGGCTCGGTCTCGTCGACCTCCGACACCTCGGCGATCAGCACCTTGGTGGCGTGCGGCACCGTCACGCCGGCCATGGCGGCGATGGCGTGGGCGGGCTGGCCGACGATGTCGGCATTCAGGTGGCCGTCGACCAGCAGAACCTTGCGCACGGCATCGGCCTCGCGGGCCGACAGGATGTAGCCGCCATGCTTGGCGAAGCGGTCGCGCACGGCGTCATAGACGGCATCGACCACCACCGCCGACTGTTCGGACGCGCAGACCACGCCGTTGTCGAAGGTCTTGGACATCAGGATGGAGGCGACGGCGCGCTTGATGTCGGCGAACTCGTCGATGACGGCGGGCGTGTTGCCGGCGCCGACGCCGATGGCGGGCTTGCCGGAGGAGTAGGCGGCCTTGACCATGCCCGGCCCGCCGGTGGCGAGGATCAGGTTGATGTCGGGATGGTGCATGACGGCGTTGGAGAGTTCCAGCGACGGCGTGTCGATCCAGCCGATGATGTCCTCGGGGGCGCCGGCCTCGACCGCGGCGGCGAGCACCAGGCGGGCGGCCTCGCAGGTCGATTTGCGGGCGCGGGGATGGGGGGAGATGACCAGGCCGTTGCGGGTCTTCAGCGCGATCAGCGCCTTGAAGATGGCGGTGGAGGTCGGGTTGGTGGTGGGGACGATGCCGCAGATCAGGCCGACCGGCTCGGCGATGGTGATGATGCCGCCGTCATCGTCCTCGGAAAGGACGCCGCAGGTCTTCTCGTCCTTGTACTTGTTGTAGATGTATTCGGCGGCGAAGTGGTTCTTGATGACCTTGTCCTCCATCACGCCCATACCGGTCTCCGCCACCGCCATCTTGGCGAGCGGGATGCGGGCGTCGGCGGCGGCCAGCGCCGCGTTGCGGAAGATCAGGTCGACCGTCTCCTGCGGGAATTCGGCGAAGCGCGCTTGCGCCGCCTTCACGCGGGCGATCAGGGCGTTCAGGTCGGCGAGGGTCGTGACGGTCATGCTCATCATCCACTTGCTGTCCGCGAGGAAGGCCGTGACGCCGTCGCGGTGATGGTGCGGAAAGGCCGTGGGATGTGCCGTTCAGGCGATCCGCTGCGGTCCCGGACGCCCAGCGAACATCCGGGGCGCCCGGCATACGGCCGGTTCTTTCGATGCTTTTGAAGATAGGCCGGTGAGGATCAGAAGCCACCGGCGAGGTCGGCCAGGGCTTCGCGGTCCAGCAGTTCCAGCTTGCCGCCGACGAGGATGCGGATCAGGCGGGTCGACTTCAGCTTGGTCATGGTGCGCGACACCGTTTCGGTGGTCAGGCCCAGATGGTCGGCGATGTCGCTGCGGCCCATCGGCAGGTCGATGGCGCGCTCGCCGCCCTTGCGGTCGCTGAGGCGCATCAGGAAGGTGGCGACCTTTTCGACGGCGGTCTTGCGGCCCAGCAGAACCATCTGGTCCTGCGCCGCCATCAGCTCCGACGTGGTGGCCGACAGCAGCTTGCGGGCGAAGGCCGGCTGCGCGTCCATCATGGCGTCCAGCTCCAGCCGCGGAATGCGCTGGATCGTGGTCGCCGTGACGGTTTCGGCGGTGTAGAGATACTGGGCGGCGAAGGCCAGCCCCATCATGTCGCCGGCCTGCAGGAAGCCGATGATCTGGCGCCGGCCGTCGGGCAGCATCTTGTAGAGGCGGACCATGCCGCTGATCACCCGGAACACCGAGCCGGCCGCATCGCCTTCGCTGAACACCGTGGCTTCGCGCTCGTAGACCTTGGAGTGGCCGAGGCCGGCCAGCGGATCGACGGGGTTGCGCGGCTGGATGGCGGCGTCCACACCGGCGCCGATGGCGGCATTCGGCGTCATCGCCAGGGCGGAGACCAGATAACCAGGAACGGCGCGGTTCGCGTGGGCGGCAATGGCGGCGTGCGTGGACATGGTGGCCTCGACCTTTGCGGTGCGGTGCGCTCCGGCCGTTCCGGGGTGCATCTGATGACCCGAAACTACCCACCCGATGCCACTCTGTGCAGTTCGGTGATGTACCTAAGGAAGTTTGCGTACGTAAGTCTACGTACGTAACGGACCATACGGGGTCAGGCGGCGGCCGGCGAGGACATCAGCCCGTTCAGCATGTCGATCAACTGGCCCTCGTCGAACGGCTTCTCCAGCACGGCGATGACGCCGGCCTCGCGGGCACGGGCGAAGGTCGCGGGGTCGCCGCGGCCGGACACCATGATCACCGGCATTCCATGCAGATCGCCGCGGTGGCGCTCCAGGAATTCCAGTCCGCTCATCACCGGCATGTGCAGGTCGAGAACCAGGCAGCCCTGCGGGTTGCCGTCGTAGCGGTCGAGAAACTCGCGGCAGGACGAGAAGTCCCGCACGTCGAAGGAGAAGGCTTCCAGCAGCGCTTTCAGGGAGTCGCGGACCGGCTCGTCGTCGTCGACGATGTGGACGATTCCGGCACCCGGCATTCCGCCCGGCCCGTTGCCCAAATGATCCATGACGGCCTCCGAACTTCCATACAGACAAGACGACGCCGACGGTGCGGCGCGTCATGGAAGATAAAAGGCCGCGCAGGACGCCGATATAAGGACGATTGCGTATGCGGCATGTTTTTGATGCAGATCACATGCCGCCGGGGACCACGCCCGCGGCGATCGCCATGCGCACCAGGGCCGGCAGGCTGTCGGCCCGCATCTTCTCCATCACGCGGGCGCGGTGGATCTCCACGGTGCGCGGGCTGATCGACAGTTCGAAGGCGATGATCTTGTTCGACTTGCCGGCCACCAGCCAGCGCAGGACGTCCATTTCCCGCGGCGTCAGCGCGGCGAGGCGGTCCATGACCTCCGGCGGTGCGGAGGCGGCGGGCGCGGGGGCCGGCTGTTCCGGGGCCGCGGCCGGCTGGGCGGCGGCGGCCGTCCGGCATTCCGCCGCGCGGGCCAGGGCCAGGGCGGAGCGCACGGCGGCGAGCAGCGCCTCCTCCTCGAACGGCTTCTCGACGAAATCGACCGCCCCCGCCTTCATGGCGCGCACGGCGAGCGGAACGTCGCCATGGCCGGTCATCACCACCACCGGCATGGCATGGCCGCCGCTGGCCAGCCGCTCCTGCAGGTCCAGGCCGCTCATCTGCGGCATCCGCACGTCGACCAGCAGGCAGCCGGGGCGCGACGGCGCGCCGGACTCCAGGAAGGCGAGCGGGGTGGAGAAGCTCTCCGCCCGGAAGCCGGCGCAGTCCAGCAGAACCTCCAGGGAATCGCGGATCGCGTCGTCGTCGTCCACGATGAAGACGGTGAGGTCGGAGGCGATGTCCGATCCGGTCTGGGGCATGGTGTCAGCTGGCATCGCCGGCCTCCGGTGCGGCGTCCGGTGCGGACAGCGGAACGGTGAAGGAGAAGCAGGCGCCCGCCGAGGGCGGCGGTCCCGGCGGCTCCAGCCACAGGCGCCCGCCATGGGCCTCGATGATCGAGCGGCAGATCGACAGGCCGAGCCCCATGCCGTTGCTCTTGGTGGTGACGAAAGGCTGGAACAGTTGGGCGCGCACCGTCTCCGGCACGCCGGGGCCGCTGTCGCTGACGGCGACGCGGCGGAAGGCGGGCTCGCCCGGCTCCGCTCCGGTGTGGACGGTCAGCACGCGCCGCCCGCCCGCCGGGGTTCCCTGCGCCATCGACTCGATCGCGTTGCGGACGAGGTTGAGGATCACCTGCTGGACCTGCACCTTGTCGATGAGGACCAGCGGATCGTCGGCGTCGAAGTCGAAGCGCACATGCAGTTCGCGGTCCTTGGCGCCGACCAGGGCGAGCGCGCTCGCCTCCTCCACCACCTTGTTGAGCGGCTCGACGGTGCGGTGGGTCTGGCCCTTCTCGATGAAGCTGCGCAGGTGGCGGATGATCTGGCCGGCGCGGGTGGCCTGGGCGCTCGCCTTGTCCACCATGTCCATCGCCTTGGACACGGCTTCCGGCCGCTCCATCAGCCGCTTGGCGGCCTTGGCGTAGTTGATGACGGCGGTCAGCGGCTGATTCAGCTCATGCGCCAGCGTCGAGGCCATCTGCCCCATGGCGCTGACCCGGCTGACATGCAGCAGTTCCGACTGGAGTTCCTGCAGGCGCCGTTCGGTGGCCTGCCGCTCGGTCAGGTCGCGGACGAAGCCGGTGAAGCAGCGCCGGCCGGCGAGCAGGACCTCCCCCACCGCCAGTTCCATCGGGAAGACCGAGCCGTCGCTCCGCTGGCCGGAGACGATGCGGCCGATGCCGATGATGCGGCGCTCCCCCGTCCGCCCGTAGCGCTCCAGATAGCCGTCATGCTGCTCGCGGTAGGGCGAGGGCATCAGCATGCTGATGTTGCGGCCGAGGACGTCGGCAGCCGTGTAGCCGAACAGCCGTTCGGCGGCCGGACTGAAGGATTCGATCAACCCGGCCTCGTCGATGACGATGATGGCTTCCGGCACGGTTTGCAGGATGGAGGTCAGCCGCGCCTCGCGCTCGCGCAGCGCCGTCTCCGCCTGCTTGGCCGCGGTCAGGTCGCGGATGATGCCGATATAGACGGGGGCGCCGTCCTGGCTCGCCTCGCCGATCGACAGATCCATGGGGAAGCAGGAGCCGTCCTTGCGCAGGCCGGTCACCTCGCGGCCGATCCCGATGATGCGGCGCTCTCCCGTCCGGCGGTAGCGCTCCAGGTAGCCGTCATGCTCCTCGCGATAGGGCGGCGGCATCAGCATCTTGACGTTGCTGCCGATCACCTCGGCCGCGGTCCAGCCGAACAACTGCTCGCAGGCGGGGTTGAAGGTCTTGATCCGACCCCGGTCGTCGATGATGACGATCCCGTCCGGCACGGTATCCAGCATCGCCTGCAGCTGCGAAAGCGCGTCCAGGGTTTCGTCCCGGAGGTCGTCGGCCACGTCCAAACCCTCTTAAATTAATGTCGATCCTTACCCGTCCTTGCCAACAGAGTAGTTGAGTACAACCATCGGTCAAGGCTCCAGATCCGGCGAAGGGGCCACCGCCCCGCTGCAGAGGGCATCCAGCTCCAGATCGTCGACCGCGAGATTCTTGGCTTTGGCCTCCACTTCGAAATCGGCCCAGGACAGGTGATCGGCCACCAGTCGGTTTACGGCGCGGTTCCACATGCGCTGCGAATGGGCGCGCAAATCCTTCGTGGTCAGCCCGCGCGCCGCCAGCGCCGTATAGTCCGGCAGGCTGTCGGCCGGCCAGTCCGCTAGCAGATCCTCGCGCGACACGCTGATATGGGCGACCGGGCGCACCCCGCGCCAGGAGCCGGTGACGGCGGCGATCCGCCGATCGTCGGGGCGCAGATACTCCCCCCGCGTGTGGACCCAGTGATGGTGGAGGTCGAGAACGATCGGCACGGCGTCGGCCAGCGGCAGCAGGTCGTCCAGGCCGAAGGACATCTCGTCGTTCTCGACGGTCAGCAGGTTGCGGGCATCCTCCGACAGCAGGGCGAGGCCGCGGCGGAAGCCGGCGATCCCCTCCCCGCGCCCGCCGCCATGGATGTTGACATGCGCGCCCTGCGGGTGCCAACAGCCGGCCAGCCCCATCATCCGCAGGATGTCGGCATGGTATTCCAGCTCCGCCACCGCGTTTTCGAGGGTGGACGGGGTGGCGCTGTTGAGGACGCAGTACTGGTCCGGGTGCAGGCCGATGCGGATGCCCGCCTCCCTCGCCTTGCGGCCGGCATGCTCCAGCCCGCTCCGCACCAGCGCCCGGATGCCCGGCTGGCGATAGAGCGGCCGTCCGACCTCGTGGGTGTAGGCCGGCAGCAGCCCGCTGTTGACGCGCAGCAGGCGGCGGTAGGCCGGATGCCGGGCGACCTCGTCCAGCTGCAGCTGCAGGGCCAGCAGGTTGCGGCGCAGCACCTCCGTCAGCTTTTCCTCGGCGCGGGCGGGGCCCAGCCTGGTCAGCGTCGCGATGGTGACGGTGCCGGGATTCATGCGCTTGGCAAGTCCGGCGTCGCCATCGGGCGGCACATACTGGCAGCACCAGCCGAAGCGGGGGTGGCGGAGGACGGGATCGGAGAGCTGTCGGGCATCGGTCGGCAACGTGAAGCGGAGGGGCCACTTGATATGGACCGCCGACACCCACCGTCCATCGCCGGGACCGGCCCTCCTCACCCCGCCCCGCCCATCCGGCGCAGCGCCCCGGTCGCGACCGCCTGCAGGCCCAAGCCGCGGGCGTCGCACGGGGCGGCTGCGGCGAGCGCCCCCAGCCGGCCGGCCAGCGCGCGTTCGGGGGCGCACAGCTCCTCGCACAGGGCGCGCATCTCGGCGATGGAGGGGCGCCATTTCCGGCTGCGGCGCCAGTTGCGGGCGGCGGCATCGATGACCCAGGCCGGGTATTCGCCCAGATCCTCGGCCCAGTCGAGCGCCATCATCCGTTCCACCTCGGGCGACAGACCCTTGGCCGGGAAATGGCTGAGCAGGGTGAGGACGCGGCCGAGAAGATGGTCGCTGTCGGCCGGGACCAGCACGGTGGCGTACAGCTCCTCAAGGCTCCGGCGGGCGAGCGAGGCCTGGGCGGCGGTAACGCCGTCGGGCGGCGACCACAGCTCGATCATGCCGTCGAATCCGTCCTCGCCGAAGCGCGGGCGGCGGTCGGTTCGGCCCTGGGCCAGAAGCTGCCGAATCACGGGCGGCAGCGCGGCGGTCAGCCGGGCCTGCCGGTTGGGCGCAGGCAGCGCCGGATCGAAGGCAGCGGCCAGTGAGGTCGGGACGGCCGAGGATGGGGCCAGCGGGGACGGGTTGCGTGGCAGGGCGGTGATGGTGGCGCTTGTCCTGGGGGCTTTCATCGCTTTCCCCTTTTACGACCAGGAGGGGGTGACTGTGCGCTGGCGCAGCTCCGCGGCGGCGGCGGCCCAGGCGCCCAGGCGCTGTTCGGCCGCAGGGGGCGGACGGTTGGTTACGGCGTTCGCCGTCGCGGATGGGCGGTCGCGGACGACCGGGGCCTTGCCCGCCGCGGCATCCTGGGCCAGCCAGGCGCGCCAGGCGGACGAGACGTCGCGGTAGCGGTAGCCGTGGGCCCGGCAGCGCAGGATGAAGCCTTCGACATGGCGGCCGAGGTCGATCTCGGCGTGACGCGCCTTGGCCCAGGCGAGATCGTCGGCGGTCGGCATCCAGTCTTCGGGAACCGTCCGCGCCTGACCATGCCCGCCCGAAGCGTGCGAGTCCGGAATCTGTTTGGAATGGACCTGTTCCTGACTCGCAGGCGGACAGGGGATGTGCATGTCCGAGTCATCCCTGTCGGCGGGCCGGACAGGGCGGGCGGCGGCGGAATCCTGCCGGGAGTCCCGGTGGGAATCTTCTGCGGCACTGTCCTCGGCATAGGCCGGGGTGAATCGCAGGCGGTAGAGGCAGGACAGGCGGGCGCCGTCGCGGCCGCGACGATGCTCGACCCCGACCAGACCGATGTCGCTCAGGCCCTGGATGATACGGTTGATGGTGGGGCGCGACCGCTTCAGCTTGGCGGCCAATGTCGATTGCGACGGCCAGCACAGGCCGTCCTCGTCGGCGAAGGTGGCGAGCGCCGCCAGAACGGCGAAGCCGTCGGCGTCCAGGCCGGGATGGTCCAGCCACCAGGCGGGAATCCGTCCCCATCGTCTGGTGTCGGGGGGATTTGCCGCTGTTGCGGATTGTGTCGGTGTGGGCATGGGGAAAACTCCGCGAGGCCTTGGGGCCGGCATGGATGGGGCCGGCGAACTTGCGCGAAGGATTCCGCCGGCTGCGGCAGCCGTCGAATCGCGGGCAAATGGGACCGATTCGGTTGTGTCCCCTTCACCCGCGATTGTGTCCCATCGGCCCGCGCCTGTGTCCTCCTCGGTCGCGGATGTGTCCCCTTTGGCCGCGTTTGGCTTGCGAATCGGATTCGATCCCGTTTGCCCGCGCTTTGCCGGAGAGCGGCGCCATCCGCGCCGCCGCGCGCTGTCCCACTTGCCCGCGGTTTGAGGCCATGCTCTGCGGTCCGGAGCGCGGACTGTTTCGTGGGAGACGGCCGCAGGCCGGTCCCGCTGGCCTGATATGTCCCATTTGCCCGCGTTTCATGGTCCGGCCGGCCGCATCACGGCATTTTCTGTGTCCCGAATGTTCGCGTTTGGCAGGATTCCGGCGCCGGGGCTGTCCCATTTGCTCGCGCTTCGTGGCCGCAGGGAGGGAGGCCGCGCGTCCGAGTCTCTGTCCCATTTGCTCGCGTTTCGCCGGACCGCCGCGCGATTCGCACGGATCCGGCCCATCCGATGCCCGCGCAGCGGCTCCGATCGGCGGCCCGCGGCCGAAGCGCGGGCAAAAGGGACACAGCTGCGGGCATTTCCTACACAAGCGCGGCCAAACGGGACACAGCTCTGCAGGCGGACTCCGCGCAGCCGGTTGCCTCCCTCCGACCGCAGCTCCTATCGTGGCCTTTGGCGAGGAGGGATGAGCCATGAGCAAGGCGAACGCGGTCCAGCTGACTCTGTTCGAGATGGAGGACCGCAGTCAGTCCCATATGATCGCGCTTTACGACACGGCGCCGCGATTCGTCTTCGTGTCGAAGGGCCGGGGGACGGAGCCGGAGCTTCCGGCCGCCAACGCGTTCGTCCAGTCGGTCCACAAGGAGTTTCCCTTCAAGGACGCCCTGTTCACGCTGACGCTGCAGCCCGCCCGCATCTACCGCCCGGCCAAGCCCGGCCCCGGCGAGGATCCGGCCGACAAGCGGATGGTCGAGTATGAGGTGTTCCCGTCCGAGCGCGAGCAGATCGTCGAGCAGGTGGTCCGCCGCCTCGCCATGGACCGCTCGCGCCTGTCGCTGATGGGCGACAAGCAGGACCGGGTGCGCGTCCATTTCTCGCTTTACGAGATCCGGCGGGAGCTGCGCGCGGTCAACCGCACCATGGACACGGCGGAAATCCGCGAGGCGCTGGAGATCCTGGCGCGCACGCGCATGATCATCAGCAAGGTGCCGGAGAGCGGCCGCAAGTCGGCACGTCCGGTGCTGGAATCCTCGGTCTTCCCGACGCTCTACATCCGCCCGCGCACCGGCGAGGGCGGCGAGGATGACGAGAACGACACCTATCTGGAGTTCAACGCGCTGGTCGCCTCGGCCATCCGCAACCTGGAATTCAAGCCGATCTCCTACCAGTGGATCATGCGGCTGAAGAGCCCGGTGGCGCGCTGGCTCTACAACCGGCTGTCGATCGAATATGGCGACCTCGATCTGGCCCACCTGTCCGACGGGGTGCATGGCGTGCCGCCGATGACCCTGTCGGCCGACGACATCATCAACAACAGCGGCATGAACGAGTGGAGCCGGCGGCGCGACACGTTGCGCACCGTGACCTCCGCCGTGGACTCCCTTGTCGACGAGGGCATCCTCGACCGGGTGGAGAAGACGGTGTCGAAGGACGGGCGGCGCATCAACGACATCGAATACATCATGATGCCGAGCCGCAAGTTCCTGGATCAGGTTCGCCGCGGCAACGACGTGCAGGTGGCGAACGCTGCCACCTATCGCGCCATCGCCGGCAGCGACGAGCGCCCGAAGGAGTTCCTGCCCATCAGCCCGGGCCAGAGCGTCGAGGTGCGCCGCCGCCGCGGCACCCTGCTGAGCGCAGGCTCCGGCCAGGGCGAGGGCTGACCCATCCTCAAGCGTCGGCGCATCGCTTCTCGACATCTGCTCTAATCGGGCGCCCATGGCGGACGATCGTCGGAAATTGCCGCCGGACAAGCGAACGATGCGGAGGATGAGCGATGCAGACGTCCGATGGACGCAGCGAAAAGGAAAAGATGCTGGCCGGCGATCTCTATGACGCCTCGGCCCCGGAGATCCAGGCCGACCAGGCTGCCGCCAGAGAATGGATGGTCCGCTACAATGCCCCACGCGACCTGCCGCCCGGCGAAAGGCGGCAACTGCTGCTGGAACGCTTCGCCGCGGTGGGCGACGGGGCCGTCATCCGCCCGCCCTTCCATTGCGACTACGGCTACAACATCAGCCTGGGTGCCGGCGTCTTCCTCAACTTCAACTGCGTCATCCTGGACGTCGTGGCGGTGAGCATCGGCGACAAGACGCAAATCGGGCCGGGGGTCCAGATCCTGACCGCCGACCATCCGCGCGACTTCGCCGCCAGGGAGGCCGGGCTGGAGTTCGGGCGGCCCATCCATATCGGCCGCAATGTCTGGATCGGCGGCGGCGCGCTGATCCTGCCCGGCGTCACCATCGGCGACCATGCCATCATCGGCGCCGGCAGCGTGGTGACGCGCGACGTTCCGGCCGAGGCCACGGTGATGGGAAACCCGGCCCGGATCCGCTGAGGATAGGCTGATCGGAAGCCACTGACCGGCCGCTGGCGGCACCCCGTTCCGGCAAGGGGGCCGGCCGCCAGCGCCGATGCTTCTCCTTCCGAAGCCGATCCGAATATTACGAAGTAATCCGCCATCTGCCGCAAAGCGGAAAGTGACATCTACGGGATGGTTGTTTTTATTCCGTTACTTCATAGAATAAAAAGATCGCGGTCTGTCGTTCGATAATAATAATCTGGACAACTCGCGGCGGGAATCAACGCTGCATGTCTTTCAAAAGTCCCGGAATGCGTCCTGTCGTCAAATCTGGTCCACGGGGCGGGTCCAAGGGGATCGTGTCAGGGGGGATGCCGCCATGCGAGAAACGCAGTCCGGTTCACTGCGCGGATTTCTGCATCGTGCCTATGTTCTCCGACGCGGAAGCGGATGGGAAAGCGCTCGCTCTTTACTTCCCGTCACAGGCGGCGTCCGGCCCTGCTTTGCCGTATTGGGTGTCCTGGCACTCCCGCTTCAACCTTTCGACGTGTCCGCCCGGTTCGGTCACGATGGCGCCGTTTGGGACATCGGCACCGACTGCTGCCTTCTGCGGACCGGCGCGGTGGAGGGACCGGCCGACACCACGCTGGAAGCCTGGCTCGGCACGCGGGAGAGGGCAGCCGCTCCCATGCCGCAGGCGGATGCGGCACCGACCCGGACGGTGGTGATCCAGAAGGAAAACGAAGCGGAGACGGATTGGCGGCTGATCCCCTTCATCGCGGCACAGGCCTCCAGCGGCATTCCGGGACAGCCGATCCTGCTGTCCATCGCCGTCACCTCCCCCTACGGGCAGCCGAACCCGCAGCATGAGGCGATCACCTATGTGCTGATCGACAACCTGCCGCCCGGCACCGCCCTGTCGAACGGCGACAAGATCGCCGACGACACATGGCGGGTGCGGCTGGAGGAGTTGCCCGGCCTCTCCATGACCCTGCCGCCCGAGACGGCGGGCAGTGTGACGCTGCAGCTCACCGCGGTGACCGATCACGGCGGCGGCGTGATCGCCCGGCAGGCCCGGGATTTGACGATACCGATCCTGGTGACGGCCACGGAGACCGCCGCGGCCGACAGCGCCGCCGTGCCGGATACCGAAGGCACTCCACCATCCGCCCAGGACGGCTCGTCGCGGAGCATCGAGACCGCGGCGCTTGGCGACAGGGCCGAGACGGACCCGGCGGAATCCGGCCGGCCGGCCCCGCAGGCCGCGCCGGAACCGTCCGCAAGCGACGCCGCCGCGCCCGCGCCCGAACCCGTCGCGGAGCCGGCACCCGAAGCGGCGCCGGCACGGGAACCGGAACAGCCGGATGAGGCGGCCGTCATGGCGCTTCCCGCTGCTCCTGCCCCGGTGGCGGCGCCGGAAGCCGTGCCGGAAGCCCCGGTCATCGCCGCCATCCCGCCGTCCGCTGAAACGCCGCCGGCCGAAACACCGGAAGTCGAAATGCCGCCCGCCGAAATTCCGGTCGCCGTTCAGCCGGCCGAGGCGCCCCCTCCCCTGCCGGAGCCGGAGCCGGAGCCGGAGGCCGCGGCGCCCGCCGCCACGGTCGCCCTGGCGGTTCCTCCGCCGGCTGCCGCCCCGCCGCCGGCCCCGGAGCGGGCGCAGCCACAGGAGGAGGCGGCGCAGCGCCCGGCGCGGCTTCCCTCCGCCGTTGCGGAGACGACGCTGATGAAGCGGGGCGACGACCTGTTCGCGCAGGGCGATCTGGCGGGCGCTCGGCTCTATTACGAAATGGTCGCCGAGACCGGCAGTGCGGCGGCGGCCCTTGCGCTCGGCCGGACCCACGATCCGCTGGTGCATGAACGGCTGCGGGTCCGCGGGCTTCCATCCGATCCCGAACAGGCGGCGGTCTGGTACCGCCGGGCGATGGCCGCCGGCAGCGGCGACGCGGAACAGCAACTGCAGAAGCTGACAGTCTGGGTCGCCGGCAAATCCAGGTAGCAAGCTGTCGGGAACCAGGGAGGGAGCCATCATGAAGGCATCGATCGTCCGCGTTCTTCTTCTGGGAGCGTGCCTGTTCGCGGGCGCCGTCTCTCCGGCATCCGCGGCCGATCCGCGCGGCGTCGGCGCCAACAGCGGGACCGTCGGCATCGTGTCGGGCGGGGTCGAGGGAACCTATGTGCGCATCGCCGCCGATCTGGCCGCCGTGCTCGACGACGGCGACGCCCTGCGCGTCCTGCCGATGCTGGGCAAGGGATCGGTGCAGAACCTCAAGGACATCGTTCTGCTGAAGGGGATCGACATCGGCATCGTCCAGTCCGATGTGCTGGCCTATGCCAAGCGGGAAAGGCTTCTGCCCAACCTGGACCGGCGCGTCAAATACATCACCAAGCTCTACAACGAGGAAATGCACATCCTGGCCGCCCCCGACGTGACGCGCATCGAGGATCTGGCCGGCCGCAAGGTGAACTTCGACGTGCAGGGAAGCGGCACGCACATGACGGCGTCGCTGGTCTTCGACATGCTGGGCATCAAGGTGGAGCCGCAGGACAACGACCAGTCCCTGGCGCTGGAGAAGCTGCGGCGGGGCGAGATTGCGGCCATGGCCTATGTCGCCGGCAAGCCGACCCGCCTGTTCCGCGACCTGAAGGCCGGCGACGGCCTGCATTTCCTGTCGATCCCGATGAGTGCCGCCCTGCTCGACACCTATCTGCCCTCGCGGCTGACCAGCGCCGACTATGAGGGGCTGATCAAGCCCGGCGAACAGGTCGACACCGTCGCCGTCGGCGCGGTCATGGCCGTCTATGGCTGGGAACGCGACCTGGAGCGGCACCGCAAGGTCGCCCGCTTCGTCGACGCCTTCTTCGGCAAGTTCGACGAGTTCCTGAAGCCGCCGCGCCATCCGAAATGGAAGGAGGTCAATCTGGCCGCCGACCTGCCCGGTTGGACCCGCTTCGAGCCCGCCGAGCAGTGGCTTCACCGGGAAGCAAGCGGCAGGACGGCCATGAGGGAACCCCAGCCCGCCACGCTGGTGTCGTCGCCGGTACCGCGCGGCGAGACCGCGCGCTGACCCGTCAGCCGGCGGCCCCCGGTCCGGGAACGGCGCCCGGCGGGCATTTGCCGAGGATGATCATGCCCAGCACCTCGTCCTTCGTCACGTCGGCGACGCGGGCGGTGCCGACCAGCCTGCCGTTCTTCATCACATGGATGCGGTCGGCCAGATCGAACACGTCGTGGATGTCGTGGGAGATCAGGAAGATGCCGATCCCCTCCTGCTTCAGCTGCTTCACCAGTTCCCCAACCTGCTGGGTTTCGGCGGGACCGAGCGCGGCGGTCGGCTCGTCCATGATCAGGACGCGGGCGTCGAAATGGATGGCGCGGGCGATGGCGACCGACTGGCGCTGCCCGCCGGACAGTGCCTTCACCGGCTCCTTGAAGCGGCGGAAATGCGGGTTCAGGCGGCCCATCACCTTGCGCGCCTCCGCCTCCATCGCATGGTCGTCCAGCGTGCCCCAGGGGGTCAGCTTCTCCCGGCCGAGGAAGATGTTGGCGGCGGCGTCGACATTGTCGGCCAGGGCAAGGGTCTGGTAGATCGTCTCGATGCCGCAGCGCTTGGCGTCGCGCGGGCTGGCGATGTGGACCGGCTCGCCGTTCACCCGGATCTCGCCATGATCGGCGGCATAGGCGCCGGACAGGATCTTGATCAGCGTCGATTTGCCGGCCCCGTTGTGGCCGAGCAGCCCGACGACCTCGCCGGGATAGAGGTCGATGCTGACGCCGTCCACCGCCTTGATGCCGCCGAAGGCGATGGAGACGTCGCGCATCTCCACCAGCGGTTCCTCCGCCGGGAATGCCGCCCGGAATTCCATTGCGAGAGCGGTCATTTCAACCCCTTGCGATAGAGCGTGTCGATGTAGACCGCGGCGACCAGCACGATGCCGACGACGATGTTCTGCATCGGCGCGTCCACCCCCAGCAGCACCATGCCGGACTGCAGCGACTGCATCACCAGCGCGCCCAGCATCGCGCCCAGGATGGTGCCGACGCCGCCGGCCATGGAGGTGCCGCCGATGATCGCCGCGGCGATGACGTACAGCTCGTCCAGCGTGCCGTTGGCGTTGGTGGCGGCGTTCAGCCGGGCGGCGGCGATGCAGGCGGACAGGCCGCACAGCGCCCCCATCAGCCCGAAGACCATCACCAGCACCCGCCGGGTGTTGATGCCCGACAGCTCCGCCGCCTCCGGGTTGCCGCCGATGGCGAAGACGTAGCGGCCGAAGCGGGTGCGCCGCGACAGGACGGTCACCCCCACCCCCACCGCCAGCGCGATCAGCACCGGGATGGCGAAGCCGTGCGCCACGAAGGGGGGCGTGCCGTCGGTGGAAAGCCCTTGCGCCTCCATCATCCGGCGCACCACTGGAGCGGGGAGCGGATAGGCGTTGACCACCATCACCGCGCCGACGATGGCGGCGGCGACCAGCAGGATCACCACCCCTTCCGCCCACAAGGGCCGGACGGGAAAGCCGAAGCCGGCCCTGCGCCGCCGCGTCACCATAATGGCCGCGACCGACAGCAGGATGGCGGCGATGCCGACCGCCCAGCTGGGGCCGGCGCCGATGGCGCCCTCGAACCCGCCGCCCAGCCGCTTGAACAGCCCGTCCATCGGCGCCACCGTCTGGCCGGTCGTCACCCACCAGGCGGCGCCGCGCCAGACCAGCAGCCCACCGAGCGTGACGATGAAGGAGGACACGCCGAGATAGGCGATGATGGCGCCCTGCATCGCCCCCACCGCCCCGCCGACGGCGATCGCCGCCATCACCGCCACCACCCAGGTCAGCGGATGGTCGAAGCCCCAGATCTCCGGCAGGATGCGGGCCTGGAGCACGGCCACCACCATGCCGGTGAAGCCCAGGATGGAGCCCACCGACAGGTCGATGTTGCGGGTGACGATGACCAGCACCATGCCCGTCGCCATCACGGCGATGGAGGCGGTCTGCACCGACAGGTTCCACAGGTTGCGCGGGGTCAGGAAGGCGCCGCCGGTCAGGATGTCGAAGCCGATCCAGACGACGGCCAGCGCCCCGATCATCCCGACCATGCGGGTGTCCATCTCCAGCGCGCGCAGGGCGTCGCCGATGCCGGCCCGCCGCCCGGCCGGCGCGTCCGAAGGCGCCGCCGGGGACAGGGTGGTGGAGGGATCCGCCATCAGTTGCAGACCTTGACGCTGCCGGGCTTGACGCCCTGGCAGACCACGTCCTTGCCGACCCAGCCGGCATCGACCACGAGGTCGAGGTTGTCCTTGGTGATGGCGACCGGGGTCAGGAACAGGGAGGTCATCTTCTGCTTCTTCGGGCCGCCGTCGAAGGTGGTGGCGCCGGCGATCTCGGTCATCTTCTTGCCGTCGGCAAGCTCGATGGCGATTTCGGCGGCGCGGCGGCCAAGCTCGCGCGCGTCCTTCCACACCGACACCGTCTGGGTGCCGAGCGCGATGCGGTTCAGCGCCGCCTTGTCGCCGTCCTGGCCCGACACCGGCACGCTTCCGGCCAGGCCCTGCGCCGCCAGCGCCGCCACCGCGCCGCCCGCCGTGCCGTCGTTGGAGGCGACCACGGCGTCGACCCTGTTGCCGGTCTTGGTCAGGATCTGCTCCATGTTCTGCTGGGCGATGGCGGGCAGCCACTTGTCGGTGTAGGCCTCGCCGACATTCTGCACGTCGCCGCGGTCGATGGCGGCCTTCAGCACCTCCATCTGGCCGGCGAACAGGAAGTCGGCGTTGGGATCGGTGGAGCTGCCCTTGATGAAGGCGTAGTTGCCCTTTGGCTTCTGCGCGAAGACGCTGCGCGCCTGGAGGCGGCCGACCTCCTTGTTGTCGAAGGTGATGTAGAAGGCCGACGGGATTTCGATCAGCCGGTCATAGCCGACGATCGGGATGCCTTCGGCGGCGGCCTTCTCCACTGCCGGGCGGATGGCGTCGCTGTCCTGCGCCAGGATGATCAGCGCCTGGGCGCCGCGGGAGATCAGCGATTCGATGTCCGACTGCTGCTTGGCCGGCGAGGATTGGGCGTCGGCCGACAGGTATTTGCCGCCGGCCTTCTCGATCACCGCCTTGATCGCCGCCTCGTCGGTCTTCCAGCGCTCCTCCTGGAAGTTGGACCAGGACACGCCGACGGTGGTGCCGGCGGCGAGTGCGGTGGTGGCGGCCAGGGTGGCGGTGAGCGTGATGCACAGGCCGGCAAAGGCGGCGGTCAGGCGGTGCTTCATCGTGTTTCCTCCCGGTGTGGCCGTCCTGGGGCGGCGGCCTTGTCGATGGACGAAAGCGGCGGGGCGGGCGTCATTTCCCTCTCCCGCCCCGGGAGAGGGCATGTGGCATGCCCTGGGTTCAGACGTACCGGTTGACGATGTTCTCCAGGTATTCGTGCCGGCCGGAGCGCGGCTGGGGGTTGATGCCCGAGGTCAGTGCGCGGTCGGCGAGCGTGGCGAGGTCGCGGTCGCCGGACAGGATGGCGCGGCCCTCCGCGCTGTCCCAGCCGGCGTAGCGGTCGGCCAGCGGCTTGGTCAGCGCGCCGTCCTCCAGCATTCGCGCCGCCTGAAGCAGGGCGCGGGCGCAGGCGTCGATGCCGCCGATGTGGCCGTGCAGCAGATCCTCCGGGTCGAGCGACTGGCGGCGGATCTTGGCGTCGAAATTCAGGCCGCCGGTGGTGAAGCCGCCGCCCTTCAGGATGTCGTGCATGACCACGGTCAGCTCGCCGATGTCGTTGGCGAACTGGTCGGTGTCCCAGCCGAGCAGCGCGTCGCCGCGGTTCATGTCGAGCGAGCCGAAGATGCCCAAGGCCAGCGCCAGCGCCACCTCGTGCTGGAAGCTGTGGCCGGCGAGGATGGCGTGGTTCTGCTCGATGTTCACCCGCACGTCGGCCAGCAGGTCGTAACGCTCCAGGAAGCCGTAGACGGTCGCGACGTCGAAGTCGTACTGATGCTTGGTCGGCTCGCGCGGCTTCGGTTCGATCAGGATCGGGCCGTCGAAGCCGATCCTGTGCTTGTGCTCCACCACCATCGAAACGAAGCGGCCCATCTGGTCCAGCTCGCGCTTCAGGTCGGTGTTCAACAGCGTTTCATACCCCTCGCGCCCGCCCCACATGACGTAGTTGGCGCCGCCCAGCGCATGGGTGGCCTCCAGCGCCGCGCGCACCTGCCCGCAGGCGTAGAGGAAGACGTCGGGGTCGGGGTTGGTCGCGGCGCCGGCCATGTAGCGGCGGTGGGAGAACAGGTTTGCCGTGCCCCACAGCAGCCGGACCTTGGCGGTCTCCATCTTGGCCGCGAACAGCTCGGTGACGGCCTTCAGGTTGCCGACGCTTTCGGCCAGCGTGGCGCCTTCCGGGGCGGCGTCGAGGTCGTGGAAGCAGAAGAAGGGCACGTCGAGCAGGCGGAACATCTCGAAGGCGACGTCGGCCTTGGCGCGCGCCGCCTGCATCGGATCCTGGCCGGGGCGCATCCACGGGCGCAGGAAGGTCTCGCCGCCGAAGGGGTCGCCGCCCGGCCAGCAGAAGCTGTGCCAGTAGCAGGCGGCCAGCCGCAGATGGTCCTCCATCCGCTTGCCCAGCACGACGCGGTCCTTGTCGTACCAGCGGTAGGACAGCGGGTCGCGGCTGTCCGGCCCGCGATAGGACACCGGGGACAGGTCGCCGAAGAATGAGGCGGTGCTCAAGTCGCGAACTCCTTGGCAAGGGGGTGGAGCCGGCGCCAGCGCAGCCACGCCCGGCTGTACGCCTCGGCACGGGCCGGATCGGGGGTGAAGGACTCCAGGCGGCGGGGCTTGCGGCAGACGGCGGCGGGGGATTCCCCGGTCGCGGCCATGCGGCCGAGATGGGCGGCGCCGAGCGCCGCACCGACCTCGCCATCCTCGATGCGGTGGATGGTGACGCCCAGCACGTCGGCGCAGATGCGCGCCCACAGCCGCGAGCGGGAGCCGCCGCCGGCAAGGTCGAGCGAGGTGGGGGCGTCGGCTCCCTCGCCGAGCGCGACGAGGTTGTCGCGGGCGGCGAAGGCGACGCCCTCCAGCACCGCCTGGACCAGCGCGTCGCGGCCGGTTTCCGCCGACAGGCCGGCGAACAGGCCGCGGATCGTGGCGTCGTTGTGGGGGGTGCGCTCGCCCGACAGGTAGGGCAGGAAGGCGACCGGCGAGGGGCCGTCCACCGCGTCGCCGAGCGGGGCCAGCAACTCCGCCTCCGGCGCGTCCAGGGTGGAAGCCGCCCAGGCCAGCGAGGCGGCGGAGGACAGCATGACGCCCATCTGGTGCCAGACGCCGGGAAGCGCGTGGCAGAAGGCATGGACCGCCATCGCCGGATTGGGCAGGAAACGGTCTGTCGTCCGCCACAGCACGCCGGAGGTGCCGAGGCTGAGGAAGCCGTCGCCGGGCGTGATGGCGCCGAGCCCGACGGCGCTGGCGGCGCAATCCCCCGCCCCGCCGGCCACCACCGGAGGTTCCCGCATGCCCCAGCGGCGGGCGAGATCGGGAGACAGCCGGGCGACGGCGTCGGAGCCTTCGGCCAGTTCCGGCATATGGGCGCGGGTCATGCGGGTGGCGGCCAGCAGTTCGTCCGACCAGCCGCGCCGGGCCACGTCGAGCCACAGCGTGCCGGAGGCGTCGGACATCTCCTCCACCATCGCGCCGGTGAAGCGCCAGCGGACGTAAGCCTTGGGCAACAGCACCTTGGCCAGCGCGGCGAAGACTTCCGGCTCCTCCTCCGCCACCCACAGCAGCTTGGGCGCGGTGAAGCCGGGCATGGCGATGTTGCCGCTGATGGTCCGCAGCGTCGGAAGGGTTTCCTCCAGCGTCGCGCATTGGCGGTGGGATCGGCCGTCGTTCCACAGGATGGCGGGGCGCAGCACCTGGTTGTCGCGGCCCAGCAGGACGGCGCCATGCATCTGGCCGGAGAAACCGATGCCGAGCACGGCGGCGAGCGCCGCCGGCTGCCGTTCGGCCAGCTCGTCCACCGCGGCGATGGCGGCGGCGACCCAGTCCTCCGGCTCCTGCTCCGACCACTGCGGATGGAGACGGGAGACGGTGCAGGGGCGGGATGCGCTGCCGGCGACGGTCCCGGCCCCGACCCCGCCTCCATCGCTCCCGCCGGCGTCGGTCAGGACCGCCTTGACGCTGGATGTGCCGATGTCGATCCCGAGAAACATGACGGCCGACCTTTCCTGATGCCCGTCAGGGCAGGTTGTCGCGCAGGATGACCTGGACCCGGATGTGTTCCTGTGCCGCGACGATCTCCTGGCCCGAAACCAGGGCGTGGAGCACCCGCGCCATCGAGCGCGCCTCGTGCCCCGGATCCTGGGCGACCAGGGCGGCGAAGGTGCCGTCCAGCAGCATGCGGCGGGTGGCGGGCGTCAGTTCATGGCCGACGCAGAGGATCTTGCGGGCGAGCCCGGCCTCGGCCAGCGCCTCTCCGATGCCGACGGAGCCCTCGCCGGTGTTGTAGATCGCCACCAGATCGGGGGTGTCGGCCAGCATGCGGCGGACCAGATCGCGGTTGCGCCCGGGATCGTCGCGGCCCTCCACCGGGGTCAGGCGGGTCAGGCCGGGATATTCCTCCGCCAGCACCTGCCCGAAGCCGAAGAGGCGTTCGGCATGGTCGCGCAGGCTGCCCGATCCGGTGACGATGCCGACCGAGCCGCCAGCCTCGCCATTGCGCGGGGGGCCGAGGAAGCGGCCGACCAGCGAACCGGCGGTGCGGCCCGCCGCGATGTTGTCGATGCCGACATAATGCTGGCGCCGCGACGACGGAGCGTCCGACACCAGCGTCACCACCGCCATGCCGCCTTCCACGAGATCGTCGATGGCCGCCCGGATTCGCGGGTGGTCGAGCGCCACCAGCGCCACCGCGTCGAAGCGGCCCGGCAGCCCGGCCAATTCCGCCGCCAGCCTGTCGGCATCGAACACATCGGTCTCGACGATCTCCACCGCGATGCGCCGTGCGCGGAACCAATCGGCCTGGGCGCGGATATTGTCGGCGATGTCCATCATGAAGCGGTTGCCGCCGCTGGGCAGGACGACGGCAAAGCGCCAGGAGCGCGACCGCGCCAGCTCCGCCGCCGCCGCCAGCGGGCGGAAGCCCAGCCGCTGCACCGCCTCATGCACCTTGAGCGCGGTCTTGGCGCTGACGCCCGGCCGTCCGTTGACGACCCGGTCCGCCGTCGCAAGGCTGACGCCGGCCGCCGCCGCCACGTCGCGCAGGGTCAGGGGTGCGTCGTTTAGCTGATTGCTCATGGTGCGAACGATATTCCGATGCTCTGAGGTGCGCAACTCAATTTCTGAGGTTCGGCCCTGGATTGGCCTTTTGGCCGAAGCATGGCGGCACAGGGTTCATGTTCTTTCAGGTACGCACCTCACCGCAGGCTGCGGCGCGCCGCCGTCCTCATAGGGCTTACGCGGCGCGAATCGTCGCCCCCGACCGGGGGCTGCGCTACTCCCAATGGAGTCCGTTACCTCCGACTGCACCCATGACCGGGGGACTCGCGGGAATTTAGGCTTGCTCCTCCCTCGCGCCACAACGAGAGCAGGTGGAATGCCGCAGCTGAGAACCCATCAGCAACTGGTCAGCGCCATCGCCAATGCCATCGGCCAGCAGCAGACGGAGGTTCGCGACATTCTGGCGGCGGTGACGCCCGGCGGGGGGAAATCGCTGCTGCCGGTCATCATGGCGGCGGCGCTGCACAAGGCGGGGCGGATCGACCGGGTGTGCTGGATCGTGCCGCGCGACAGCCTGCGCCAGCAGGCGGAGGAAGCCTTCGTCGATCCGCGCTGGCGCGAGGTGTTGGGACACAATCTCGCCCTGCGCGCGGCGGAGAACGGGCGCGACCTCTGCCGCGGCCTGCAGGGCTACATCACGACATATCAGGCGGTCGCCGCCGCGCCGGACCTGCATCTGCAGGAGTTCCGCCGTCACCGCTACCTGTTGGCGGTGGACGAGCTGCACCATCTCCCGGCGGTGTTCGACACCGACCGCATGGCGGCGGTGGAGGAGGAAACCGCCTGGAGCCGGTCGATCCTGCCGCTTCTGGAGAATGCGTCGGCCCGGCTGCTGATGAGCGGGACGCTGGAGCGCGCCGACGGCCGTCCGATCCTGTGGCTGCCCTACCGCACGCCGCAGGGAACCCGCAAGGTGCGGGAAATCGACTTCAAGGCGCCGGGCTGGGCGGTGGTCGGCTATTCCCGCCGGCAGGCGCTGGCCGAGAAGGCGATCCTGCCCGTCACCTTCGGCGCGATGGACGGCTCGGCCTCCTGGCTGGATGCGGAGCGCACCAACCGCTGGGTCGATGCGCTGTCGAAGGCGGGGGAGAACACGCGCGACGCCCTGTTCACCGCGCTGCGCACCGGCTTCGCCCAGGCGATGCTGCGCGAGGCCTACCGCTCCTGCCGGGAGCACCGGGCGAAACGGCGGGCGGAGCTGAAGCTGCCGGCGGGGCGCGACGGTCCGGGGCTGGGCAAGCTGCTGGTCATCGCGCCCGACCAGGAGACGGCGCGGTCGTATCTGGAGACGCTTCAGGGCTGGATGCCGAGGGAGCAGGCCGGGCGCATGGCGCGGCTCGCCATCTCCGACCGCCGCGACGCGCAGGAGGTGGTGGCATCCTTCCGCCTGCGGCCCGAGCCGGCGGTGCTGGTCTCCGTCGCCATGGCCTATGAGGGGCTGGACGCGCCGTCGATCACCCATGTCGCCTGCCTGACCCACATCCGCTCGCGTCCCTGGCTGGAACAGGCGATCGCGCGGGCGACGCGGGTGGATCCGCATGGCGGACCCTATGACCGGCAGCGCGCGCTGATCTACCACCCGTCCGACGCGCTGTTCGAGCAGTTCCGCACCATGGTGGAGACCCAGCAGGGCACCCGCGCCATGGTGAAGACCCGCCGTCCCCAGCAGGAGCTTCCCTTCGAGCGCGGCACGGAGCGCGAGCCGGAGATCATCCCGCTGGAATCCAACGCCACGGCGCTGCGCTTCGCCGTGGTGGCGCCGGGGCCGGATTTCGGCGCGCAATCGCGCGATCCGGGAGAACTGCCGCTGACGCCCAGTGCGGCGGAGCATCACCTGCGCCAGCGCATCGGCCAGCTGGTCGCGGCGCAGGTGATCGAGGACGAGGACAACAACCTCGTCGCCGAGGGGCCGACCGGCTACCACATCTACAACGCCGTGCTGAAGCGGCTGATGAAGAAGGCGCGCTCCGAAATGACCCTGTCGGAGCTGGAGGCGACCGTCGGCTGGCTGGAGCGCAACCGGCTGTCCGACCACCGCCACCTGATCGCCGACGACCCGCAGTTCCAGTGGTCAACGCGGCGGCGGGGGCAGGCTATCCCTTACAACTCCCTCTCCCGGGGTGGGAGAGGGAAATTTTCGGTCACTTCGACCACGGACAACGCCCCTCCAGCAGGTCGCGTTCGCGGGTCAGCGCGTCGGCCATGAAGTCGAGGAAGGCGCGGACGCGGCCCATGTGGCGCAGATCCTCATGCGTCAGCAGCCAGAGCTTGGCATCGGCCTCCGGCACCGGATCGCCGATGCGGCGGAAGGCGGGGTCGCGGTCCACCACCCCGCAGGGCAGCAGGCCGAGGCCGATCCCGGCCCGCACCGCCTCCACCGCCCCGGCGACCGAATTGACCCGGTAGCCGATCGCCGCCGCCGGCACCGCCCGCTTCATCCAGCGGGCAAGCGAGGTGTGCTCGAAGGATTCGTCCAGCCCCACCCACGGGTGGCGGTCGGGGTCATCAACCCCGCCCGCCCGGTCCAGATAGCCGGATGCCCCATAGACGGCGAAAGCCAGCCCAGAGACCGCGCGCCCGACGAGGTTTTCCGGCGGCCGGCTGGTGGCGCGGATCGCCACGTCGGCCTCGCGCCGGGTCAGGCTGAGCGACGCCTCCGCCGCCATCAGGTCGATCCGCAGCTCGGGGTGCAGCCGGCGGAAGGCGGCAATGTGGCGCGGCAGGACGTAGAGGGTCAGGATGTCGACGGTGGTCACGCGCAGGCTGCCGCTGATCCGGGTGTCGCGGCCGGACAGCAGGCGGTTGGCGGCGGCCACATCCTCCTCCATCTTCTGCGCCACCCGGTGCATCTCGTCGCCCGCCGCGGTCAGCACATAGCCGCCGGGCAGCTTGTCGAACAGTTGGGCGCCCATGGCCTGCTCCAGCGCCGTCACCCGGCGCAGCACCGTGCTGTGGTTCACCCCGAGGACGCGGGCGGCGGCGGACAGGGAGCCGTGCCGCGCCACCGCCAGCAGGTAGCGCAGATCATCCCAATTGCTGCCGCTTGCCATTTATTCCCGCTTATTGATGCAGATGCTTTTTGCAAATCTCGCCAATTCGCGCTCATCAAAGCACAGGTTAAGGTCGGCACCAAGCGCATCCCGCGTCACCACATCCCAATCCGGCCGACCGCATGCCCGAGCTGCTTCAAGATCCCTTCATCCAGTCCAGCGCCCTGCCCCTGCTGGTCAGCCTGATCCTCGTCGGTGCCCTGCATCTGCTGCGGCGTCCGCTGGCGGCGGCCGGGATCGCGGCCGGGTTCCTGGTGGTCTTCGCCTTGGTCGTCGGCCTGCCGGCCCTGCCGCCGCCGTCGAGCATGGGCAAGCTGTTCTGGTCGTCCGCCATCGGGCTGCTGCTGGGCGTCGCCGCCGACGCGGCGGGTTTGCGGGGCCGGGTGGCTTCGGCCGGGTTGGCGCTGTGGCTGGCCGGTTCGCTTCTGTGGATCGCCCTGCCCGTCCTCGATTCCATGGCGGCGGTCGTCGGTTTCTTGATCCTGCTCGCCGTCGCCGCGTGGGTCGCCTTTGCCCGCGGCTCGCAGGCGCCCGGCGCTGATAAGGCCGAGAGCCCGACCGCGCCGGCCGCCTCGCTGCTGGCGCTGGCGCTGGCCGTCGGCGGCACGGCGCTGATCGGCTCCTCGGCCTCGATCGCCCAGATGGCTTTGGCCCTGGCGGCATCGGCCGGCGGCTTCCTGCTGTGGAACTGGCCGGTCGAACGCCATGGCTGGGGCCTGCCGGGCCGGGTTGCGACCGGCATCGCGGTGCTGCTGGCCGGCGTGCTGACCCTCTTCACCCAGGCGCAGACCGCCGTCCTGCTGCTGGCGCTGCCGGCGCTGCTGGCCGGGCGTGTCAGCCATTTCGTTCCCCAGGGCCATGGCCCGGTCGGCCGGGCCGCCTCGTCGGCCGCCGTCACGGTGGCCGCGGTCCTTCCGGCGCTGGCCGCCATCGGTGCGGCCTATGCGCTGACCGGCGGCGAAGCGTCGCCCTACTGATCCTCCATCCCCATCACTCTTTCCCAGTCCCCGGAGCCTTGTTCATGAAGAAGACCCTGTTCGCCGCCGCCCTGTTCGTCGCGACCGCCGCCGGCGCATTCGTTCCGATGGCGGCCCCCGCCTTCGCCGCCCCGGTCAGCTACAAGATCGACCCGGCGCACACCGCCGTCGCCTTCATCGTCGACCACATCGGCTTCTCCAAAGTGATCGGCCGCTTCAACACCGTCGGCGGCGACATCAGCTTCGACAAGGACGCGGTGGAGAACAGCACGGTCAACGTCACCATCGACGCCGCCAGCATCGACACCAACCATGCCAAGCGCGACGAGCATCTGCGTTCCCCGGACTTCTTCAATGCGAAGGAGTTCCCGAAGGTGACCTTCAAGAGCACGAAGATCGAGAAGACCGGCGACAAGACCGGCAAGCTGCACGGCGACCTGACCATGCTGGGCGTGACCAAGCCGGTGGTTCTGGACGTCACCTTCAACAAGGACGGCGTCAGCCCGGCCAGCAAGCTGGAGACCGCCGGCTTCTCCGCCCGCGGCACGGTCAAGCGCACCGATTTCGGCATGAAGTACGGCGCGCCGGCCGTCGGCGACGACATCCAGCTGCTGATCGAGATCGAGGCGGTCAAGTCCTGACCGAAAGGCCGTTCCGGTCTGTTGCGGTGTGGAGGGGACCGGTTCGCCGGTCCCTTTCCCGTTTCCACTCCCGGCGATTGGAGGCCGTGATGCCGCAGCTTGTGAATGGTGTCTGGGTGAAGGGCGACATCGCGGCCAGCGAGATCAGGAACGGCGCCTTCCACCGCGAGCCGACCCGCTTCCGCGGCTGGATCACGCCGGGCGGCGGCCCCGACGCGGAGGGGCGCCCCACCCTGCCGGCGGTGGCCGGACGCTATCACCTCTATGTCTCCTACCTGTGCCCCTGGGCCTCGCGCACGCTGATCTTCCGCGTGCTGAAGGGGCTGGAGGGGGTGATCGGCCTTTCCGCCGCCGAACCGGTGCTGGGCGAGGACGGCTGGGTCTATGCCGAGGATCAGGATGCCGGCGAGGGCGTCGGCCCCTTCCGCCACCATTACCGCCTCTATACCGCGAGCGATCCCACCTATACCGGCAAGGTGTCGGTGCCGGTGCTGTGGGACCGGCAGGAGCGCCGCATCGTCAACAACGAGTCGGCCGACATCATCCGCATCCTGAACAGCGCCTTCGACGGCCTGACCGGCAACCGGCTGGATCTCTATCCCGAACCCTTGCGGCCGGAGATCGACCGCTGGAACGATCTGGTCTATGGCAACGTCAACAACGGCGTCTACCGCTGCGGCTTCGCCAAGTCGCAGGCCAGCTACGACGAGGCGTTCGACGGGCTGTTCGCCACGCTCGACCGGCTGGAGGATCGTCTGTCGTCCAGCCGCTATCTGGCGGGGGAGCATCCGACCGAGGCCGACTGGCGCCTGTTCGTGACGCTGGTGCGCTTCGACGCCGCCTATCACGGCGCCTTCAAATGCAACCTGCGCCGGATCGAGGACTATCCGAACCTGTCCGCCTACCTGCGCGAGCTGTACCAGTGGCCGGGAATCCGCGACACCGTGAAGCTCGACCACATCAAGCTGGGCTACTACACCAATCCCGCCATCAACCCGACCCTGATCGTGCCGAAGGGGCCGGCCCTGGACTTCGACCGCGTCCACGACCGCGACCGGCTGCCGGGCAAGGGGATCTGGCAGCGGGGGTAAGCGGGTCCGGACTCACCGCCTCGACGACCGGCACGGCCATTCCCGGTTCCGGCATGGCTGCCGCCCGTCCCGGCCGGCAACCAATCCGGTCCTGTCCGGTTCTGTGTGTGACGCCCGACCGAGGAGACGCGCATGGACCGGAGTGACGACACCGCATCGCCGCAGGACCCGCGGTACAAATATCCCCAGCCGCCCTTCAAGGGCCAGTCGCAGCCCTGGCCGGGTCTGGCCCGCGACATGGACCCGCCGCCGGACCATGGCGAAACCAGCTACAAGGGATCCAGCCGGCTGGCCGGGCGGAAGGCGCTGATCACCGGCGGCGATTCCGGCATGGGACGTGCCGCAGCCATCGCCTATGCCCGCGAAGGCGCCGACGTCGCCATCAACTATTTCCCGACCGAGGAGCCGGACGCCCGCGAGGTCGTGGCGCTGATCGAGGCGGCGGGCCGCAAGGCCGTCGCCATCCCCGGCGACCTGCGGGACGAGGCGTTCTGCCGGCAGATGGTGGCTGATGCCGTCGCCGGGCTCGGCGGGCTCGACATCCTGGTGTGCAACGCCGCGCGGCAGCAGGCCTGCGAATCCATCCTCGACCTGACCAGCGAGGAGTTCGACGCGACGATGAAGACCAACATCTACGCGCCGTTCTGGACCATCAAGGCGGCCTTGCCGCATCTGAGGCCCGGCTCGGTCATCATCGGCACCACGTCGGAACAGTCCTACGACCCGACCCCGGAGCTGTACCACTATGCCCAGACCAAGGCGGCGACGATGAACTACGTCAAGTCGCTGGCCAAGCAGTTCGCCTCGAAGGGCATCCGCGTCAACGGCGTGGCTCCCGGCCCGATCTGGACCCCGCTGCAGGTCAGCGGCGGCGCCACGCAGGAGAAGCTGAAGCAGTTCGGCGGCCAGACCCCGCTGGGCCGTCCCGGCCAGCCGGCCGAGCTTGCCGGCATCTATGTCCAGCTCGCGGCGGAGGACGGCAGCTTCACCACCGGCCACATCTATGGTGCCGCCGGCGGCAGCGGACAGCCGTGACCGGGCTTGCCGTCGCACGGATGACCGGTGTGGCCGCCGGGATGCTGCCGGCGGCCTGAACCCGTCCTGCCGCTATCCCATGATGTCCTCGCCGATCCTGCCGCCGCTGGGCCGGCCGGTCTTCGCCCCGGCGGTATCCGAAGGCAGGCCGGTGCAGAAATCGAAGCCGACCAGCAGCGCGAGGCTGAGGATCGACAGGGCGATGGCGATGTTGAGGGCGGTCATGGGATCGCTCCATCCGGTGGTCTTGCGCGGTGCAGGAGCGATCCTGCACCCGGTCGCGATCCGGCGCTGTGAGCGGCCCCACAGTGGGCTTCACTCCGTGCGGGCGGCGGGCGGGGCGCCGAGCATCGCCATTGCCCCCGCCCCTGCCCCCGCCGCAGCCAGCAGGACCCAGCTTTCCGCCGCTCCCATGCCGTACAGGGTCAGCCAGCTACCAAGGCACCAGATGAGCGGAATGACGAGCAACAGCCACGACCAGCGCCCGGCCGCCATCAGGACAAGCCCGACGGTCGCGATGGCGGTCGGGTCCGGCGTGATGCCGAAGACCTCCGCCCCCCGTATCGACCGCCCCGCCAGCGGCGCCGTCAGCGGGTGCAGGACGACGGCATAGAGAAACAGCCCGAGCCCCACCACCCCACGCGCCGACCGGTCGAACGACCAGCGCAGCCGGGGGCCGACCGAGGCCAGCAGCACGGCCTGCAGCGCGAACAGCGGTGCGACGTAGACCGCCGCCCAATTGATGGTGGTGTAGCGCTCCCACAGGAAACTCCAGGCGACCCAGCCCCACAGGAGCGCCAGACTTCCCGCGATCGTCCGGTGCGACCATGGCCGCGGCCGGAACAGGAGCCACAGAATGGCGATGCCGAGCAGCAGGATCGGCACCTGCGCCGGCCAGAGCGCCTCATTGTGGCGTTCGATCAACCGCCAGTAGGCGCGCGGGCTGAACAGCAGGAAATCCTCGGCGGAGTAGGTCCACCATTCCGGCATCAGAGCGCCCTCACATGGTCGGCCATGCGCCTTCTCATCGCGGCGTCGGGCAGCGGTCCGCTCATCGCGGCCATGTTTTCCCGCACATGCGCGACCTGGCTGGTCGCGGGGATGGCCACCGTGACGGCGGGATGGGAGATGATGAATTTCAGGACGACCTGCGCCCAGCTGGTGGCGCCGATGTCGCCGGCCCAGGCGGGCAGCGGCTGGCCGGCCAGCCGGCGGAGCAGGACGCCCTGCTGGAACGGGCGGTTGACGATGACGCCGATCCCGCGCGCCGCCGCCAGCGGCAGGATGCGGTCCTCCACCTCGCGGTCGACGATGTTGTAGGTGAGCTGCACGAAGTCGAGCGGCTGGCTGGCCATGATCGCCTCCAGCAGGTCGTGGCGGCGGCCTTCCGAGGTGGTGATGCCGACATAGCGGAGCCGGCCCGCCGCCTTCATCGCGAACAGCGTTTTCAGATGCTCATCCCACGACAGCAGGTTGTGGACCTGCAGCAGGTCGAAGCGCGGCACGCCCCACAGGCTGCGCGACTGTTCGACCTGCGACGGCCCGCGGCTGCCGGAGGAGATCCAGACCTTGTCGGCCGAGAACAGGCTTTCGGGCTGCCCCAGCTTCCGCAGGCCGTAACCGACCACCTGCTGTGAGGAGCCGTACATGGGAGAGGAGTCGATCATCCCGCCCCCGGCCCGGAAGAAGGCGTCCATGACAGCCGCGCATTCGTCGCGCAACTCGTCGTCGTCGCCGACATTGAAGGTGATCCAGGTGCCGAGCCCGACGGCGGGAATCGCCTCGCCCGTGGAGGGAATGCGCCGTGTCGCCGCGGCACCGGCCAGTGAATTCGCCTGTGTCCGGGCGAAGGCCGGCTGCATCGCCATGGCTGTCGCGGCAAGAGCGCCCTGCAGGATCGCCCGTCGTGTCGCTGTCATGCTCCCTCCTTCCTGCACACTGCCCTCCCGCGCCCGTATCGCATGGCCTGTCGGCGGCTTCGGACAGTTAGGTAGTGCGCAAGGGGCGGGACAGCGTTACCCGATCTTTCGAAGATCCTGCATCCGTACGGCGATCATTGTTCCTGCCGGTCCGGAATCGCGGCGGGAGCATCCTGCGGGAAGGGGACGGCGCGATGCCCGGCGACGCCCCGCAGCACCGATTCCGCGAGCGCCGCCGCGTCGGCATAGAACGCGGCGGTCTCTTCGCCGGACGTTACCCTGGCCTGCGCCGCCAGCCGCAACGTCCGCAGATAGCGCGGCGCCCAGGGCAGGAGGTGCTGGCCGAGCAACTCGTCGAAGCTGTCCAGCCGCTCCTCGGTGACGAGCCAGGCGCCGATCCAGCACAGCGTGCCGAAATGGTCCTCCGGCCCGGAGGAGGGCGCCTGCGCGGCGATCCCTTCCCGGATCAGGAAATCCCGGAGGCGCAACGTGGACGGGCCGTAGAGGGAGCGTTCGACGTCGAGATGGACGGACCCCCAGGGCGGCGCCTCCAGGGGCGCCGGGCCGACGAACAGGTCCATGTAGGTCCGGTGCAGCGCCGCCCGGTCGAAGGGCCGGCCCAGCCGGGCAAGGATGTGCGAAGTCTCGCCGGCCCCGGCGCCGGGCGACGCCATGGTCGCGGATTGCCGGGCCAGCTCCGCCAGGACGGGCTGCATGCGCGCGTCCTCAGGATCGAGACTGAACAGGGCGCCGACCAGATCGAGGAGTTCGGCGGTATCGCTGCTGTGCATGGTCACTCCCTTTCGCCTCCATGACGGCGCCACGCCGCTTCGGCGGCGATCGCCGCTAAAGCGGCGTGGCGCCGTCATGGAGGAAAGAACACCCGGAGGCCGGGTTTCGTGGCGCCGGGGACGAGGAGTGGGAGCCTGCCACCCCTCGTCCGGCGATCAGCCGTGGATCGCATAGAAAACATACCGGCCGACCACTTCGCCCGAAAGCAGCAGCAGACCGGCGACGGCGGCCAGCGGCCAGCGGCCGCGTTCGCCGTTTCGCGACACCTGCCAGGCGGCCAGCATCATCAGCGCGGCGCCGGCCAAGCCGAGAACCCACCGCGCGGCCCGAAGACCGCCGTTGGCCTCGAAGGCCTCGACGGGGTGCAGCGGGTAGGTCACCACCTCGTTCAACGGGCTGGCGCCGATCGCCGCTACATAGGACGGCTGCACCAGGAGCTGGGCCGCCAAGCCGGCCAGGACCAGCGCCGCCGTGGCGGCGAACAGCTTGCGCGTCGTGGCGGGGTCGACCCGTCCGGCGACGCCGGGCGCGATCAGGAGCAGCCCGAGGACGGAGCCCATCAGGATGAGCCCGCCCAGGAACATGACGTGGGTGTTCAGGTGCATCCACGTCACCACGGAGGTGTTGCGGTAGATCTCGCCCATGGCCAGGACGCCCAGCACGCCGATCAGGAACGCCCCCGACAGCAGGCGGCTCTGCGCCTTGCCGCTCCGGAGCGCCCACAGCGTGGTCAGGCATATGGCGCCGATGAACGCCGAGACGAGCAGGATTTCCCGGCTGAGCCAGGACGACGCCACGTGCCGGATCGCGTTCGGCGCGTTCATGGGATAGCCGAGATGGGCGAAGGACGCGGCAAGCCCCGCCACGGCAAGGCCGCTGGCCACCAGCATGGGCAGCCGCAGCACCTGGAAGCGCTGGCGTTCCTGCAGCGCGTCGTGCAGCCAGTAGCCCGCGAGGGCGGTGTATCCGGCCAGGCCGACCGCGGAGGTCAGCAAGGCGGTGAAAACTAGGATTGGCCACTCTTGCATGGCATCAGCCCTCCAACTGGGCACCCTGATGGGGCCGTATGACGAGGTTGGGCCTGGTGATCGAGGAACTGGGCAGGCCCTTGGCGTCGGCGACCGTGCCGTATCTGGCGCGCAGCTCCTCGATGGGGCCGTATTTGATGGCGTTGAGGGGGCAGGCCGCGACGCAGACCGGATCCTCGCCCTTCGCCTGGAGATCGATGCAGAAGTCGCATTTCGACATCTGCCCGGTCGCCTTGTTCATCTGCGGCGCGCCATAGGGGCAGGACCACGCGCAGGTGCCGCAGCCGACGCATTTCGCCGTGTCCACGACGACGACGCCATCCTCCGTCCGTTTGGTCATGGCGGTGGTCGGGCAGTTCTTGACGCAGACGGGATCCGAGCAGTGGTTGCACGAGATCGACATCGTGTAGGCGAAGACGTTGTTGACGTAGCCCTTGCCCGCTTCCGCGAAGCCGCCGCCGCGAACCTCATGGATGCGGCGGAAGGCCCGGCCGTCGTCGAGGCCGTTCTTGTCCTTGCAGGCGACCTGGCAGGTCTTGCAGCCGCTGCAAAGACTGGATTCTATGTAGAACCCGAGTTGCTTTCCCATGGTCGTATTCCTTACGCCTTGCTGACTTCGACAAGCATGGTCTGATGCGAGTTGCCGTGAGCCAGTGGGGTCATGCGCGTGGAGCTCAGCACGTTGGCGCAGCCGCCGCGGTCGATGCCTTCCGGACCGGGCCGCCACCAGGCCGCGCTTTGCAGGGCCACCACGCCGGGAATGATGCGCGGGGTGATGTCGATGCCGATCTCGGTGATGCCGCGGTCGTTGAAGATGCGGACCGTGTCGCCCTTCTTCAGGCCGCGCTTGGCCGCGTCGATCGGGTTGATCCAAAGCTGCTGGGGCTGGACCGCCTGTTCCCAGGGATTGAGCTGGAAGGTCGAATTCGCCCGGTTCTTGCCTTTCCAGGTGATGAGCTGGAGCGGGTATTTGCCGGTCAGCGGATCCTGCGGCCCTTCCCAGGACGCGACGTAGCGCGGGACCGCCGGGATTTCCGGGTTCTTCATGTCGTAGAGCCGCTTGGAGAACAGCTCGATCTTTCCCGACGGGGTGTCGAACCTGTTGTTCGCGGGATCCTCGATCTGCTTCTTGAAGGCGACGTAGCCGGTCGATTCGAAGTAGTGGACCCGTTTCGCCAGAAGCTCATCGAAGCTTGGGAAGCCCGGAGTGTCCTTGCGCGACTCCTCGACGATGGCGACGATCCAATCCTTCTGCGAGCGGCCGAGCGTGAACTCCTTCTCGACGCCGAGCTTGCGCGCGACGTCGGTCAGCCAGTCGTACTCGTCCCTGGCCTCGTGCAGGGGTTCGATCAGCTTCTCCGACAGCATGACGTAGTTGCCGGTGCCCCAGGTCTCGCCCAGGTTCCAGCGCTCCGCGAAGGAAATCGCCGGCAGCAGGATGTCGGCGTATTTGGCGCTCGGCGTCAGATACAGGTCGCTGCAGACGATGAACTCGACCTTGCTTTCGTCGGCCAGGAGCCTGGCGGCGGCGTTGACATCGGGATTCTGGCTGACGAGGTAGTTGCCGGCCAGGCAGAACATCATCTTGATGTTCGTCTCCAGCGCCTCGGCGCCTTTCAGCCCCACCTCCGGCGTGACCTTGCCGGCGTCCTCGACGGCCTGCTGCCAGTTCATGATCGAGATGGAGGCCTTCACCGGGTTCGCAACGCTGTCGGGGAAGGACGGGAACTTGCGGTTGCCGATGCCGCCGTATCCGGATGCCCAGCCGCCCGACTTTCCGACATTGCCCGTCAGGCTGGCGAGCAGCGTGCCGCCGCGGGCGATGCGTTCACCGCAACCATGGCGCTGCGGTCCCCAGCCCTGGATCAGGGCCGCCGGCTTCGCGGTGGCGTAGCTGCGCGCCAGTTCGCGGATGGTGTTGGCCGGTACCTTGCAGATCGCCTCGGCCCATTCCGGGGTTTTCGGCGTGCCGTCCTTGCGGCCCATCAGGTAGGACATGACGGACTCGTCCGCCGGAACCCCCTCGGGCATGTGCTCCTCGTCGAAGCCGACGCAATAGGTATCGAGGAACGCCTTGTCGTGCAGGTTCTCGGTCACGATGACATAGGCCATCGCGTCCATCAGCGCGTTGTCGGTGGTGGGGAGCAGGGGAATCCACTGGTCGGCGTAGGCCGACACGGAATCCGAATAGCGCGGATCGACGACGATGAACTTGATGCCGCGCCGCTTCATCTCCTGGAAATAGTGGTTGGTGTGGCCGAAGATCGTCTCGGCCGGGTTGTGGCC
The DNA here is from genome assembly GCF_003233655.1 of Azospirillum ramasamyi. NCBI lineage: Bacteria > Pseudomonadati > Pseudomonadota > Alphaproteobacteria > Rhodospirillales > Azospirillaceae > Azospirillum > Azospirillum ramasamyi. Next base: position 445,016 of record NZ_CP029832.1, read on the forward strand.
CCAGAGGATGACCAGCTTGCTGTCGAGCAGGGTGTCGATGCTGCTGCCGCTGCGGCTGGTTCCGTAGGTGTAGGGCGTCACCGCGGCGGTGTTGCCCATGCTGACGGAGTGATAGTAGTCGAGGTAGCCGCCGGTCAGGCTGAGCAGCCGCCGCGCCATCACGTCGCCCGAGAACGGCCCGCCGGTGCCGGCCGTGTTCACATGGCAGAAGCGCGAAGCCGGCCCGTGTGTGTCGCCGATCCGCTTCCATTCGCGGGCGATGATGTCGGTGGCCTCGTCCCAGGTGATGCGCTCGAACTTGCCTTCGCCGCGCTTGCCGACGCGCTTCATCGGATATTTCAGGCGATCCGGGTTGTAGATGAACCGGCGGTAGCCGCGGCCTCGCACGCAGCCGCGCATGACCGGCATCTCGGGGTTCACCTCGCCGTCGAGCCGGGTGCTGATCCGGGTCAGGACGCCGTCCTTGACATGCGCCTTGATCGCGCATTTGCCGCCGCAGTCGAAGGTGGAGCAGGTCTGGACGATCCGTTCCAAATCTCCCGATGGACGCGCGGACGCGGCGGCGACCGGGAAAACGAAGCCGCCGGCCAGAAACGGCAGACTTGCCAGCCCGCTCGCTTCCAGAAACCTCCGGCGCGTCAGATTGAAAGTACAGCCCATGTCCTTGTCCTCACAGCGCATGAATTAATGCATCGTACTCCCGAAAAGACACCCCCAGGCGCGGCACCTCGTCGCACACAACTGAATGTCACAGACGGCAAAATTATTTGGACAAATAGGGCAAGCTACTTCCAGGCAATTTGGAAGTTTGCGCTATGCGGGAGAATTTTACATTTGACGCGACCGTGAGTAGGTGTGCCGTACTCCGCGTGGCTTGAGCGCGGCCGGGTGTTTCGAGGGCTGACTTTGGCGCACGAACGGGGATGCGGCTGGCACGCAGCGCCTTGGCGGGCACCGCCGATTTGTCGGCGCAGGATGGAGAATTCCGGCTATGGGCGGAACTTGAGCCCGGCGGCGGGACGGAAATCAGGGTTCCGCGCGGCTGATGCGGTGGTTGGGGCGGTGTGGAATCACTACAGGGCCGCCGGCGCGGCCGAAGGCATGCGGCGTTGCGCTCCTTCAGCCGCGTGGAACTCTCCGGCGGCATGATGCACGCCTGCCCCGGCAAACCGGCCGGCTGGGCCGGTCTGCCGGCGAAACGGTGGTCCAACGGCCTCTACGCGACGATGCCGGCATCATGAAGACGGCCGATCTCCGCGGAGGGCAGCCCCAGCAGATCGGCCAGCACCGCGTCGGTGTCCTGCCCCAGGCCGGGCGCCGGGCGATGATCGGTGCGCTCGCCCATGCCGGGAAAGCCGAGCGGCGATCCGGGAACCAGCAGCGACCCGACGCCGGGCTGGTCTATTTCACGGAAAAGCGGGTTGGCGGTGGAGCAGCGGGCATCCTCGGCGACGAGCTGGCCGAAATCGCGGTAGGGGCCCCACAGCACGCCCGAGCCGGCGAATGCGGCCTCGACCTCCGCCAGCTTGCGGGCGGCGAACCAGGGGGCGAGCACGGCGGAGATCGCATCGCGGGCCTGGAAGCGCCCGCCTTCGTCATCCATGTCCACGCCCATCAGCGGGCCGATCATCGCCAGCCTGTCGGTCAGCCCGGTGGCCTTGCCGAGCGCCTTCCACTGGCGGTTTGAAATGGCGACGACCATCGCGCGCCGCCCGTCGGCGGTGGCGAAGTCGCGGCCATAGGCGCCATACAGGTCGTTGCCCATCGGCGGACGCACGGCGCCGTTCACCCGGACATCGGCGAGGTAGCCGAGATTGCCGATGGTCGCCAGCATCACGTCGGCCAGCGCCACCGTCACCTCCTGCCCCCGGCCGGTGCGTCGCCGATGCCGTTCGGCCGCCAGCAGCCCGGTGGCGAGGTAGAGGCCGGCCGCCACGTCCCACGCCGGCAGAACATGGTTCACCGGCTCCCCTCCCCTGCCGGTCGCCATCGGAAATCCGCCGGCGCAGTTGACGGTGTAATCCACCGCCGCCGATCCGTCCGGATTGCCGGTCAGCCGCAGCATGATCAGGTCGTCGCGCTTGGCGGAAAGCGCCTCGTAGCCCATCCAGCCGCTGGCCGGCAGGTTGGTCAGCAGAAAGCCGGCATCCTCCCCCGACGCGGTGATGATGGCCTGGGCGATCTCCCGCCCCTCCGGCTTGTCGAGCGCCAGGGTGACCGACCGCTTCGCCTTGTTCAGCGCCGTCCAATAGAGGCTGGTGCCGTCGGGCGCCAGCGGCCAGCGGCGGTAGTCGATGTTGCCGCCGATGGGGTCGATGCGGATCACCTCCGCGCCCAGCTGGGCCAGCGTCATGCCGCCCAGCGGAGCCGCGACGAAGGCCGAGACTTCGACGATGCGCAGATCGGAGAGTAAGGAGGACATGGGAGAGGGCTTCCGCTCGGGGTGGATGGATTGGGGCGGCGGCGGTTTGCCGGAGGGGTGCGGTCAGCTCGGGGCAAGTCCGCACCCCGACCTTACACGAACCGTCCTCAGACGCAGCGGCCGCCGTCGATTTCCAGCACCACGCCGGTGATGAACGCCGCCTCGTCGGAGGCGAGATACAGCGCGGCATTGGCGACGTCGGAGGGCTGGCCCAGGCGGCCGAGCGGAACGATGCCGAGCATGCGCGCCCGCTTCTCCGGGGTGTCGCCGCCCATGAAGGTGGCGAGCAGAGGCGTTTCGGTGGCGACCGGAGCCAGCGCGCAGACGCGGATGTTGTCGGGCGCCAGTTCCAGCGCCAGCGACTGGGTGATGTTGTGTACCGCGCCCTTCGTGGCGTTGTACCAGACCAGCCCGGGGCGCGGACGCAGCCCGGCGGTGGAGCCGAGGTTGAGGATCACGCCGGACTTCTGCGCCCGCATCGTCGCCACCACCGCCTTGGAATAGAGGTAGATCGACTTGACGTTCAGGGCGAAGACGCGGTCGAACTCCTCTTCGGACACGTTTTCGAACGGGCCGTTGGCGTGGGTGGAGCCGGCGTTGTTCACCAGGATGTCGAGCCGCCCGAACTTCTCGACCGTGGCGGCGATGGTCATCTCGACATCGGCGGCCTTCGTCACGTTGGCGGCGATGCCGATGGCGGCGTCGCCCAGCCGTTCCGCGACCGCGCGGGCGGCGTCCGCGTTGATGTCGACGACCGCCACGCGGGCGCCCTCGCGCACGAAGGTTTCGGCCATCGCAAGACCCAGGCCCTGCGCCGCCCCGGTGATCAGGGCAACCTTGCCGTCCAGGCGCTTCGTCATTCTCGGTTCCTCCCCAGGGGATTATGTGTGATGGGGGGAGGCTATCCGCGCCGATCGGGCCGTGCTATGGACCATCCGTCATAACTGCTATCAGTGCCCGAAGCATAACGCGGTTAAGCACGGCTCCACGTTCCTTCAAAGCACGCTGTTCTCCCCCGCGCTGCCGGGAGCGACGACCTTGCCCTTCAGCACGCCGTTGGCGACGCATTTGACGACTTCGACATGGATCAGCCGCAGCAGGGCACGGGTCGCCTTCGACACCGGCTGATGCAGCGGCGTCGCGGTGACCAGCATGGCGTTCATGTCCTTCGACGCGATCTCGCGCGCGACCAGCCGGCCCTGGCGCACCTCGCGGTGGACGGCGCCGAAGGGAAGAATGGTCGATCCCATCCCCTCCTCCACCAATTGCTTGATCGCGGTGACGGAGTCGATCTCCATATCGACCTGCAAGTCGATGTCGGCCCGGCGCACCGCCGCGTCCACCACACGGCGCAGGCCGTTCTCCAGGCCGGGCAGCACGAAACGCAGGTCGCCCAGCATCTCCACCTCGACCTGCCCGTCGTTGCCGGCGCCGGCATCCTTCGCGGACTGCACCAGCAGCAGGTTCTCCACCAGCAGGGGCGACGACAGCATGCTGCGCCCCCGCCGGGCGTCGTAAAGGACGGCGAGGTCGAGGCGTCCGCCCTCGACCCATTCCAGCAGCGTGCCGCTGAACACCTCGTGGATGCGCAGTGTGGCGTCGGGATAGTTCTCGTGGAACCGGCGGGCCAGCGGCGCCCCCAGCGTCGCGCAGATCGATGGCGGCAGACCCAGTGTGACCGACCCGGTCAGCCGTTCCGACTGGTCCTGGATCTCCTCCTTGATCTCCGACAGCGCGCCCAGCAGATGGCGGACCACGTCGTACAGCTTGCGTCCCTGCTGCGTCAGCGACACGCCGCGCCCATGACGGTAGAACAGGCTGGTGCGCAGCTCGTGCTCCAGCTTCTGGACCTGCCGGCTGAGCGCGGGCTGGGTGATGCCAAGCTTGACCGAAGCCTTTGAAAAGCTGCCAAGGTCAGCCACCTGAACAAAGTAGCGCAGTTCCAGAAGTTCCATTCGCGGCGGGTCTCGTCGTTCGGCCTCCATGTCGGATAGCGAATACGCGAGTATGACACAAGCGGAGTCGCGGCAGGTCAGTCCTGCCCCGTCCTCCGCCGCGTCCAGCCGTCCTGTCATCGAGCGCAAAGCCTGACGCATCAGGCTTTACGCTTGCCCTCGAACGCCGGGCGCAAGTCGGAACCCGCGCCCGGCGGTATCAGTTGCGCCGGGTGAGCAGGCCGCGCGCCACGACCTGGGCCTGGATTTCCGCCGCCCCTTCGAAGATGTTCAGGATGCGGGCATCGCACAGCACGCGGCTGATCGGATATTCGACGGCGTAGCCGTTGCCGCCGTGGATCTGCACGGCATTGTCGGCATTCGACCAGGCGACGCGCGCGGCCAGCAGCTTCGCCATGCCGGCCTCGATGTCGCAGCGGCGGTCGCTGTCCTTCTCCCTCGCGGCGAAATAGGTCAATTGGCGGGCGATCATCGTTTCCACCGCCATCCAGGCCAGCTTGCCGGCGACGCGCGGGAAGGCGGCGAGCGGACGGCCGAACTGGATGCGCTCCTGGGCATAGCGCAGGCCGAGTTCCATGGCGTTCTGCGCCACGCCGACGGCGCGGGCGGCGGTCTGGACGCGGGCGGATTCGAAGGTCGCCATCAGCTGCTTGAAGCCCTGGCCCTCGACACCGCCCAACAGGTTCTCGCGGGGAACGGCGAAGCCGTCGAAGCCGATTTCGTATTCCTTCATGCCGCGATAACCCAGCACCGGGATCTCGCCGCCGCTCATGCCCTCCGCCGGGAAGGGATCATCCTCGGTGCCGCGCGGCTTCTCGGCCAACAGCATCGACAGGCCGCGATAGCCGGGAGCGTCGGGATCGGTGCGCACCAGCAGCGTCATCAGATCCGACCGGCTGCCATGGGTGATCCACGTCTTCGCCCCGGTGACGCGATAGGTGTCGCCGTCCGCCACCGCGCGGGTGCGCAGGCTGCCCAGGTCGGAGCCGGTGTTGGGCTCGGTGAACACGGCGGTCGGCAGGATCTCGCCGGACGCGATGCGCGGCAGCCAGCGCGCCCGCTGTTCGGCGGTGCCGCCCATGCGGATCAGTTCGGCCGCGATCTCCGCGCGGGTGCCGAGAGAGCCGACGCCGATATAGCCGCGCGACAGCTCCTCCGTCACCACGCACATGGCGAGCTTGCCCATGCCCAGCCCGCCGTCCTCCTCCGGCACGGTCAGGCCGAACACGCCCATCTCGGCCATCTGCTCGACGACGGCGAGCGGGATCAGCTCGTCCTTCAGATGCCAGTCATGGGCATGCGGCTCCACCGCGTCGGCGACGAAACGGCGGAACTGGTCGCGGACCATGTCCAGCGCCTCGTCCTCCAGGGCCGGGTCGCCGAAGCCGCCGCCATGCAGCGCATCGGCCAGCAGTTCGGCGATGCGCAGCCGGAGGCCGGAGGCGTTGCCGGCGGCGATCAGCCGCCGCACCGCCTCGGTTCGGAAGGCCTCCCGTTCCGCCTCGCCCAGCCCGAAATCGGCGGGGCGGACGATCTCGCCCTGGCTCATCGCCAGACCGCCGTCGAGCTGGGCCAGATACTCGCCGAACGCCGCCTGGAGCATGGCGGATTCCAGCTCGCCCAGCCGGCCGGCGCGGTCGAGCCGTTCCGCCCAGCCCCGCATCTGGCGCAGCGCCTCGGCATAGGTCGCGACCCAGGCGAAGCCATGCGCCGCCACCTGATGGCGGTCGAGCAGTGCGGCGTCAACGCGCCCATCGGGCGCCACCAGCGCCGCGACGCCGCGCTCCGCCGCCACGGCCAGCTGCGCCACCGCGTCCAGCGCCGAGGCCGTGGCCTGCAACAGATCGGGAAGCAGATGCGGAGCGGCTTCGGACGGGCTGACGGTGCTCAAGGTGGAAGACATCGGCGCGTTTCCCCGGTGTTCGTTGTGTTGTGTTTGCCATCGGGACCAACCGTCGCTGAAGACGGCCGTCCCGTCACTCCGCCACCGCTTCTTCGCGGGACGGCAAGCCGGCTTCGACCCCGGCGAAGGCCCGTTCGACCAGCCGGCGCTGGTCGGCGTCATGGTCGCCGTGGAAGCTGCCGGCGGGAGAGGCCGCCTCGGCACGGGCCACGCAGGCGACGCGCGGTTCGGCGCAGCCGGCCGCCTCCCGCAATGCCTCCAGCCGGCGGTCGAGATAGGTCCAGGCCCCCAGGTTTTCCGGCTCCTCCTGCACCCACAGGCAGGACGCGTCCGGCCAGCGGCGGAACAGAGCCGACAGCTCCGTCTCGGGCAAAGGATACAGCATCTCCAGCCGCACCACCGCCACATCCTCGGCGCCCAGGGCGGCCCGTTCGCGCTCCAGCTCGTAAGCCAGCTTGCCGCTGCACAGCAGGATGCGGGTGGCGCGCTGGCCGGCGGTGACGACGACCGGTCGGAAGCCGGTGCCGGGCGCGAAGTCGGCCAGCGCGGACACCGCCGCCGGCAGGCGCAGCAGCGTCTTCGGGCTCAGCACGATCAGCGGCTTCCGGTCGCGCCGCAGCATCTGCCGGCGCAGCAGGTGGAAGTAGTTCGCCGGGGTGGACGGATGCGCGATGCGGATGTTGTCGCGCGCCGCCATCTGGAGGAAACGCTCCGGCCGGGCGGAGGAATGCTCCGGCCCCTGCCCTTCCAGCCCGTGCGGCAGCAGGACGACGAGGCCCGAGGGTTGGCGCCACTTGTCTTCCGCGCTGACGATGAACTGGTCGATCATGATCTGGGCGCCGTTGGCGAAATCGCCGAACTGCGCCTCCCAGATCACCAGCGCGTCGGGCCGCTCCAGGCTGTAGCCGTATTCGAAGCCGAGCACGGCATATTCCGACAGCGGGCTGTTGACCACGTCGAAGCGGGCCTGTGCGACGCCCAGATGGTTCAGGCTGACATGGCGCTTCCCGGTGACCGCATCGGTCAGGGCGAAATGCCGGTGGGAGAAGGCGCCGCGAACCACATCCTGGCCGGTCAGCCGCACCGGCACCCCGTCGGCCAGCAGCGTGGCGAAGGCCAGCGCCTCGCCGGTCGCCCAGTCCAGCGGCTCCTCGGCGCGGCGGCGGATGACGCGCTCCACCTTGCGGTCGACCGCCAGCCCGTCGGGGATGGCGGCCAGCGCCGCCAGCAGGGCCCGCAGCCGGTCGGAACCGATGCCGGTGTCCGGTTCGGCGGCCGTTGAGCCGCCGGACGCGAACGGCGCCCAGCGTCCGCCGGGGAAGCCGTCATGGTTCGGCCGGTGATCGGTGGCGGCGGCCAGCGCGTCCTGGAAGCGTGTCTTGTGCCCGGCGGCGAGCGCTTCGGCGGCGCCCTCCTCCACCAGCCCTTCGGCGGCAAGACGCCCGGCATAGAGCGCGCGGACAGGCGGGTGGGCGTCGATCGCGGCGTAGTCCAGCGGCTGGGTGAAGCGCGGCTCGTCGATCTCGTTGTGGCCGTTGCGGCGGTAGCCGACGAGGTCGATCACCGCATCGCGCCCGTGCGTCTGCCGGAAGGCGACCGCGAGATCGGCGGCCCGCAGCGCCGCGTCGGGATCGTCGGCGTTGACGTGCAGGATGGGGCTGTCCACCGCCTTCCACAGGCCGGTGCAATGGAGGGAGGTCCGCGCCTCGTCTCGTTCGGTGGTGAAGCCGATCTGGTTGTTGACGATGATATGGATGGTGCCGGCGACGGTGAAGCCGGCGACGCCGGACAGTTGCAGCGCCTCCGTCACGCTGCCCTGGCCGATCACGCTGGCGTCGGTGTGCAGCAGCACGCACAGCACCCGCCGCGCCTCGCCGCCCTGCTCCCGGACCAGATCCTGCCGTGCCCGCGCCCGGCCCAGCGTGACCGGATTGATCGCCTCCAGATGCGACGGGTTGGGGGACAGGGTCAGCGCCAGCGTTCCTTCGCCGAAGGACAGGCTGCTTTCCACCCCCATGTGATAGGGAACGTCGGCGGGAACCGGCGGGTCGGACAGAAAGGGATGCATCCCCTTGATGCCGGCGAACAGCTCGACCAGCGGCTTGCCCAGCACATTGGCCATCAGGCTCAGCCGGCCGCGGTGCATGGTCCCGACCTGCACCTCGGTGACGCCCGCCGCCGCCGCCGCCGCGAGGATGCGGTCCAGCAGCGGAGTCAGCGTCTCCATTCCCTCCGCGCCGAACCGCTTCTTGGTCGGGTAGCGGGTGCCGAGCAGCCTTTCGAACTCCTCCGCCGCGCTCAGCAGCGACAGCGCCCGGCGCCGCGCTTCCGCCGGCGGGGCGGCGGCGGCGACCTCATAGGCGTCGCGCAGCCAGGACCGCAGTGCCGGGTCGTCGATATGGGCGGTTTCCAGCGTCAGCGTGCCCTGATAGAGCCGTCGCAGCCGCGCGGTCTCCGCATCCTCGGGCGCCGGGCCGGCGGCGGGCGCCGCACGGCCCAGCGGATCGAGGGCGGCGGCGGCATGGCCGCGCTGACGGATTTCCTCGTGCTGCAGCAACAGCCGCCCGGCCGCCGGCTCGCCGGGGTCCGGCGAGGCCGGGGTGAGCGCGCCCAATTCCTCCAGGATCTGGAAGACGGCGCGCCAGCTCACGTCCACCGACGCGGGATCGTCGCGGAAGCGCTCCTGCAGCGCTTCGAGATAGGCGGCCCCGGCGGCGTTGAGCGGAGAGGACGGCCTAGACATGGCGCTTACCGTTCATGCGGTTGAACATCCGTCGTTTGAGGCGGTTGGGAACAGTTCATCCCAGACTAGCGGTCGGCCCCTCGTTACGGAGCGCGTGGCGTGCCTGTAACAGATATTCATTGCGGGCATAGCAAACCGTCAGCAGATCCCCGGTTTGGCGGCGGATGGCGGGCTCCGGCGGAAACGGTTCGTAGTACTGATGGCTTGTCCAGCTTATGGCTGTTATGCCCCCGAAACACATTCCGCTGTGCGGCCGGTTGCGCCACTGTCACGGTCACCACATGGCCCAGGCGGCCCCCGGCCAATCACCGCCGATGCCGGGAACAGCCGCCGCCAACTCCACGGATACCGTCAGAAGGAGACGCCGCGACCACCGTCAATCATCGAATGACAAGGCACCTGTCTGCTCCGCATCGGTGGGACAGCTGTCTTGGCGACAACAGTGGTCTTTGGCGTTCAGCCGGTATGTTGCCGTCACACAACAAGAACTTCGGGAGGAACAACAACATGAAGCGCCGTCAATTCTTCAAGGGTGCCGCCGTCGCCGCCGGTGCCTCCACGCTTGCTGCTCCGGCCATCGCGCAGTCGGAGCCGACGATCCGCTGGCGCTGCGTGTCCAGCTTCCCGAAGAACATCGACGTGCTCTATGGCAGCGCCGAGGTGATGGCGAAGAACGTCGCCGAGGCCACCGACGGCAAGTTCCAGATCCAGGTCTTCGCCGCCGGCGATCTGGTGCCGGCGCTGCAGGCCCTGGACGCCGCCAGCAACGACACGGTGGAGATGTGCCACACCGCGTCCTACTACTATGTCGGCAAGGATCCGGCCTTCGCCTTCGGCTGCTGCCTGCCCTTCGGGCTGAACACCCGCCAGCAGAACGCCTGGTTCTATCACGGCGAGGGCGGCAAGCTGCTGGAGGAGTTCTATGCCGGCTACAATCTGAAGGCGCTTGCCGGCGGCAACACCGGCTCCCAGATGGGCGGCTGGTTCCGCAACGAGATCAAGAGCGTCGAGGATCTGAAGGGCCTGAAGTTCCGCATCTCCGGCCTGGGCGGCCAGATCCTGGCCAAGCTGGGCGTGGTGGCGCAGCAGGTCGGCGGCGGAGACATCTACCCGGCGCTGGAGCGAGGCACCATCGACGCCGCGGAGTTCAACGGCCCCTACGACGACGAGAAGCTCGGGCTCTACAAGATCGCGCCGAACTATTACTATCCGGGCTGGTGGGACGGCACCTCGCTCCAGCATTTCTTCATCAACACCAACCGCTGGAACGCCCTGCCGAAGCACTATCAGGCCGCTCTGACCGCGGCCGCGGCGCTGGCCAACGTCGACAGCGTGGCGCGCTACGACGTGCTGAATCCGGCGGCCCTGAAGCGCGTGGTCGCCAACGGCGCCAAGCTGCGCGCCTTCCCGCAGGACGTGCTGCAGGCCAGCCACAAGGCGGCGATGGATCTCTATGACGAGCTGTCGGAAAAGAACCCGGCCTTCAAGAAGTTCTACGAGAGCTACCGCCGCTTCCAGAACGACTCCAACCTGTGGCTCCAGGCATCCGAATACGCCTATGACAGCGCCACGCTCCGCCTGACCCGGCGCTGATCCGCCGTCTCTCCTTGCGATATCCCCGCCATGACCGGGCAGCGGCACCGCCGCTTCCGGCCATGGCGGCGTCGCGACCTTCGCGACCGGTCTTCCGGGAGAAGCTGCCCCCATGACGAGTCCACCCCCCTCCCCCATGATGACGGCCCTCGTGCGGGCCTGCCAACTGGTCGACGCGGTCACCGCGTGGCTGGGCAAGACGATTGCCTGGCTGATCCTGCTGGCGATCCTGGTGTCGGCCGTCAACGCCGTCATCCGCAAGCTGTTCGACGTCAGTTCCAACTCGTGGCTCGAACTGCAATGGGTGCTGTTCGCCGCCGTGTTCCTGCTCTGCTCCCCCTGGACGCTGCGGGAGGACGAACACATCCGCATCGACATCGTCAACGCGACGCTGAAGAAGCGCACGCGCGACGGGATCGACATGTTCGGCCATATCGCCTTCCTGCTGCCGTTCAGCTTGGTGATGATGATCACCTCCTGGCCCTTCGCGCTCGGCTCCTACGCCATCGGCGAGCAGTCGATGAATGCGGGCGGCCTGCCGCAATGGCCGGCGAAGCTGCTGATCCCCGTGGGCTTCACCGTGCTGTTCGTCCAGGGCCTTTCCGAACTGGTCAAGCGCGCCGCGATCATGGCCGGCCATCTGGAGGATGCGAACCAGCGGGCCGGTGGCCATCAGGCGGCTGCCGAAGCCGAAGCCGAGAGGTTGCTCGCCGCGGAGCGCGAGCGAACCGCCCATCCCGACACCATTCCAAGCCGGTAGACGCGCGATGAGCACGACCTCCCCCACCCCTTCGACGCGCACCGTCCGGCTGTCCGTCATCTCCCTGCTGCTGCTGGCCGCCGTCGCCGTGGCGCTCTATGTGCTGCCGGTGCCGGGTGCCGGCGCGCTTGCCGAACAGGACGGCTGGCGCGGCTGGTTCGGCCACAACATGGCGCCGATCATGTTCGCCACCCTGGTGGTGATGCTGCTGCTGGGCTATCCGGTCGCCTTCGCACTGGCCGCCAACGGCCTGCTGTTCGGCCTGATCGGCATTGAGCTTGGCCTGTTCCGCCCCGACCTGTTCCAGGCCCTGCCGGAACGCGTCTACGGCACGATGAACAACGACGTGCTGCTGGCGGTGCCGTTCTTCACCTTCATGGGGCTGGTGCTGGAACGCTCCGGCATGGCCGAGGATCTGCTCGACACCATCGGGCAGCTGTTCGGTTCGATCCGCGGCGGCCTGGCCTATGCCGTCATCTTCGTCGGCGCGCTGCTGGCGGCGACGACCGGCGTCGTCGCCGCTTCGGTCATTTCCATGGGGCTGATCTCGCTGCCGATCATGCTGCGCTACGGCTACGACCGCCGGCTGGCGTCCGGCATCATCGCCGCATCGGGCACGCTGGCCCAGATCATTCCGCCGTCTCTGGTGCTGATCGTCATGGCCGACCAGCTCGGCCGTTCCGTCGGCGACATGTACGAGGCCGCCTTCATCCCCGGCCTGCTGCTGTCGGGCCTGTACGCCCTCTACGTCTTCGTCGTCTCGATGATCTGGCCCAAGGCCGCTCCCGGCCTGCCGCCGGAGGCCATCGCCTACCGCGAGCCGAACGGCGAGCGCGGCGTCTGGCAGCTCGGCCTGGTCACCCTGTTCTCGGGTGCCGTCGCCTATTGGGTGATGGGCCGCACCGAGGTGAAATCCGGCGCCGACTATGTCGTGCTGCTGCTGTCGGTGGCGGTGATGGTGGCCTTCCTGGCCGCCACCTTCAACCGGACCTTCGGCGCGCAGCGTCTGGTTCTGCAGTCGGCCGTGACCGCGGCGCTGACGGCGGGGGCCGCGTGGCTGACGCTGAACGGCTGGACCACGCTGGCGCTGCTCGCCGATGCCGTCGCGGCCGGCGCGCTCTACGCCCTGGCGGTGGCGCTGGTGGAGCGGGCCAGCGGGCGTCGCCTGATCTCCCGGATGGCGGAACAGGCGACCTTCGTCATGGTGCCGCCGCTGGCGCTGATCTTCCTGGTGCTCGGCACCATCTTCATCGGCCTCGCCACCCCGACCGAGGGCGGCGCCATGGGCGCCGTCGGCGCGCTGGTCCTGGCGGCGACGAAGAAGCGGCTGAGCCTCGACATGGTGCGTCAGGCCACCTATTCGACGGCGAAGCTGGCGGCCTTCGTGCTGTTCATCCTGATCGGGGCGCGGGTGTTCTCGCTCACCTTCTACGGCGTCGACGGCCATATCTGGGTCGAGGAGCTGATGGTCTCCCTACCGGGCGGCCAGACCGGCTTCCTGGCGGCCGTCAGCGTGATGGTGTTCCTGCTCGCCTTCTTCCTCGATTTCTTCGAGCTGGCCTTCATCGTCATCCCGCTGCTGGCTCCGGCGGCCGACCGGCTGGGCATCGACCTGGTGTGGTTCGGCATCATCCTGGCGGTGAACATGCAGACCAGCTTCATGCACCCGCCCTTCGGCTTCTCGCTGTTCTTCCTGCGCTCGGTGGCGCCGAAGCTGCCCTACATCGACCGCGTGACGAAGAAGGAAACCGCGCCGGTCCTGACCAGCCAGATTTACTGGGGGTCCGTACCCTTCGTCGTCATCCAGCTCGTGATGGTGGTGCTGGTGATCGCCTTCCCCCAGATGGTCATGCATTACAAGTCCGCCGCCGTCAAACTGGACGACAAGCAGATCGAGGAGCAGTTCCAGGGGCTGGGCAACAGCCTGGACGACGACATGCCGCCGTTGGAATTCAAGTGAGACAGGAAGGAAAGACGCCATGCGCATCGCCGTCGTAGGAGCCGGCGCCGTGGGCGGCGCGCTGGCCGGGTATCTTGCCGCCACCGGCCGGCACCAGCTGTCGCTGCTGGCGCGCGGAGAGCATCTGGCGGCAATCCGCGAACGCGGGCTGTCCGTCCAGACGCCGAAGGGAACGTTGACCTGCAGGCCGCAGGCCAGCGACTCCGCTGCCGAACTGGGCCCGCAGGACGTGGTGATCGTCACGGTCAAGGGGCACGGGCTGCCGGCGCTGGCGTCGTCCTTTCCGGCGCTCTGCGGCCCGGACACGCTGGTGGTGGCGGCGCAGAACGGCATCCCCTGGTGGTATCTGTACGGTGCCGGGGACGACGTGACGCCGGAGCCGCTGGACGTGGTCGATCCCGGCGGCGCCGTCTGGTCGGCCATCGGGCCGGAGCGGGTCGCCGCCTGCGTGATGGAGGTTCTGCCGGCCCGCATCGTCGAACCGGGCGTCGTCGCCCACACCGCCCTGCCGGTGCTGGCCTTCGGCGCTCCCCGGCCCGGAGACCATGCCGCGAAGCTGGCGGCCCTGGCCGACTCCTTCAATGCGGCCGGCGCCACCGCCCGCCTTCCCGGCGACATCCGCGCCACGCTGTGGAACAAGCTGATGCTCAACATGGCGGTCGGCCCGACCAGCGTGCTGACCGGCGCCACCATGGGCGCCATGGAGCAGGCCCCCGGCATGGCCGCCGTCCAGGGCCGGCTGATGCGCGAGTGCCTGGCCGTGGCCCGCGCCTGGGGCGTCGACCTGCCCGACGACATCGACGAGCGGCTCGGCCGCGGCAGCGGCGTCCCCGGCCACAAGCCGTCGATGCTGCAGGATTTCGAAGCGGGACGGAGCATGGAGATCGACCCCATCGTGACCGCCGTCCTGGACCTCGCCCGCCGCCGCGGCGTGGCGGTGCCGACCATCGAGACGCTGTGGGCGCTGACCGCCCTGAAGGAGCGGGTGGCGCGCGCCGGCTGATGCCGGCACGACGGCGGCCCTTGCGGCGGCCCTAGCGGCGGCCCATCCCGCCGCCCTCCCGCTTCGAACGAACCGATTTCCGGAGAAGACCCGACATGTCCCCCGACACCCGCCCGATCACCAACTTCATCGCCGGTAGCTGGCGCCCCGGCCGCGAACGCCTCGACATCTTCAACCCGTCGGATCTCGACGAACTGGCCGGATCCTACACGCTGGCAGGGGCCGACGACGTGGCGGAGGCGGTTGCCGCCGCCCGCAGCGCCCAGCCGCAATGGCGCGCCGCCACCGTGGAGCAGCGCTCGCTGGTGCTCGACGCCATCTCGCGCGCGCTGTTCGACGGCAAGGACGAGCTGGCGCGCATCGCCGCCGCCGAAGGCGGCAAGACCATCCCCGACGCCTTGGGCGAGATCACCCGCGCCGCCCACCTCGCCCGCTTCTTCTCGGCCGAGGCGCTGCGGGCGCCGGGCGAGACGCTGGGCTCGGTGCGGCCGGGGGTCGAGGTGGACGTGACCCGCGAGCCGGTCGGCGTCATCGGTCTGGTGACGCCCTGGAACTTCCCGGTCGCCACGCCGATGTGGAAGATCGCCCCGGCGCTCGCCTTCGGCAACGCGGTGATCTGGAAGCCGTCGGAGAAGACCCCCGGCATCTCCATCGCCGTCACGCGCATCATCGCGGCGGCGCTGGAAGCGCACGGCATGCCGGCCGGCCTGTTCAACCTGGTGATCGGCGCCGGGCCGGATGTCGGGGCGGCGGTGGTCGATGCGGTGGACGCGGTGTCCTTCACCGGATCGGTCAACACCGGACGGCGCATCGCCGTGCGCTGCGCCGAACGCATGATCCGCGTCCAGCTCGAATTGGGCGGCCAGAACCCGCTGGTGGTGCTGGGCGATGCCGATCCGGAGCGCGCCGCCGAGATAGGCGTCAACAGCGCCTATTTCCATGCCGGTCAGCGCTGCACCGCCACCGGCCGCTTCATCGTCGAGGACAGCATCCACGATGCCTTCGTCGCCGCGATGGTGGAGCGGATGGCGGCTCTGCGCGTCGGCCAGGCCCTGTTGCCGGAGACGCAGATCGGCCCGGTGATCGACGAGTTCCAGCTGACCAAGAACCTGCAATACATCGACACCGGCCTGAACGAGGGCGCCCGGCTGGCGTCGGGCGGCACGCGCCTGGAGCGGCCGACGCGCGGTTACTTCCTGGCCCCGGCCCTGTTCACCGACACCAGCAACGCCATGACCATCAACCGCGAGGAGGTGTTCGGCCCGGTCGCCAGCGTCATCCGCGTCAGGGATTACGAGGAGGCGCTGGCCGTCGCCAACGACACCGATTACGGCCTGTCGTCGGGCATCATCACCAACTCGATGAAGCACGCCCGCCATTTCCAGGCGAACATCCAGGCCGGCATGACCATGCTGAACCTGCCGACGGCGGGCGTCGACTACCACGTCCCGTTCGGCGGACGGAAGATGTCGAGCTACGGCCCGCGCGAGCAGGGACGCTCGGCCATCGAATTCTACACCATCATCAAGACGGCCTACCGCGCGCTGTGACGCGGGCCCGAAGCCCAGGGAGAGCTCCCTTGCCGAACGACATTCAGACCAGCGGGCAGACCAGCGGGCAAACCGCCCTGCGGCCGGACTTCGAGACGGCCGTACTCGCCCCGATCCGTGCCATCGTCGGCGACCGCGGACTGATCACCGATCCCGACACCATGAAGCCCTTCATGGAGTCCTGGCGCGACGGCTGGGTCGGCCGGTCGCCGGCCGTGGTGCTGCCCGACAGCACCGAAGCACTGGCCGCCGTCGTCCGCATCTGCGCCGAAACCCGCACGCCGATCGTGCCCCAGGGCGGCAACACCGGCCTGACCGGGGCCAGCCAGCCGCATGCCGACGGATCGGAGATCGTCATCTCCACCAACCGGCTGAACCGCATCCGCGAAATCGACATCGACAACGACACGATGACGGTGGAGGCCGGCTGCATCCTCGCCAACATCCAGAACGCGGCGCGCGACGTCGGGCGGCTGTTCCCGATGAGCCTCGCCGCCGAAGGGTCGTGCCAGATCGGCGGGAACATCGCGACCAATGCCGGCGGCGTGCAGGTCCTGCGCTACGGCAACATGCGCAACCTCGTGGCCGGCCTGGAGGTGGTTCTGCCCGACGGCCGGATCTGGGACGGGCTGCGCGGCCTGCGCAAGGACAATGCCGGCTACGACCTCAAACAGATCTTCATCGGGTCGGAAGGCACGCTGGGCATCGTCACCGCCGCGGTGCTGAAACTGTCGCCGCTGCCGCGCGCCACCGCAACCGCCCTGGTCGCCGTGTCGGCCCCCAGCGACGCCGTCGATCTGCTGACCCGCGCCAAGGGCGTGGCCGGCGACCGCATCGTCACCTTCGAGCTGATCCAGCGCGCCTGCATCGACGTGGCCCGCCGCCATGTCCCGGACGTGCCCGATCCCCTGCGCGATCGCTATCCCTGGTATGTTCTCGTGGAACTGGCCGATCAGGACTCCGGCAACCGGCTGGCCGAGATGCTGGAAAGCATCCTGGAGGCGGGGATGGAGGCCGGCGAGGTGCTGGACGGCGTGGTCGCCGCATCGAAGGCCCAGGCCGATTCGCTGTGGCGCATCCGCGAAGGCATCCCGGAAGGGCAGAAGCGCGAGGGCGTGTCCTTCAAGCACGACGTTTCGGTGCCGATCTCCCGCGTTGCGCGCTTCCTCGACCGCACCGACGCGGCGCTGGAGCGGGCCTGTCCGGGCATCCGCCCCTTCTCCTTCGGCCATCTCGGGGACGGAAACATCCATTACAACCCGATCCAGGCGGAAGACGGCGACCCGGCCGAATGGCGGGCGAAGCTGGCGACGGTCAACGCCATCGTCCACGACATCGTCGTCGATCTCGGCGGATCGATCTCGGCCGAACACGGCATCGGCCGCCTGCGGATCGACGAGATGCCGCGCTACAAATCGCCGGTGGAATTGGAGATGATGGCGACGCTGAAGCGTGCCTTCGATCCGCACAACATCATGAATCCGGGAAAAATCCTGCATTCATCCGGAGTGGCGCCGTGACGTTTGGTCATTTGAAGGACTGGATTGGCCGGGTGGAGATGCGGACGGACACCGCCGCCGCCGCACCGCTGGCCGGGCTGGCGGCGACGCTGGACCACGACACCCCGCCCTGGCCGGCGGGGGAGCTGCCGCCGCTCGGCCACTGGCTGCATTTCCTGCCGGTCACGCCGCAGCGGGACATCGCCGAGGACGGCCACCCGCGCAAGGGCGGTTTCCTGCCGCCGGTGCCGCTGCCCCGCAGGATGTGGGCCGGAAGCGACATGCGCTTCCTGGCGCCGATCCCGATCGGTGCGGAGATGCGGCGCACCTCCACCATCGAATCGGTGGAGCACAAGGCCGGCCGGTCGGGCGAGATGGTGTTCGTCAGCGTGATGCATGAGATCGCGACCGAGGCCGGCGTCGCCATCCGCGAAAAGCAGGACATCGTCTACCGCGAAGCCGCCAAGCCGGGCGAGGCGCCGCCCGCAGCCGCCGCGGATCCGCTGCCCACGGCCGACTGGACCGGCAGCGTCACCCCGGATCCGGTTCTGCTGTTCCGCTATTCCGCGCTGACCTTCAACGGCCACCGCATCCATTATGACCGCCCCTATTGCCGCGAGACGGAAGGCTATCCGGGGCTGGTGGTGCATGGACCGCTGACGGCGACCCTGCTGATGGATCTGGTGCTGCGCAATCTCGGCGGCGATTCCGGCGGCCGGCGGGTCGCCGGCTTCCGCTTCCGCGCCCGCCGGCCGCTGTTCGACACCGCGCCCTTCACGCTGAACGCGGCGGAGAAGGGGGATGGCGAGATCCATGGATGGGCCGTCGGTTCGGACGGTCAGGTCGCCATGACGGCCGAATTCGCGGTCACGTCATGAGCGAAGCGGTTCGAGACGGAGAAATTGCCGGCCAGCGGTCCCGCCGCAGCTGGCTGTTCACCCCGGCGACGCGCCCCGACCGCTTCGACCGCGCCGCGCGCTCCGGTGCCGATGTCCTCATCATCGATCTGGAGGACGCCGTGCCGCCGGCTGACAAGGCGTCGGCCCGCGAAGCGGCGTTGAGCGCCCTGGCGGCGGCGCCTGCGGCGCCGATCCTGCGGGCGTTGCGCATCAACGCACCGGTGACGCCCGAGGGGCTGGAGGATCTGCTGGCCCTGATGCGCCGCCCGCAAAGTGGCGGGCCGGATTTCGTCATCGTGCCGAAGGTCGACAGCGCCGAGATGATCCGCTGGGTCGACACGCTTCTGGGCGGAGCGGGAAGGCCCTTGCCTCTGGTGGCGCTGATCGAATCCGCCCGCGGCATCGCGGCGGTGGAGGACATCGCCCGCGCATCGCCCCGGCTGGCCGCCCTGTTCTTCGGCGCCGCCGACCTGTCCGCCGATTTGGGCTGCGCCACCGCGTGGAAGCCGCTGCTGTCCGCGCGGTCCCGGCTGATCAATGCCGCGGCGCTGGCGGGCATCGAAGCGGTGGACTCCCCCTTCTTCGATCTGACCGATAGCGCCGGGATGCAGCGGGAAGCCGCCGCCGCCCTGGCACTGGGATTCGGGGCCAAGGCGGCGATCCATCCCGGCCAGATTTCCACCATCAACGCGGTATTGACCCCGACCGAAGCCGAGATCGCCCAGGCCCGCCGCATCGTGGCGGAAAGCGCCAAAGGCGTTTCGGTGGTCGATGGCCGCATGATCGACGAAGCGATGGCGCGCAAGGCCCGCCGCATCCTGTCCCGCGCCACATGTGCGGCCCAGCCGCAAGAGGACCGACTGCCATGAAAATTCTCGTCCCCGTCAAGCGGGTGGTTGATTACAACGTGAAGATCCGCGTCAAGGCGGATGGCAGCGGCGTCGAGACCGCCAACGTGAAGATGAGCATGAACCCCTTCGACGAGATCGCCGTCGAGGAGGCTGTCCGTCTGAAGGAAGCCGGCACGGCGAGCGAGATCGTCGTGGTGTCCATCGGTCCGGCGCAGGCGCAGGAGACGCTGCGTACGGCGCTGGCGATGGGTGCCGACCGCGCCATCCTGGTGCAGACCGACGTGACCACCGAACCGCTGGCCGTCGCCAAGGTGCTGAAGGCCTTGGTCGAGAAGGAGGCGCCGGGACTGGTGATCCTCGGCAAGCAGGCGATCGACGACGACTGCAACCAGACCGGCCAGATGCTGGCGGCGCTGCTCGGCTGGGGCCAGGGCACCTTCGCCTCGAAGGTCGTGGCCGGTGAGGGCTCGGTCGCGGTGACGCGCGAGATCGACGGCGGTCTGGAGACGGTGGAGCTGAAGCTGCCGGCGGTGGTCACCGCCGACCTGCGCCTGAACGAGCCGCGCTACGCCTCGCTGCCCAACATCATGAAGGCGAAGAAGAAGCCGCTGGAGACGGTCACGCCCGACGCGCTGGGCGTCGATGTGACGCCGCGCCTGACCACGCTGAAGGTGACCGAGCCGCCGAAGCGTCAGGCCGGCATCAAGGTGCCGGACGTCGCCACCCTGGTCGACAAGCTCAAGAACGAGGCACGGGTGATCTGAGGAGTAGTCGTACCGGACGCCCCCCCCCCCGCCCTAACCCTCCCCCGCGATCGGACCGGCCTTTGGCCGGCCGAGGGCGGGAGAGGGATGGGGAGGGGGCACTCGCAGCCGACACCCCGCCACCCGCCAACCAAGGACCCGCCCCATGCCCATCCTGATCCTCGCCGACCACGACAACGCCGCCCTCAAGCCCGCCACCGCCCATGCGGTCACCGCCGCCGCCAAGCTGGGCGGCGACATCCACGTCCTGGTCGCCGGCCGCAACGCCGCCCCGGCCGCGGATCAGGCCGCCAGGCTGGCCGGCGTCGCCAAGGTGCTGCTCGCCGACGATGCCGCTTACGAGCATGCCCTGGCCGAGCCGGTCGCGGCGCTGCTGGTGTCGCTCGCCCCCGGCTACAGCCATGTTCTCGCCGCCGCCACCTCGGTGGGCAAGAACGTGCTGCCGCGCGTCGCCGCCCTGCTCGACGTGGCGATGATCTCCGACATCACCGCCGTGGTCGCCGCCGACACCTTCGAGCGGCCGATCTACGCCGGCAACGCCATCGCCACCGTGCAGTCGGCCGATGCGGTGAAGGTCGTCACCGTGCGCACCACCGCCTTCGAGGCCGCCGCCGCAACCAACAACGCCCCGGTGGAGAGCGTCGCCGCCGCCGCCGACCCGGCGCTGTCGCGCTTCGTCTCGGCCGAGCTGTCGAAGTCGGAGCGGCCGGAACTGACCTCGGCCCGCATCGTGATTTCCGGCGGGCGCGGCATGCAGTCGGGCGACAACTTCCACCTGCTGGAGGCTCTCGCCGACAAGCTGGGGGCGGCGGTGGGCGCCAGCCGCGCCGCGGTCGATGCCGGCTTCGTGCCGAACGACTATCAGGTCGGCCAGACCGGCAAGATCGTCGCGCCCGACCTCTATGTCGCCGTCGGCATCTCCGGCGCCATCCAGCATCTGGCCGGCATGAAGGACAGCAAGGTCATCGTCGCCATCAACAAGGACGAGGAGGCGCCGATCTTCCAGGTCGCCGACTACGGACTCGTCGCCGACCTGTTCAAGGCCCTGCCGGAGCTGCAGCAGGCGCTGTGACGCTGAACCATTGCAAAAGCGCGCGGCGGTCGGGGAGGTCTTGACCGCCGTCGAGAGCAGAACCGCGCCGCCGGGAAAATATGCACATGCCGGCAGCTGTCGATGCGAGAGGGGAGGATGCTGCGGGGTCATGATCTGATGGGCTACCTCTTAAGGGCATGACCCCGACACGTGACTTTTCCGGCAATTTGAAGTTGGAATAGTCAGCCCAAGTTAACGCAAAAGGCCGCATCTCATGAGCGTAGCCCGGCAGCCCAGCCCAGCCCGCCGCCCCGATGCCTCCACATCCGCCGATCCAAGCCTGTCGTCGGGGATGGTTCCGCCGGTCGATCCGGGAACCCGTCGGCGCGAGATCGCCATGTTCCTGCTGCTGGCGGTGCTCATCTGGCCGGTGCTGTCGATCGCCATCGTCGGCGGCTATGGCTTCATCGTCTGGATCTCGCAGTTGATCCTGGGCCCGCCCGGTCCGCCGGCGGTCTGACGGGGGGCGTCGCCATGGCGGACGATGCCATAGACCGGGGGCGGCGGGGCTTCCTGCGGGGACGGCCGTCAGCCGATCCCGCGCCGATCCATCCGCCCTGGTCGCGTCCCGATTATTTCACCGGGCTCTGTACCCGCTGCGGCGCCTGTGCAGAGGCCTGCCCGGAGGCGATCCTGCGTCCGGGCGACGGCGGCTATCCCGAAGTCGACTTCACACGCGGCGAATGCAGCTTCTGCGGCGCCTGCGCCGACGCCTGTCCCGAGCCCATCTTCGACCGCAATGCGGCCCCCTGGTCGCTCCGCGCCAGCGTTGCGCCGTCCTGCCTCGCTGTCCAGCGGGTGGTGTGCCGCAGTTGCCAGGACGCCTGTCCGGAAGGGGCGATCCGCTTCCAGCCGGCGCCGGGCGGGGCCGCCCACGCCCGGATCGATGACGAGGCCTGCACCGGCTGCGGCGCCTGCGTCGCCGCCTGCCCGTCCGGCGCCGTCACCCTCACCCACCAGACCGGGAGCCCAGCCCATGCCGCTTGACGATGCCACCGGCTCGTCGAATGCCGATGAACGTCACCTCGCCTCGCTGCTGCTGCATGTCCGGCCCGACCGGCAGCCGGCGGTCCGCGCCGCCATCGAGGCCATGCCCGGCACCGAGCTTCACATCGAAGAGTCCGGCAAGATGGTGGTCACCGTCGAAGGTCCGCATGAGGGCTGGATCGCCGACCGCATGACCGCGCTGCACCTGCTGGACGGCGTGTTCTCCGCGGTCATGGTCTTCCACCATGTCGGCCGCTGGGAGGATGCGCCGCCGTCCGAAGCCGGCCGCGCCCAGCCTTGATCCATCAGGCCCTGATCCGTCAGGCAACCATTTGGCCGCCCTGCCCGCCTGACCCGAACACCAGAAGAAAAGGGGGAATGCCCATGTTGGACCGTCGCGATTTCATCAAGACCCAGGCGGTGGCAGCCGCCGCGGCGGCAGGGGGCATGAGCCTGCCGGCCGCCGCCCAAAGCTCGCTGGTGGCGGGGGCGGACACGGCGCTGAAATGGTCGAAGGCGCCCTGCCGCTTCTGCGGCACCGGCTGCGGCGTGATGGTCGCGACCAAGGACAACCGCGTCGTCGCCACCCACGGCGACATGCAGGCCGAAGTGAACCGCGGCCTGAACTGCGTGAAGGGCTATTTCCTGTCCAAGATCATGTATGGCCAGGACCGCCTGACCCAGCCGCTGCTGCGCATGAAGGACGGCAAGTACCATAAGGACGGCGAGTTCCAGCCGGTTTCCTGGGACCGCGCCTTCGACGAGATGGCCATCCAATGGAAGCGCGCGCTGAAGGCCAAGGGGCCGGACGCGGTCGGGATGTTCGGCTCCGGCCAATGGACCATCTGGGAGGGCTATGCGGCGTCCAAGCTGATGCGCGCCGGCTTCCGCACCAACAACCTGGACCCCAATGCCCGCCATTGCATGGCGTCGGCCGCCGTCGCCTTCATCCGCACCTTCGGCATGGACGAGCCGATGGGCTGCTACGACGATTTCGAACATGCGGACGCCTTCGTGCTGTGGGGCTCCAACATGGCGGAGATGCACCCCATCCTGTGGACGCGCGTCACCGATCGCCGGCTGGCCCACCCCCATGTGAAGGTGGCGGTGCTGTCGACCTTCGAGCATCGCAGCTTCGAGCTCGCCGACATCCCGATGATCTTCGAGCCGGGAACCGATCTGGCGATCCTGAACTACATCGCCAACCACATCATCCAGACCAACCGGGTGAACAGGGAGTTCGTTGAGAAGCACTGCAACTTCCGCCTGGGGCAGAAGGACATCGGCTATGGCCTGCGCCCGGAAGCGGTGCTGGAGGTGCGGGCGGCCAACGCCAAGGATCCGGCGGATTCCAAGCCCATCGATTTCGACGCCTTCGCCAAGTTCGTCAGCACCTACACGCTGGACTACACGGCCGAGCTGACCAAGGTGCCGAAGGAGCGGCTGCTGGAGCTGGCCGAATTGTATGCCGACCCGAAGACCAAGGTCATGTCGCTGTGGACCATGGGGTTCAACCAGCATATCCGCGGCGTGTGGGTGAACCACATGGTCTACAACATCCACCTGCTGACCGGGAAAATCTCCGAACCCGGCAACAGCCCCTTCTCGCTGACCGGCCAGCCGTCGGCCTGCGGCACCGCGCGCGAGGTCGGCACCTTCGCCCACCGCCTGCCCGCCGACATGCAGGTCGCCAACCCGACCCACCGCGCCCACACGGAGGAGGCGTGGAAGCTGCCCAAGGGGCTGCTGCCGTCCAAGATCGGCTACCACGCCGTGCTGATGGACCGCATGCTCAAGGACGGCAAGCTCAACGCCTTCTGGATCATGGTGAACAACAACCTGCAGGCGGCGCCCAACACAGCCAACGAGACCTATCCCGGCTACCGCAATCCTGAGAATTTCATCGTGGTGTCCGAAGCCTACCCCACCCTCACCGCGTCCGCCGCCGACCTGATCCTGCCGGCGGCCATGTGGGTGGAGAAGGAAGGCGCCTACGGCAATGCCGAGCGCCGCACCCATTTCTGGCACCAACTGGTCAACGCGCCGGGCGAGGCGCGGTCCGACCTTTGGCAGATCATGGAGTTCTCCAAGCGCTTCACCACGGACGAAGTGTGGCCGGCGGAGGTGCTGGACTCCAATCCCTCTTATCGCGGCAAGACGCTGTACGACGTGCTGTTCCGCAATGGCAACGTCGACCGCTTCCCCCTGTCGGAACTGAATCCCGAATATGCCAACGACGAGTCCAAGGCTTTCGGCTTCTACGTCCAGAAGGGCCTGTTCGAGGAGTATGCCGGTTTCGGCCGCGGCCACGGCCACGATCTGGCGCCCTTCGACACCTACCATCAGAATCGCGGCCTGCGTTGGCCGGTGGTGGACGGCAAGGAGACGCTCTGGCGCTACCGCGAGGGGTTGGACCCCTTCGTCAAGCCGGGGGAGGAGGTCCGCTTCTACGGCAACCCGGACGGCAAGGCCAACATCTTCGCCTTCCCCTACGAGCCGCCGGCCGAGGAACCGGACAAGGATTTCGACCTGTGGCTGGTCACGGGCCGCGTGCTGGAGCATTGGCACAGCGGATCGATGACCATGCGCGTGCCGGAACTGTACAAGGCGATGCCGATGGCGCTGGTCTTCATGCATCCCGACGACGCCAAGGCGCGCGGCCTGCGCCGAGGGTCGGAGGTGAAGGTGGTGTCCCGGCGCGGCGAGATGCAGACGCGGGTGGAGACGCGCGGGCGGAACAAGCCGCCGCGCGGCGTGGTTTTCGTGCCCTGGTTCGATTCCGCCCGGCTGATCAACAAGTGCACGCTGGATGCCACCGACCCGATCAGCAAGCAGACCGACTTCAAGAAGTGCGCGGTCAAGATCGTCGCCGTCTGAGGAAGGAGTTGAGCCATGCGTCCCCATCACCTTGCCGCGCTGGCGGTTCTGCCCTTCCTCGTGCCGGCCATGCTGTCGGCCCAGAGTGCCGACGGTAACGCCGAGCCGCGCCGGCTGGATTCGCCTTTCCGTCCGCCGGTGAACTTCCTCGAGCAGATCACTCCGCCGCCGATCCCGCCCGACGTCACCGACGACCGCCGGGTCACCCGCAACTATCCCGAACAGCCGCCGGTGATCCCGCACAATGTCCGCGACTATCAGATCACGCTGAACAACAACCAGTGCCTGACCTGCCACAGCCGCCGCTTCACCGAGGCGGTGCAGGCGCCGATGGTCAGCATCACCCATTACGTCGACCGTGACGGCCAGACGCTGGGCGGCGTCGCGCCGCGGCGCTATTTCTGCATGCAATGCCATGTGCCGCAAACGACGGCGCAGCCCATCGTCCCCAACACCTTCACCGACCTCGACAGCTTGGTCAGCCGGCCCTCCGACCGGGGAGAGCATCGATGAAGGCGCGCATTGCCGGGGCGCTGCGGCAAGCGTGGCAGACCATCTCCCGTCCCAGCCGCAGCCTCAGCCTGGGGTTCCTGACATTGGGCGGCTTCATGGCCGGCGTGTTCTTCTGGGGCGGTTTCAACACCGCCCTGGAGGTGACCAACACCGAGGCCTTCTGCATCAGCTGCCACGAAATGGAGTCGAACGTCTATGAGGAGATGAAGCAGACCATCCACTTCACCAACCGCTCGGGCGTGCGGGCGACCTGCCCCGACTGCCATGTCCCGCATGAGTGGACCGACAAGATCGCCCGCAAGATGCAGGCGTCGAAGGAGGTCTGGGGCAAGATCTTCGGCACCATCGACACCCGCGAGAAATTCGAGGAGAAGCGCCGCGAACTGGCCGAGCATGAATGGGCGCGGCTGAAGGCCAACAACTCGCTGGAATGCCGCAACTGCCACACCGCCGATTCCATGGACATCACCAAGCAGGGGGCGCGGGCGGCGCGCATCCACGAGCAGTACCTGTTCACCGGCGAGCGTACCTGCATCGACTGCCACAAGGGTATCGCCCACCGCCTGCCCGACATGCAGGGCGTGGAACCCGGCTGGAGCGAGGCGTCCTCCGACAATCCGCGCATGCCCATCGGCCATTGGCTGGCCAGCACCGGGGCCGATGACGGGATGAATGGCGGCGTTGCCCTGCCCGCCTCCGCTCTGCGGTGACTTAGCTGGTCGGATTCCGACCGCCCGCCTTCATCGAATGGCGGTCGGAATCCGACCAGTCTCAATCAGCCGCCGCAGCCAGCACGGCATCAATGGCCGCCCGCATTTCCAGCAAGGCCTGACGGTCGGTCCCCGACAGCCTCCGCGGCTTCTCCTGCAAATCCTTCAGCACGTCCCGCGCCTGGAACAACGGCTTTGCCGCACGCTTGGGCAGCGCGCTGGACACCACGCCGGCCGGCGCGCTGACCGATGCGCGCTGCCCCGCCGTCTTCGTCCCAATCCCCGCCCCCGCTTCCGGCGACGCTGAAACACTGTCGACCGCGGAGGAAGGCGGCGCGCCCGCATCCGACCGCTTCAGCTTCTCCCAGGCCCGCACCTGCTCGTCCCGGTCCTCGATCGCGGCCAGAGCCTCCAACTTCGCCTTGGTCGGGCGGAACGCGGCATAGTCGGCGCGGATGGCCGGGGCCAGACGCTGGAATGACAGCATCATGGTGACATAGGTCTTCTTGCGGCCCAGCGCGTCGGCAAGTTGCCGGTGCGAATAGCCGTGCCGCTCTGCCAGCCGGAACAGGGCGTCGGATTCCTCCAGCGGGTTCAGGTCGCTCCGCTGCAGGTTCTCGACGATGGCGATCTCTTCGTCGTCGTCGCCGGTGAACAGGATGCCGAAGATGGTTTCCCGTCCCAGCAGCCTCATCGCCCGCAACCGCCGCTCGCCGTAGACCAGCTGCCAGCGGTCGTCGGCGACCTGGCGTACGCCGACCGGCTGCTGCAGCCCATGACGCTCGATGGAGGCGGCAAGCCCCTGCAACTCCTCCTCGTCGAACTCGCGCCGCGGCTGGTTCGGGTTGGGGGCGATGCGGTCCAGCGGCACTTCGACCAGATGCGGGGCGTGGCGGCTGAGGCCGAACAGCGCGTCCTTGACGCGGGCGGCGGCCATGCTGTTGGCGCTCTGGGCCGATTTCTGCGCCTTGCCCAGCAGACTACGCGACACGTTCGACCTCCTTCATGCGGATGACGCGTTCCTCGACCAGGGCGGCGGCGACGTCGCGGTAGACGGCGGCACCGGCGACGTCCGGCGCCGCCTCGACCGCGGCGCGGCCGACCGAGGTCGCCTGGGCATAGACCGAGGCCTTCGGCACCGGATCGAACACCCGCAGATGCGGGCCGTACTGTTCCCGGATCTGTTCCAGAACCTCGCGGTCGTTGCGTTCGCGCTGCTTGAAGATGGTTGGAACGATGCCCAGAACCGACAGGGCGGTGTTCATCCGGCGCCGGATCTTGGCGACATTCTCCAGCAGGAACCCCATGCCGAGCAGGCTGAACTTTTCCGTCTGGCAGGGGATGACGGCGGTGTGGGCCGCCACCATGGCGTTCTTCGTCAGCTCGCCGATGTTGGGCGGCGTGTCGATGATGATGAAGTCGAAGACCCGCTTCGCCGCGGCGATCTTTTCCTTCATGATGAAGTCGCCGCCGGCTTCCTTGCCCAACTCGACCTCCGTCTCCGCCAGCCGGATGGAGGAGGGGGCGACCCGCAGCCCGCTTTCCTCCACCGTGACCAGGATGTCCCGCAGGTCAAGGTCGCCGTGCATGACGTAGTAGAGGGTCTTGGCCTCTGTCTCCAGCGTGTAGGAGTCGATGCCGAGATGCTGCGTCGCGTTGGCCTGCGGATCGCAGTCGATCA
This sequence comes from Azospirillum ramasamyi, assembly GCF_003233655.1. Lineage (NCBI taxonomy): Bacteria > Pseudomonadati > Pseudomonadota > Alphaproteobacteria > Rhodospirillales > Azospirillaceae > Azospirillum > Azospirillum ramasamyi. The sequence goes on from NZ_CP029832.1 coordinate 472,779, forward strand.
GCATCGTCGCATAGCCCTGCAGGGCGAGGGCGGAGGCGATGTTGACCGCCGACACCGTCTTGGCGCAGCCGCCCTTCTGGTTCGCCACGACGACGACCAGCGCCGGGCCGCCCTGTCTGTCGACTCCTGCGGTCTCGCGCTTGATCAGCGCGTCGAGCGCTGCCGGAATGCGTTCGGCGTCGTTCTCCCAGCGGCTGACCTTCTGCTTGTCGTAGCGGCGCTGCAGCCGTTCGTTCAGCCAGACGGCGAATTCGGACTGTGACAGCCCTTTCGCCTCGCGGTAGGTCCGCAACTCCTCGCCCTTCACAGCATCCTCCCCGGCATAAGCTGGGCGGGAGGGTAGGAGTAGACGCTACGTCGGTCAAGAACCCCGTGGCTTAGGGGGTTCCGTCTACTGGGGAGTGTCTACTGCTGCCGCGACCTTCTTGCTGCGGCGCGGCGCGCGTGTGGAAGGAAGGGCTGCCAGCTTTTCCTTCCGTGCGGCGACCTCCGCCCGGATGGCGGGCAGGGCAGCATCGGCCGCCGTCCGCTGTTTCGGTGTCCCGCTGAGCGCAAGCCGCTCGGCATTGGAGGCCAGAGTGGTCAGGTCGGCGTCGGCCATAGCCGGGAGTCTCTCGATCAGGTCGATCATGCTGTAGTCCTGCTTTGGTTGCGGGGGAGAGGATGAGGACCGCAGCCTGTGCCGCAGGCCTTTCTGCCGGGATGCCGGGACGGGGCGTGTGCTGTCCCACCCGGCGGTCCAGCACCGCGCCAGGCCGCTGTCGGGCGGGTGCGGGTTCGAGGAACAGGCGGTGCCGGCGGTGGCTGCCAACCGCCCGGCCATGTGAGCGACACGCATCCAGGGATCGGTGGAACCCGTGGGCGAAGTCGGAACGGCTTTCTTCTGGGGCATGCCCACTCCGGTCCCGGACCCGGGAGAAAAGTGCAGGGGGCGAAAAGCAAAAGGGCGGCCCGAGGCCGCCCTTTTGGATCGTATCAGGATCGTGCCGTTCCGCCGCGCTCAGAGCGCACGCAGGTTCTCGGCCGAAACCTTGCCGCGACGCGGATCGCGAAAGGATTCGAACGACAGCTTCTGGCCTTCGTTCAGGTTGCCCATCCCCGCACGCTCGACGGCGGAGATATGAACGAAAACGTCAGCGGAGCCGTCTTCCGGCTGGATGAAACCGAAACCCTTGGTCGAATTGAACCACTTAACAGTACCGTTGGTCATGGGGCAGTGTCCTTTCCCGGGTTGCCGAGCTCAACATGAGCCAAGCATCAAATTCACCTAAGGCAGGAAGTCCAGCCTTCTGAAAGCTGGAAAACACATAACCCAGAGCAACTTCGATCAACCAAATGTGGGCGCTTGTCAGCCGCGATGCAAGGGAAAACCAGGAAGATGGGCCATTATTATTTTTGGGAGAGGAAAATGACGCGCAATGGTCCGCTTCCTGTTTTCTCCTTGGCCCTTTTTCCGCTTCTCCGCAACGAGTTGGCCGGGCGACTGCCGAAGGGCAAAACCGCGGGCAATGGTGTTGGGCCGCGGCGGGGCGCACTCCGGGTCAGGCAAGCTGTTACCGCCGATGGGGTACGTTGACTTTGATTGCCGCTCTGGCGCAGCTTGCAGGCCTGACCTCAGCCAGGGTGGGAAGCCATGCCGATCATCACGTCAGCCAGCACGAAGGGCGGTCCGGGAAAGACGACCCTGTCGCTCTGCCTCGCTGATCATTGGCGCCGGGCCGGACGCAAGGTCGAACTGCTGGACGTCGATCCCAACCGCAACCTCACCCAGTGGATCAAGGCGGCCGGCGCTCCCATCGCCTGCACCACGGTTGACGAGGACGACATCATCGAGGCGGCGACCGAGGCGGAGCAGCGGGCGGACTGGGTCGTCATCGATGTCGCCGGCGTGCTGGCGCGCGGTCTCGTGCATTCCATCGGCGTCGCCAATGCGGTGCTTATTCCGTCGCGCCCCGACCTCAAGGATGCGCTGGAAGCGGCGCGCACCTATCAGCACGTGATCGCGGAGCAGAAGATGGCGCAACGCCGCGATCCGCTGGCGCGCATCCCGGCGGCGGTCGTGCTGATGCAGGTGAACCGCCGTGCCCAGGCTGCCGGCTTCGCCCGCGAACAGATCTCCGCTCTGAAGGTGCCGCTGCTGTCGGCTGAAATCCCATTGCGCACCGCCTATCAGAACTATTCCTTCGCCGGCCTGCCTTTGGACGACGCCATGGTGCGCGGCG